>JAOZUK010000592.1 GCA_029938715.1 Bacteroidales bacterium | reverse complement strand
TCAACCACTTCCCTTCTGGCTCCGGGGCGTGCTCCTGAAATGGCATCACAAACCTGCACAATAGGTGCAAGCAAAGTAGTCATTTCAACTTCGTCATGGTGAGATCCAATGGCATTACATATTTCAGCTTTTTCCTTGTATTTTTCAGCCAGTTTCATTCCAAATACTGCATGTGGAATTTCCGGCTCATCATCGGGAACTTTCCCAATATCGTGTAATAATCCAGCTCTTCTGGCCAGCTTGGCATTTAGTCCAAGCTCAGTAGCCATAATGGCACAAAGATTTGCTACTTCGCGGGAGTGTTGCAAAAGATTCTGACCATAAGATGAACGGTATTTCATCTTACCAACCATCCTGGTGAGTTCGGGATGCAGTCCATGAATACCCAGATCTATGGCAGTGCGTTTCCCTACTTCAATGATCTCCTCCTCTATTTGCCTCTTGGTTTTTGCTACAACCTCTTCAATCCTGGCAGGATGAATGCGTCCATCTGTAACCAACTGATGGAGCGAAAGTCTGGCTACTTCCCTTCTTACCGGATCAAAAGCAGATAGAATAATTGCTTCGGGTGTATCATCCACAATTACCTCTACCCCTGTGGCTGCCTCCAGTGCACGAATGTTACGTCCCTCACGGCCAATGATCCGGCCCTTCAGTTCGTCAGACTCAATATGAAATACAGTCACCGCATTCTCAATGGCCGTTTCGCTGGCCACCCTTTGGATGGTTTTGATTACTATATTTTTGGCATCCTTATTGGCGGTCATTTTCGCCTCATCAACGATTTCATTAATGAGTGACATGGCCTCGGTTTTGGCCTCTTCTTTAAGGGATTCAACTATTTGTTCCTTTGCCTCCTCTGCCGACAGACCGGAAATAGTCTCCAGCTGCTCTACCTGCATGCGGTGCGACCGCTCTAGTTCCTCCTTTTTCTTTTCTACAATCTCTAACTGAACATTGAGGTTATTTCGAATGGACTCCATCTCATTCTTCTTCCGCTCCACATCTTCATGCTTTTGGGTAATAGAGAACTCTTTCTGTTTAACCTCATTCTCTCTTTGATTCAGTTTACTATTTTTCTCATTAATGAGCTTTTCGTGTTCCTCTTTTAACTGAAGGAATCTCTCCTTGGCCTGCAGTATCTTTTGCTGCTTAATCATCTCAGCCTCTACTTCCGCTTCTTTGATCAGGTTGCCGCTTTTTTTCTTAGCGACTGTCGTCATAATAAAAAATGCGACTCCTGTACCTACTAGCAAAGAAGCTCCGCCTATTGCAAGATACGTGACCATGGTCGACTGCAGCACCAATGCTTGTGTTAACAGTTCCATAGTTTGTTCATTTTAGACAATAAAAAAACCCGCATATCTCCTCAAAACTTTATAAAACCCCATTAGGCATGGGAGGAACTGCCAGATTATATCGAGTTTCCAATGACCGAACGTATCAGTATTCCGGCGAACCGAAATTTTTGGCCTGCTCTTTATAACCCGAGCTTTGTTCCAATGTAATAAATGTTGAGTTTCAAAAATAATTGAAGAAACAATGCGGGTAACTCTTTAAATATGTATAAGAACGATATTACTCCTATTTCAATAATTCATCTAGCTCACTACTCAATATTCCCAACTCCTTTTCCAAAGATACAACATTTTGTTGTTGTTCGCAATCTAATAAGTTTATTACGAATTGAAGTGCTGCCATTGCCATAAAGTCCTGCGAATCCTTATCTGTATATCTCTGTTTGTATTGAAGGACCTTATCATTTATTAACCTGGCCGCCTTTCTAATCTTCTCCTCATCCTGCCGCTTAATCTTCAGGGGATAGAATCTCTCTGCAATCTGAACTTTTATGGAAAGCATCTCTTTGTTCATCCCCG
>JAOZUK010000591.1 GCA_029938715.1 Bacteroidales bacterium | reverse complement strand
TGGTATATTCCCGCAAACCAATGGAGGCAGTCTCCCTGAACAGTATATCCTTCATCACAGCCACATGATCCACTGACGACAATACACTTAGAAGATGACCCGGTCTCGATTTTTTCATCACCACAGGAGTGATATAAACTTCCGCTGCACCGGCCTTAAAGAGCAGGTCCGATATATGCGTATACCATTCAGGATTCATATCATCAATATTGCACTCCAGCATCACGGCATCTTCCACCTTCATATCTTTTGTCCTTGCTGCCTCACTTTCCCCAAGGTATACCCTGAGTACATTGGGAATTTCCCCATCCTTTTGCCCCACACCATAACCGGTCTTAGTAATTGATAAGTCCAGCTCTGAAACAAATTGATCCACGGTGGCTGCTAAAATGGCAGCCCCAGTTGGAGTAGTGGCTTCATAATCCACCAATCCGGTCTTAACAGGCATATCCACCACTATTTCAGCAGTTGCCGGGGCCGGAACAGGCATCATTCCGTGTGCACACTTAACAAATCCGCCCCCAAGCTGAACCGGGGAGGAGCGAATTTCGTCCACCTCCAAATATTCCTGGCAAATGGCTGCACCTACAATGTCCGCAATTGAATCAAGGGCCCCCACTTCATGAAAATGCACCTTCTCTTTGGATATGTTGTGTACTTTCGCTTCAGCTACAGCCACCTTATCAAAGATGGCCAAAGACTTTTGTTTGATTCTATCAGAAAGGGAGCTTTCATTTATCAACTCCTCAATATGGCGCAAATGCCTGTGCTGTTCATTCTCCTGGCTCTCAATGACCACTGTCACTTTTGTACCGCTGATTCCCTTGCGCATATCCGGCTTTACCTCCAGGTGAAACCCCTCAATATTCAGTTTCCCCAGCTCCCCCTCCAGGTATCCGGGATCCACCCCCAGGTCCACCAGCGCACCCAGATTCATATCCCCACTGATTCCCGCAAAACAATCGTAATACAATACCTTCATCTATAGCTCAATTTTAACTTTTTTACTACCCACTAAGTACTGAGCACTATCCACTGAGTACTCAGCACTATTTACTAATAACCCTGTTCATTTTTCCCGATACCAGACCCTCTTCATCAATCACCACCTCTTCAAATCCGATCTCCTTGATCTGGTCCACTACCTTTGCCTTCACCTCCAAAAGCTTCTGCAGGTCTTCTTTAGGGACTTCAATTTTTCCATGATCGCCGTAATGCCTTACCCTTACATCATTAAATCCGAATGTGTTCAGTATATCCTCGGCCTGTTCGATCTCTCCCAGTTTTTTCTGTGTGATCTTGTGGTTGTATGGAATTCTGGAACTCAGGCACGGGCTTGCCGGCTTATCCCAGTTGGGCAATTTGTAATGCCTGGCGATCTCTCTGATCTCCTCCTTGCTTATTTTACAATCGGCCAGTGGAGAGAGGACTTCGTATTTCGTTGCAGCTTTTAATCCCGGTCGATAATCTGTGTAGTCATCGGCATTGGTTCCATTGAGTACCGGAAATCCAGGATATTTCTCACTGATCCCCTGCAGATCGCTATAGAGATGTTCCTTGCAAAAAAAACACCTGTCGATGGGATTCTCATTATAGCGGTCATCCTCCAGCTCCCTGGTCACAATCACCTCCATATGTATATCAAACTGTTTACTGAAGGATTGGGCCAACTCAAAGTCTTTTGACTTCAAACTTTCCGAATTTGAAATCACCCCGATTGCACCCTCTTTTCCCTGCCATTTCCGGGCCAGGAACAGGACAAGGGAAGAATCGATCCCGCCAGAAAAAGCCACTATGGAACCTTTCCGCCCCTCGAACCAATCCTTCAATATATCAAGTTTCCTCTTTGTCTCTTCTATCATTTTCTACTTTTTACTTT
>JAOZUK010000065.1 GCA_029938715.1 Bacteroidales bacterium | reverse complement strand
TGATGGAGGGAACATTGGATTGCATGGCTTCCAGCGGAGATATTCCAAAGGGTTCCGACACAGAAGGCATCACATATACATCACTGATGGAGAACATCTTGAAAACATCATCACCTTTTAGAAATCCAGTATAATGAAACCTGTCAGAAATACCAAGGGCCGCCGTCCACTGAATCATCTTCTCCAGCAACTCTCCACTTCCAGCCATAACAAAACGAACATTATCCATTTTCTGCAATACCTTGTGTGCAGCCTGCACAAAATACTCCGGTCCCTTTTGCAGGGTAACTCTGCCAAGGAAAGTGACCACCTGATCGTCAATGCCTCTTTTTAATTTCACTTTCTCATGATCAGTTATGGGATCAACTGCATTATAAACTGTTACGACCTTATCCGGATGGATCCCATACTTTTGAATCACCGTATTCCGGGTCAGGTTGCTGACAGCAATTATCTTATCGGCCAAATGCATGCCGGTCTTCTCAATCTCGAACACTGTGGGATTAACCTTTCCACCGCTGCGATCAAAATCGGTGGCATGCACATGGATCACCAGCGGTTTTCCGGAGGCTCTTTTCGCAGCTATGCCTGCCGGATAGGTGAGCCAATCGTGTGAATGAATAACATCAAAGTCCTCCTTCTGAGCAATCTCGCCGGCCACTACAGCATAATTGGCAATCTCTTCATAGAGATTCTTGCCATAGGTGCCGGTGAAACTAAGTTTCCCACCCATGGTTGTCTCTACAAATCGCTTCCCAAAATGTTCAGCTTTATTGACAAGTTTCTCATACTCCTCTGGAGAGGTATATGGAACCAGGTTCGAATTAATTTCGATGTATGACAGGTCTTTCAGGTACTGCTTCTCCTTCACCCTTCTGATATCGACAGATACATCTCCAGCACCAAGTAGCCGAATCCGGCTCTGATCTTCATCACCATGAGCTTTAGGAACCACAAACAAGATCTCCAGATTTGGGATAGAGGACATGCCACGGGTTAATCCGTAACAGGCGGTCCCTAATCCTCCGGAAATATGTGGTGGAAATTCCCACCCGAACATCAGTACCCTCATACCGTAGTGCTATTGAAATATTAATTAAAGCTTTCTATCATTTCACCAATTCTTAACAACGCGGCAATTCCGGAGGCCTGTGAAATAGCACCACGATCCATATGGGGTGGATTGCCATCATAAACTTCTGAAATACTTCCTATTCCCCAATTGCTCAAATCATCCTCAAATCCCTCATGTATCCTGATAACCAAATTCTGTCCAGTTTTTTTATGCACTTCAAGGTAACCCTTCACAAAATGCTCCAGCAACCATGGCCAGGCAGCACCCTGGTGATAGGCCCTGTCGCGTTTCTCCTGGTCTCCTTCCAAACTTCCTTTATAAGCTTCATTCTTTGGGGACAGGCTTCTTAGTCCTCGCGATGTAAGCAGCTCACTTTCAATCACATCCAGGATAGACTTTTTCATCTCCAGGGTAAGTGGTGAGTGATCGACTGCCACAGCTAATACCTGGCTGGGTCTGACAGATAAGTCTTTAAATGATCCATTGATATAATCGGCCAGATATCCCTTCTCCTCACTCCAAAACTGCTCGATAAATGAATTGCCGATAAGTTCCGGCAGTTCTCCCCATTTCTTATGGAATGACTTATCCCTGTCTGATACCCATTCCAGAGCCTGGCAAACTGCATTATACCATAGGGCATTTATCTCAACCGGCGACCCATTGCGCGGTGTAACAGGTACGCCTTCAACCATTGCATCCATCCAGGTAAGCGCAGCTCCCTCCTGAGAAGCATGGACCAATCCATTATCCATCATATGCACTATCCCTGAACTCCCATCTCTATAGGATTCAAGTACGGCTTTGATCACTTTTCCGTATTTTTTCCATATATCAAAATCGGGATCATACATTGCATACTGCTGTAAGGCCCAAACAAACCATAAAGACACATCGGCCGAATTATAGACGGGTACCCCCTTATAAATTGTATTGGGAAACAATCCGTCTTTCAATCGGGATACCATTGTATCGATAACTTTCCTGGCAGTGGGAAGATCCCCGGTTGTCAGGGTGAGACCGGGAAGTGACATAAAGGTATCTCTCCCCCAGGTTCCCGACCATGGGAATCCGGCTTTAATCTCGGTAGTTTCCTTTTTTCGAATAATAAACTGCTGTGCTGCATTCAACAGGCAATTGTGGTAACTATCCCTTGGAATCCTATGATTGATTTCGGAGCTGTATTTACGCTTGAGCCCATCCGGATTAATCTCAGAAGTGGAAGCAGAGAAAACCACTGATTCTCCCTTTTTGATTGGCATTTCGAAGTATCCGGGCACATAAAGATCCTCCTTATATTCGTATCCCCGCTTCTGCTCCTCCATGTACTCCACGTTATAATACCAGTCAGGCACCGGAACAAATTCGGCCGGGACGGAACACTGCATATAGAGGTTTGGATATCCTTCATAAAGCCTCGATATTATTCCATTCTTAACCTTTCCATACCGGGTATTGGCGTAGAGGTTAGACTCACTCAAAGCATGGTAATTTCGAAAAGCCAAAAATGGCTTCAATCTTAAGGTGGTATCTGAATGGGCCTCTATCAGCGTATATTTTACAAGTACCTGTTCAGCTTTTGAAACCAACAGGATCTCCCTGGAAAGGACCACTCCTCCTACCCTGTATATTAGATACGACCCTCTGGTAGCATCAAAGTCCCGAACATACTTGTGTCCCTTGGGCAGGTAGTTATCCCCTTCATATTTATGTATCCCCAGGTTAAATTCCTTCTCGTGCTGAATGACCGTTGCATCCAGGGTCGACAACAACACATGGTGTTCGCCATCCATCTCTTCAAGCGGACAAACAAGCAGGCCATGGTATTTCCTTGTATTGCATCCAATAATGGAAGTTGATGCATAAGAACCTGCACGGTTTGATCTGATCAGCTCCCTGGACAGGGAATATTCCAGGTTAACCAGTTCGGATTTTTCAAACTTCAGGTAACTCATTTATAGGGGAATTAAGTTGTAAAATACAAAAAACAGGTTGCAAAAATATCTATATTCAATCTTTTTTAACGTTCTTTTATTATCAGACCCCAATGACCAGCTATCTGGCATAAAAAATCGTTAATGCTTAACAAAGAAGAGTAGCAGAAGTTCAGTGTTATTGTGCAAATTTAGAAACTAATTATCACATATTGCATTCTTATTATTTTTACAGTCAAATTATTCGAAAATGCGAACCCTGATCACCCTGTTCCTGATAACGTTCATTCTCTATACTTCAGTGAGTTGCAATCGAACCAGATCCATTGATGAGGGTGCCGTCAGTAATGAACTTCAACTGCAACTAAAGGGTGTAATTAAAGGTTGCTCAGGTGAGGAGATAATCATTGAAGAGATGGGTGCCCGGGAATATATACCTCTCGATACCGCAATATGCGATGCAACGGGAGCTTTCGATATATCCTTTGTGACGGATCACACTGCATTTTATGTGCTTCGATTTGGGAAATCGGAGTACATAACGCTGCTAATGGAACCTGGTGAATCTGTTGAGTTTGTGGGCTCCAGTGAACAATTGGGCGGTTACAATGTGAAGGGCTCTCCAGGTTCAGATCTGCTACTTACCCTTAACATTGAACATAAGCGAACCTTAGAGGCCCTGGGTGAGATCACCAGGAAAAACATGGAGTATGTTACTTCGCCCGACTATCCGGTGATGAAGCTGGAGTTTGACAGGCAATTTGACTCCATAACAGCTCAATTCAGAGCCTATTCCCTACAGTACATTGAAGAAAATAAAGGTTCCCTGGCTATACTGGTGGCACTGTATAACCTTTATGGCCAAGGCCTCCCGGTATTTGATCCAGGAGAGGACCTATATGTATACAGTTTCGTGGATTCGGTGCTTATGGTCAATTACAGCGATTTCGAGGCAGTGCAGCTATTGCATGCACAGGTGACCGAATCTAAGCGGCAAATAGATGAAAAGCACCCCTTAGAGAAACTTCAAAAAGGAAAGATCGCTCCCGATTTTGTATCTTCACGCCCAGATGGGGAAGAGCTGGCTCTTTCTGATCTTAGTGGCAACTACGTTCTGTTAAATTTCTGGGCTGGCTGGAGTCAATTAAGCCGGGAAGAGAATCCTGCATTGCACAAAGCTCTGGATACTTATGGAGATCGGAATCTGAAAATCCTTCAGGTATCTCTGGATGACAACCGCCAGGTCTGGCTAGATGCCATTAAGAAGGATCAATTGAAGTGGAATCATGTAAGTGACCTTAAAAGATGGGACACCCCGGTAGTTGATCTTTACCACGTGGACAGAATTCCGTTTACGTTATTAATTGATCCAAAAGGAAGGATCATGGAAACGAATCTTTTTGGAGATGAATTATTAAAAGAACTTGAACTTATTTTCACATATTAAGATGAACAGAGGGATACAGGGTACGATTGTAATGATCATGATGGTTGCAGGATTTGCCTGTAGCAGCAATAAAGTGGAAATCAGAGGCATTGTTTCGGGTGGCGCAGAAAAAACGCTTACCCTTGAAAGGCTGGATGTAAACCGAACAACAGTAACTGATTCTATAATTATAAAAAAGGATGATTCATTTTCCTTTAAGACAAAACTGGACGAAGCAGAACTCTTTGTGGTTAAGACCCAGGCGGGCGATTTAATTAACCTGTTGTTGTCACCTGGTGATGACATCAATTTAAAAACTTCCCACGACTCCTTTGGAACCGGTTATCAACTGGAGGGTTCTGACGAATCGGAGGGAATCAGGTCGCTGGTGTACCATCTTAACCAGACCAGACACGAGCTTGATTCTCTGTTATTGGTTGTGGACTCAATTGAGGATCCTGAAAATCCCCAGATGGACCTGATCCGAAGTGCATATGCACAGACAATTATTAAACAGAAAAGATTCACCATTAAATACCTGGTCGAACACATGACCTCACTCTCCAGTGTATATGCCCTATACCAGAGATACGATGAGCAAAACCTAATACTGGGTTCTGAAAGTGACCTGCAATATTTTAAAACGGTTGCTGATTCGCTGGAACAAATCTATCCTAACTCTTCACTCACAAAATCGCTTCGGGCCGATATCCAACAAAGAGAAGCCGCCTATCAGGAAGCCATGCATTTGAATCAATTGCTGGATATGGCTGATGAGGAATCCGGATTCCTGGAACTTTCCATTCCAGACAGGGAGGGTGTTGAAATAAGCCTTTCAGCACTAAGAGGAAAGGTAATCATGGTCACCTTCTGGGCATCTCGGAGTGCAGAGAGCATCAATGCTCTGCTTCAATTTCAATCCACCTATAAAAAGTATCATAGCTCAGGTTTCGAAATCTATGCGGTCTCCCTTGACAACAATAAAATAGACTGGATAAGTGCCATTGATTTCAACGAATTTGAGTGGATCAATGTATCTGAACTCTCTTTCCCGGAATCAAGGGCCAGCCTCCTCTACAATGTCTCTGCATTGCCTACCACTTTTCTGATTAACAGGGAGGGTGATATTGTGGCAAAAAACCTGTTTGGAAGGACCCTGGATACCTGGCTTGACAACCTTATTTAAGTCAAAATGCCTGATAACCAACGTATATACTTCATATCAGATTTGCATCTGGGCATGTTTCCCAAGGAGAAGAGCCTCCGGCGGGAAAAACTGGTTGTACAATGGCTTGATGAAATAAGTACAGATGCAAGTGAGCTATGGATGCTTGGGGATATGTTTGATTACTGGTTCGAGTACAGCAAGGTGGTGCCAAGGGGATTTACCAGATTCCTGGGTAAACTTGCTTCACTAAGTGATCAGGGAGTAAAGCTCCACTTGATTCCGGGAAACCATGATATTTGGGTTTTTAACTATCTGATATCAGAGATTGGTTTGGAGATCCACCGGGAATCCCTGTTAAAAACATGGAATAACCACCTGTTCCTGCTGGGTCACGGAGATGGTTTACACAAGGGCGATTTATCCTATAGGATACTGCAGAAGATCTTTAAAAACCGGCTTATGCAGTGGCTATATGCCCGGATACACCCCAATGGATCTACAGCATTTGCACAATGGTGGTCGAAGAAGAGTCGCATGAAGGATGGCGCTTTTGAGGAGTTCCTGGGAGCTGAAAATGAGCACCAGATTCAGTTTGCCAGACAAGAAATTGAGGAGAATAAAGAGATTGAATATTTTATATTTGGCCACCGGCACATTCCCTATGATATACAAATTGCAGAGAAAAGCCGGGTCATCTGCCTTGGTGATTGGATCGGCAATTTTACTTACGGGGTTTTTGATGGATCAGAGTTTCAATTGAAGAAATACCTACCTGATCAGGGATCCATCATCAAGCAATAGCAATGTAAAAAGGTACTACAATACCCAGAATCTTCAGGATATTGTTTTGGTTGGTGTATTTCTGCAATCCCACTGTGAAAAATTTCGTAACTTATTATAATGAAGCTGTACGCAAGGATAAATCTTTGTACGTTGTTTGCTTAATTCCGGCTCGGATGAGAAAAATAAAAATATTCATAAGTAGTGTTCAAGCTGAGTTCAAACATGAACGCATGGCCCTGAATGAGTATTTATTATCAGACCCTCTACTGGGCAAATTTTTCGAACCTTTTTTATTTGAATTGCTCCCTGCCATTGACCGCAGTGTCGATGCGGTTTACTTGAAGGAAGTGGGCCAAACCTATTCCATCCTACAAAGTTTATAAAGGCGATGTATTTGAACTGGTCGATCAGGCTGTTGATTTTGTACTATCGAAACTCGATTACAGCCTTGGTACCAGAGAAAAGCAGGTACAGATACCCGGAGGATATGAAATACCGAAAGAAATTGTTGCTGAAGCCATAGTGAATGCCGTGGCTCACAGCGATTACACCAGCAATGGCAGTGTTCAGGTAATGCTTTTTAATGACCGGCTTGAAATCTGGAATCCGGGTTCTCTACCTCCCGGCTGGACGGTTGAAAAACTTAAGAAAAGGCATCCCTCAATTCCGGCAAATCCGCTCCTGGCCAGACCCATGTCAGTACCGGACAAGCTACCGGACAAGCTACCGGGGACCCTGCCATGGAAATTAATGAGTTTATCAGTTTAATCATACCGGTTATGGAAGGAGAAATGAAAAGAACTGAAATTATGAATGCCATGAATTTAAGTCACAGGGGAAATTTTATTACTAACTATTTAATGCCAGCAATAAAACAAGAATTACTGGAATATACCCACCCGGAGCATCCTAATCATCCAAAACAAAAATACCGGCTGACAAATTCGGGTAAAGAGTTAAAACAAAGCTTACAATGAAGCTGTACGCAAGCAGGATAGCATACGAAGACCTCTATTACTATCACGATAAGTCCACCTGAAGAGACGGGCAATAAATATGCAAAAAAAAGGAAAGGACTGGGTAAACTCTGAAGAAATGTAATGTCAGCATATAAACGCCAAATACAAGGCTTTCGCTGTTTTAGAAATCAGGAGTTTACTGATGTAAACGACTGGTTTTTAAAACAAGAGTAACGCTGTAGTTGGCGTTTATATACTAACACCCTAGCTAAACAATCCCATCGCTACAGTTAATCCTGCCATTACAACAGAAACCATGGTCATCAGCTTGATGAGGATATTCAGTGAAGGTCCTGAAGTGTCTTTGAAAGGATCACCAACGGTATCACCAACAACCGCTGCCTTGTGAGCTTCACTTCCTTTTCCTCCGTAGTTACCTTTTTCAATATACTTCTTGGCGTTATCCCAGGCACCTCCTGCATTATTCAGCATCACTGCCAGTGTAAATCCAGTGGTTAGACCTCCAACAAGAAGACCAACAACACCCGCAACACCCAGTAGCAAACCAATAATTACGGGAACAGCAATGGCCAGTATCGAAGGCACCAACATCTCCTTTTGAGCACCTTTGGTGGAAATCTCTACACATTTGGCATACTCGGGAGTTGCTTTGCCTTCCATTATTCCTGGGATTTCGCGAAACTGCCTGCGCACCTCGTCAACCATTGCTCCGGCAGCTCGTCCAACGGCCTTCATAGTCATGGCACAAAATACAAAAGCCATCATGGCACCTATAAAAATACCACCCAATAATATGGGATTAAAAATGGAGAGGTTATAGGCAGTCACAAAATCATCAATGGTTGCAGTGCTCAGTTCAACCACATTCATCCCGTCAACTGCTGCAGGAGCAGTATCGGTATAGAAAATAGTATCACCTACCTGCTTGATGCCTTCGCCAGCCTTATCGGCAATCTTACCAAGCCAGAGCCTTACCTCTTCCATATAGGCAGCTAGCAGTGCCATGGCGGTAAGGGCAGCTGAACCAATGGCAAAACCTTTACCGGTGGCAGCAGTAGTATTTCCAAGCATATCCAGTGCGTCCGTTCTTTCCCGAACCTCTGGTGGCAATTCAGCCATTTCAGCATTCCCGCCTGCGTTATCAGCAATGGGTCCGAATGCGTCAGTAGCAAGTGTTATTCCCAGTGTAGAGAGCATTCCTACAGCTGCAAATCCAATTCCATAAACACCTTGAGCAAAATCAGAAAATCCACCTGAAAATCCATAGGCACCAATGATGGCAAGTGCGATAACTAGAACAGGAATCCATGTGGAATACATCCCCACGGCCATTCCATCAATAATGGTGGTAGCTGGTCCCTGTTTGGTCGCGGCAGCAATACCTTTAGTGGCTTTATACTCATCCGATGTAAAGAGCTCTGTCCCCTGTCCGATAATCACACCGGCAGAAAGACCTGTAACCACAGCACCAAAGATCCCCCAGGAGACCCATCCCTGTGAGGCCATAATGGCCATGACAATCAGGATCAGCACAGAGCTTCCTCCTGTTCCCAGCAGCAATGCATGGAGAAGGTTCTTCTGGGTGGCAGATTCTTTAGCACGTACCATAAAAATACCTGCTATAGAAAGAATGATACCAACACCAGCAACGATCATCGGTGCCACAACAGCCATTCCCTGTGCCTCAGGATCGCCTCTCAGTGCAGGTAGTGCAGCACCAAGTGCGGCAGTAGCCAGAATCGAACCTGCATAAGATTCATAGAGGTCGGCACCCATACCGGCCACATCTCCAACATTATCACCTACGTTATCGGCAATGGTAGCAGGATTACGCGGATCATCCTCGGGAATACCAGCTTCCACTTTACCAACCAGGTCGGCACCCACATCGGCTGCCTTGGTGAAGATGCCACCACCCACACGGGCAAATAGGGCCTGAGTGGATGCACCCATACCGAAAGTAAGCATCACTGCTGTAATTTCAATAAGTTTCTCATGAGGGGTGGTCCCTGCATGTACGAGGGTAAGACCTGCCCAATGCAGTCCGTTTTCCATATTTTCGGGAGAGAAAACAAACTTGTTCAGGATCCAGAACCATCCGGTGATATCCAGCAGTCCAAATCCCACAACAACCAGTCCCATTACCGCACCACTGCGAAATGCCACCTGCAGTCCTTTATTCAGGGACTGAGAAGCTCCATGCGCAGTTCTGGCAGAAGCAAAGGTTGCGGTCTTCATACCAAGGAAACCGCAAAGACCGGAGAAAAAACCACCGGTAAGGAATGCTAGGGGTACAAATGGATTCTGAACGCCCAGGTAGGCCAGGCCAATCAGGATAAGCAGTAAAACACCAAATACGAATCCCACAACCCTGTACTGGCGCTTCAGGTAAGCCATGGAACCTTCACGCACATATTGTGCAATCTCCTTCATCCGGTCGGTCCCTTCTGAATTCTTCATCATATTCTTGAAGAAGTACCAGGCAAAAGCAAGTGCCACAACAGCGATCAGTGGCAGCAACCAAAATAGTCCAAAAATATTCGTCATAACTCTAATATTAATGTGGTTAGTTTAAAACAAGCAGCAAAGATAGAGATTTCGCTTCAAAAATGATATTAAATTGAATATGTATATGAAAAATTGACAATCCTTAGAATTGCAGTTATATTTGTATAAACCGTATATGTGAAGCTATGAAATATACAAACAGGTTTCTTGCCTTACTGGCGATAGTCATTTTTGCAATGGTTGAGCTAACTGCACAATGTGAACCAGATACCGCCAACTGTAAGGATACTGGCGATCCTGGTCAGATTTGTCCTGCAAATCTTCCCGATGCTGTGGTGAATGAACTTTACGACGAAGTAATCACGGTAATAGCACCCGATACTGCCTCTGTGGCGGATATTCAGGTTAGACTGGCGTACATCACTGTGGATTCAGTATTAAATCTTCCTCCAGGTGTGGACTATTATCCCAACGCCGAAATCTTTTATCCCGATTCAGCTTATTGCATCCAGGTCACCGGGACCCCAACAAAATCCGGAGACTATAACCTTGCCATCTATGTCAGCGCTTATATATATTTTACCCAAGACCTGATCGTTAAAGCCGGACAGTTCATTGATTCCAGCTCTGTGGTTTTGACAGTCAATGAGACTGCGGGATTAGATCCATACAAGATCCACGAATTTCAAGTATACCAAAATGCACCAAATCCTTTCTCTGAATCCACCAGACTCGGATTCTATACTCCATTTGACGACCATGTCAAACTTCAGGTTTACAACATTTTAGGAGAATTAATGCATGAAGAGCTTCAAGGGGCTTCTCCAGGAGAAAACTATTTCTATTTCAATGGAAGTTCACTGAATCCGGGCACCTACTTCTATCGCGTCACAAACAATTCTGAACTGTTTACCGGAAAATTTATTAAAACAAAATAGGATTCAGAAGGTAATCTTTGCCTGAAGGGTCAAGTTTCTGGGGGGACCGATATCTCCGG
Organism: Bacteroidales bacterium; assembly: GCA_029938715.1. Classification (GTDB taxonomy): domain Bacteria; phylum Bacteroidota; class Bacteroidia; order Bacteroidales. The sequence continues at coordinate 11,763 of JAOZUK010000065.1, read as the reverse complement.
GTCTGCCCAGAAATTCCACATTAAACGCATTCTTCAGGATGGTATTAATTCTGAACATATGGGTAATGTTCCACCCCAATCTAAAATCGATCAGGGTATACCCACCTGAATTCTCATACCAGTAGTCCGGAAAACCCGGTTGTAACATATCCCCAAGAAACTCATCAATAAAGACCTCATCTACATTGATCATTCTGGAGTTGTATTGAAGGTTTATTCCTGCAAATAGTTTCCATATCTCCGCCTCCACATCCGCCTTAAACAGATGACGTCGCCTGTATTTCAGGATATAGGACTCATCCTCATCTCTCCCTGTCTCTTCAATGACTGAGGGATCCACCGGATTCATAAAGGTATATCCTCCAGTGAAACTCAAGCCTGCCCGTCCAATCGTTCCCATTCCATTAAAGGTGAATTCAACTCCATTGATCCGGGCATTCCCAATATTCAGTGCCTTGAAACCTACATCCTCGATACCAGGTATTTCAACAGAATCGGGGGGGTATGCACCAAATGTATATTCGATCATGTTCTCATACTCTGTCCAGAACAGGGCCAGGTCTGCAAAGCCTATCCAGCTACCCACAGTGAACCCCTGCTTAACACCCAGCTCAGCACTCCAGCCACGCTCTGGTTCCAAATCGGGATTGGCAAAGATATGGAGCCCCGCAAACTCGGAAGCAGCGAATTTCTCGGCTATAGAAGGAAACCGGTATCCCTGTCCAAATGATGTTCTTAAGAATGTGGCCTTCCCTGCCTGATAATTCAAACCGGCACGCAATACCGGCAGAGAGTAAAAGAATTCTCCATTCAAAGAATTTAGCTCCCACCGCACTCCTGTAGAGACCTTCAACCGGTTAATAACCTGCGCATCTAGTTGTGTATAGACGGCTGAGTTTGAACTTTTATGATCATTAAAAAAATTAGCCAGGATTGTATTTCGTGTAAAAGACATACCGCTGGTCCAGTTGGTTCTGGTACCGAATTTCTTCAGATACCTGTACTCACCATACCAGAGTTTTGAAAAACTATTTTTGGATACATCCAATGTGGCATTCCCCACACTGTAGAGCCTGGTTTTTAATGTGTGTTTATCTCCGCTTTTGGTAAAGTATTCTATATAGGGATCAAGGTTATACCTGTGCCCGGTAAGTTGTATCACTGTGGAGGGATTCTGAATATAGACCCCCGAATCGGCATCCTGCCACAGCAGGAAGTCAGCTTGATCGACATACATTCCACTGATGGAAATCCCTGCCGAAAGTCGCTCTATCTTTTTAAACCGGTAGCGCAATCCAAGGTTGCCCCTGATCCTGTGCTGAAAGTCACCAGTTCGATAGCCTTCATCTTTAAAATAGTTGCCTCCCACTGTAAGGTCCAGGTTCCCTATTTTTCTGGAATGTGAAGCTGATACACCTCTCATCAAAGGATTACGGTCCCACCAGACCATCTCTTTTCTTCTGGGGTCCATATAGACTCCACCAAAAATAGTTATCTCCGTCTGAGGTTCATTGCCAGGGAACCGGGTACGCAGGTTGATGGCCCCGTTCAAGGCTGATGATCCATACAAAACTGATGAGGCTCCTTTTATCACCTCAATCTGGTTCAGATTCTCAACAGGCATGTAGTCCCACTTTATGTCGCCCGCATCGGCCGAGATCATGGGCAAATCGTCCACAAGCATCAATACCCTGCTTCCCACACCATAACTAAAACCACTTCCTCCCCTTATGCTGGGTTGACCATCCAGAATACTGATTCCAGAGGTTCTCTCAAGAATCATATCCAATGAAGTAATGTTTTGATTTGAGAGTTGATGTGGTTTGATAACCTCAAGGGAGACTGTTACATCAGAAATTTTCTGCTCATATTTCCCAGCGCTCACCACCACCTCATCCAGCATCCTTCTCTTTACCTTTAACCGAACCTCAAGGTAGGTCTGGCCTTCAGCTGTAACCTTTACATCTTCACGTACCATTTCATATCCTACATAAAAAAATTCAATGGTATGAGCTCCAATAGTTAAATCCAGAACAAATTTCCCATGGGCATCAGAACTGGTTCCCGTGCGGCGGTCGGCACTTATATTTACCGCCAACATGGGATTTCCAGTGGCCGCATCCAAAACAACCCCGCTGACCACTCCTCTCTCCTGTCCAAACAGCATATTTACGGATATGACAAAGAAGATAACTGCCAGTATTTTAATATGTTTTAGATATAAGTTCAAGATTCGCTCAATTTCTTATATTTATCCAACTAAATTACCCTTTTAAATCTAAACTTACACATTATGCTACTTCATCAACAGTTTGTCAGGATGGCCAAAAAGCACTCTAAGAAGTTTGCCATTAAAGACAAAACAACCAAAAGCAATGTCACCTATGGCAGAGCGCTGATTGGTGCACTTATCATGTCTAAAAAGTTCCAAAAATATGATGAAGGATACATTGGCATCATGATTCCTACCTCAGCCGGATGTGCACTGGCTACAGTGGGGGCGTTGATGAGCGGCAGGGTTCCTGTAATGATCAACTACTCTACGGGTGCTGAAAACAACGCTAAATATGCACAGGAGAAGTGCAACTTTAAAACCATAATCACATCCAAAGCATTGCTGGAGAAGATCAATTGTCCGGTTATCGACGGGATGGTATTGATTGAGGATATTATGAAAAGCGTGACCACGGGAGACAAGTTAAAGGCTGCTTTGAAAACTAAGCTCCCGGTTGGAATGATCCTTAATTCCATTCATAAGGGCGAGGAAGACGACAACGTCGCCATCCTCTTTACAAGTGGCAGTGAAAAAGATCCAAAGGTGGTGCAGCTTACCCATCGGAACCTGGTATCTAACATAGAGAACTTCTGTGACTATGTCGGCATCTATGAAACAGATGTGATTCTGGCCAACCTGGTCTTCTTTCATATATTTGGGCTGACGGTGAATCTCTGGGTCACTTTTGTAAGAGGGATGACCATGGTCACCTATGCAAATCCAACCGATTTCCAAACCATCAGTGACATCGCGCGGGATGAAAAGCCAACCATTATGGTGGGAACACCCAGCTTTTTCTGGGGATATCTTAAAAAATCGGAACCTGGTGATTATAAATCTCTGCGGGTGATGGTGGCCGGCGCAGATAAATGTCCCGATGCCCTTCGTGATGGCTTCATGAAAAAACATGGTGTCACCCTGCTGGAAGGGTATGGAGCTACTGAAACTTCTCCTGTGGTTTCTGTCAATTCTCATGAATATAACAGGCCTGGAAGTACTGGCAAAGTAATTCCAAATGTGAGTGTACGAATTGAGCACCTGGATACAGGAGAAGAGTGTAAAACTGGAGAAGTGGGCAAAATATTGGTTAAAGGCGACCTGGTCATGAAGGGTTACCTAAATGAACCTGAATTAACTGCAGAAGCCATTGTGGACGGATGGTATAATACCGGCGATATGGGATTCCTGGATGAGGATGGTTACTTATGGCATTCAGGCCGATTCAAGCGTTTTGTGAAGATCGGAGGTGAGATGGTATCACTGGTAAAAGTTGAAAATGTAATGGAAAAACATCTTCCCGAAGGGGTTTCATGCTGCATTGTTGAAATTCCAGACGAAATTAAAGGATCAACCATCGTTGCAGCGGTTACTCAGGATATCAATAAGATTGCTATTCTCAGAAAGATGGGGAAAGATTTACCTAACATCGCACTTCCCAGGCAATTTTTTGTGATTGAGGAGCTTCCGATGATGGGAACGGGGAAAATTGATTTCAGGTCTGTTACCGAATTGGTAAATAAGATGGCCCAGAATCAAGACAAAAATTGATTTTTTAATGATTGAATTCAGTTGGAATCCTGCAATCCTCCTATTTGTAGTAGCTGTGGGTTGGTGTGCCATTGGTTTTTCAATCTATTTTTTCCTTTCAAGGAACAAATCAATATCCAGGAAAATCTGGAAGGCCAGTCCAAATCTGGATTGGCAGGTAAAAGAGATCGTACTGCAAAGGCTGTGGGGTTTTATCTTTCTTGGAGTGTTTCCTGCAATCTTCATCCTTCTCTTTCCTGAAAATAGCCTGAGAGACTTTGGAATGGGATGCTCCTGGTTGTCTGCTCCTCCCTGGTGGATAGTTGTGGTTCTGGTATTCATCTTAATCGCGGGGTTCTATTCAGCAAAACAACCAGGGAACCTGGAGATGTACCCTCAAATCAGAAATCGGCAATGGACCTATGGATTGCTGACTCTTAGCGGGCTAAGCTGGGTGATTTTTCTGCTTGGGTATGAATTCCTTTTCAGGGGATTCCTGCTCTATGCTTCACTGGCCGTAATGGATGTATGGCCCGCCATCGCCCTGAATTGTGCCCTGTATACATTCGCTCATCTCTACAAGGGACCGGGAGAGACCTTTGGTGCTATTCCTTTAGGAATACTGCTATGCTATGTCACCCTGCTTACCGGCAATATTTGGACCGCAGTTGGTATACACTCTGTAATGGCATTATCAAACGAATGGTGGTCCATTAGGGCAAATGAAAAAATAGTTTTTGTGAGATCAGGAAGGTAAATTGGAAGGCAGAAGTTAAGATGAAGAAGATATTTGTATCGGGTGCAACGGGCTTTATAGGGATTCAACTGGTAAAAAGGCTGGTTCAATCAGGCCATAAGGTTCATGCCCTCTACCGATCCGATTCCAAAGCCCATCTGATCAGAATGGAGGGGGTAACCCTTTTCAAAGGTGATATTTTGGATAAAGAGTGCCTTTACGGAGCCATGCAGGGTTGCAGTCAGGTCTATCATGTGGCAGCTTTTGCGGCAGTCTGGTCCAAAGATCCAACCCTGTTTCACCGGTTCAATGTGGATGGAACCCTGAATCTGATTGATGCAGCTCGGGAGGCAGAGATCGAACGGGTGGTGGTCACCTCCACCGCAGGAATTCTTGGCCCCTCCGTAAAAAAACCAGTGAACGAAGAGAGCCCGGTTCCAGATTCATTTTTTACTTTATATGAGGACTCCAAATATATTATGGAGCAAGAACTTAAAAATATAAAACAATCCAAACCAGAGATAGTAATTGTCAATCCCACACGGGTGTACGGACCTGGATTCCTCAGCAAATCCAATGGAATGTCATTGATGATAAAAAAGTATATAGCAGGAAATTGGAGATTCATTCCGGGTGATGGGAAACGCATGGGGAATTATGTCTACGTGGAGGATGTGGTTTCCGGACATTTGCTGGCCATGGAAAAAGGGAAGCCGGGAGAACGATATATCCTGGGTGGCGAAGATATTTCCTATAACCAATTGTTCGATTTTGTTCGAAGGGCCAGTGGTGTTTCAAAGCGACTCTTTCATATCCCTGTTCGATTTCTTTTTTTGGCCGCAGGACTCTTTTCTGTCCTCTCTAAAATCACCGGTCAACCACCCCTTATAGTGCCTAGCTGGGTTCGTAAACTAACCCGTAACTGGGTGGTTTCCTCGAAGAAAGCAATAGAAGAATTAGGATACTCCCCCATGAATGCCAGTGAAGGGATAGATAAAACTGTAAATTGGATTATCGCAAACAATTAAATCCGTCTTTATGAAACCAACATCACTTTCCTTTCCGATAATGGCCTTGGCTCTGATTCTGTTATACGGATGTACAGGGGGGCAACAAAAGAGTTCACAGGAATATCCAAAGACAGGTTCGGTGGATAGCTATCATCCCTCACTCCATAAGATCATTGCCTCCGGAGAACGCCCTGAAATTATTGCCGAAGGATTTGAATGGTCGGAAGGCCCTTTATGGCTCCCTAAGCTGAAGAAGGTGATCTTCTCCGATATACCTAAAAACTCTATCTATCAATGGTCTGAGAAAGATGGCCTGAAGCTTTACCTGAAGCCATCCGGATATACAGATTCGATTCCAAGGGGAGGGGAAACCGGTTCCAACGGACTGCTCCTGAACCAGGAGGGAAGTCTGGTATTATGTCAGCACGGAGACCGTAGAATGGCCATAATGGACGCCCCCCTGAAAGCACCGGCACCTGAATTCACAACCATAGTTGCAGAGTGGGATAAGAAGCGCTTCAATTCTCCAAATGATGCAGTATTTAGTGGGAAAGGAGATCTCTACTTCACTGATCCGGCCTATGGAATGGAGCTCAGGTATAAAGATCCAAAACGTGAAATGGATTTTACCGGTGTCTTCAAATACAGTGCAGGGGGAGAAATCAGGCTGCTGACTGATCAGTTGAGTGCCCCCAATGGCATTGGATTATCACCCGACGAGAAACACCTTTATGTGGCCAATTCAGGGGGAGCTAAAAAGTCCATCTGGATGATTTATGATTTTGCTGAGGACGGTTCTCTGGCCAACGGAAGAGTCTTTCATGATGCCAGTGTGGCTTCTGATTCCCTGAGAGGCGCGCCGGACGGTTTGGTGGTACGAAATGACGGAATCATCTTTGCTACCGGTCCGGGCGGAGTGTGGATCTTTAATCCGGAAGGCGAAAATCTTGGAATTGTAAAGACGGGTCAGGCCACCTCCAATTGTACTCTTGATTCAGATAATCAATACCTTTATATGACAGCAGATATGTACCTGATGCGTATAAAGTTAGTAACTAACTAATCTATACTTTTGGTAGCTCCCAGGGCTTTCTGTATTGCGGGACCAGGTATTTATTGGCTTCACTGTCATTGATAAACTGATAATTCTCCTGATCCCAATACAATCTTCTGCCAGTCTTATAAGCCACATTGCCCAGATGACAGGTTCTTGCAACTCCGGCGGCGATCTCAATCGGACAGTTTAGCTTTGCACCGGTTTTAATCCCATCGATAAAATTGATCATGTGATTATTGAGCCCCTGACCATCCCCGCCTATGAGGTCTACCTTCTCCAGGGTAGGCTCCCCTCCTTTTGGTTCTGGAATCACTTCCCATCCTCCCCTGTCCACAACAAGGGTTCCATCGTTGCCCACAAAACCAACCCCATGCGACCGCCCATAGTATCCTCCATCAATTCCGATTCCATGATCCCACAACAGTGTAAAATCATCAAACTCATAGAGTGCCTGCTGGGTATCGGGAGTTTCGCAGGCATCATCGGGGTATGCAAATTTTCCACCCAGCGACATGACAGATTTTGGAGCATACTCTTGCATGCCAAACAGAGCATAATCCATGATATGTACCCCCCAGTCGGTCATCATACCTCCTGCATAATCCCAGAACCAGCGAAATGTAAAATGAAACCTGTTCTTATTAAAAGGCTTTTTTGGGGCTGGCCCCAGCCAGAAATCATAATCCACTCCTTCGGGTACAGGTGAATCGGCTACCACAGGGACTGAACCCATCCAACCCTGATAGGACCAGGCCCTTACGGTACGGATCTTTCCCAGTTTACCTGAGTGTACATATTTGATGGCATCCTGCCAGTGTTTATCGCTTCGCTGCCACTGCCCTATTTGAGCCACAGTGCCATATTTTGCAGCTGCCCGCTCCATGATGTTACACTCTTCTATGGTATTGGCCAGCGGTTTCTCACAGTAGATGCTATATCCCTCCTGAGCAGCATATACAAATGGTATTGTATGCCAGTGATCGGGCGTCCCGATGATTATCACATCCAGGCCTTTGTGCTCCAGAAGATCCCTGAAATCCTTATATCCTTTTGGGGCCTTCCCCTGAATCTCTTTTACATCCGCGATCCGCTCCTGCAACACATTATCGTCCACATCACAAAGCGCAGCACATTCGGTGTTGGGCTGATTTAAAAAGGTCTTTAGATCGGCAAACCCCATCCCTTTAACACCTATTGCACCACAAACCAACTTCTCATTGGCACCCAGGATACCAGCTTTCAATGTGGGAAACTGGGAGGTGATCCCAATGGTTGCAGTGGCTGCGGCTGTCTTCTTGATAAAGTCTCTTCGATTGCTAAGCATAGGGTAGAAGTTTTAGTTTACTAAATCCGTTTTCGCATTTAAATATAATCACTTACCTGGAAATAGGAGCAAATAGTGAATTTCCATTGTTGAATTTCCTGTCAAGAATCAGATCAACCACCTGCACCCCATTCATCATGGTGCCATATAACCCGTGTGAAAACTTGGGCTGATAAAGGTTCTTTATGGGTGTTTTCATGGGCAGTCGTTTGGGGCCAAACTGGGTTACCAGTGAGGCCATATCATAAAGGCTACCTGTAGGGGATCCGGAATACCTGGCATAGGTGGCAGGTGTTGATATATCCTTTACCACAATATGTTTGGAAAGGCCAGGAATAAAGTACTTCTCTGCAATATTAATAAAGAAATCTCCCCATCGCTCTTTCTCTGCTTTGTATTTATTGTAGTCGTTCTCTCTCCACTCGGTCCATTTGTTCATGGCAAATGGAGTGCACCTGATGGTAATGGTATTTTTTGCTCCTGTGGTAAGTGAAGGACAGATTACTGCCGTATGGAAGCAATCTGTTGAGAAGGCATTATCCCCTGCAAGGAATCCATCAAATAGTTTCTCTGCAGTGCCCAAACCGGTGGAGACTACATTGTAAGGATAATCCAGATCCATGGATTGTAAATCGATTTCATCATCTAGCCCCAGCGCCACGTTGATTGAGGAGGTTGACATGATGATCTTGTCCAGCTTCTCCACATAACTGGAAGGCAGATGCTCCTCACCCACAAGCTTTCGCATGGCAACCAATGGATCGACCGTTGTGATTACCTTCTCAGCTAAGATGGGAGTAGAACTTCCCGATAATTGTACTCCTGCCACCTGTCCGTTCTCCACAACAATTTTTTCCACTTCTGATCCAAACAGAATTTCACCTCCCCGCTGTTGAAAGAGTTGCGCCATGGTTGCCGGAAACTCATCAAAGTAGCCATAAGGCCTAAAACATCTGGTCATAGAGGAAAGCATGGCGCCAGTGGCCATAATTGAAGATGCCCTGGATGATGGCACTCCTGAAAATGAAGTAAATGTTTCCATCACCTCCCTGAGCTTCGGGTTGTTGATATCAAACTTGTCAAGAAGCCCTGAATAGGTTCGGTTCAGGTTGGCAACCACCTTTGGGGCCTGAAATGGAATAAGCAACTTGTCTTTTAGCTTTGAATTGGCTTTTAATTTACGAACCTGTTTAAACATATCCACCGAGTAGGCCATCAATGCTCTGATTTTTTCTGCATCATCGGGAAACTTCTCTATCAGATATTTAGTGAAATTTTCTGCTCCTGTGGGAATCTTGTACTCATCCACATGTTCGCCATCGACCACAATTCGTCGCATGAAGTTTCCTTCGTACTGTTTCAGGTTAAGATCTATTTCCAGGTAATCCAGTATATCAATAATGTCGGGGAAGAGTTGGGTGGTTTCAAACACATATCCATGCTTTTCATAGGCCGTACTATACCCACCCGGATAACTGTTCTTCTCTATTATCAGGGTTTTCTTCCCATGGGTGTTTTTCAACCATATTAACCCCGATGAGAGCCCGCTTAATCCAGAACCGATAATGATCAGATCATACTTTTCTTTCCCTGAAAAGTTCGAGCTTAGCTCATCTCTTTTCAACTGAATGGTTTTAGTCATGTTAGGTTAGTGAAGAATTAATTCTCTAATTTATGATAATCATTGTTACTTTGGGTAGTTTTTTAAAAAGTTAGATGCACAAAAGCAGAAATCAGATTACAGGTATCCTTCTTGCCGGGGGCATGAGCCAAAGGATGGGGATGGAGAAGGGGATAATAAAAATAGGACCAACCTATTTATACCAGTATGCTTTAGGCGTACTTGAAGAGGTCTGCGATGAGATCTTGATAAGTACTTGTAAAGAGTCCATATTCCATGAAAACCATCGCATGGTGTGTGACGAAATACAAGGGATCGGTCCCATGGGGGGAATATATACCTGCCTGAAGCAATCTTCCACTGAGCTCAATGTGGTTCTGTCTTACGATATGCCCCTTGTAAACAAGGAGTTAATTACCCACCTTATTGAGGAAAGCTACACCCATGAAGTGGTTGTACCTGCCCTTCAGAAGAACAGGCCCGAGCCACTTTGCGGGGTTTACAGAAAAGAGACTGCCATCATCTTTGAGAACCTGATTGCTCAAAAAAAGTTTGCAGTTCACAATGCGCTTGCACAGGTGAATAGTAAAATCATTCTGATTCATGATCAGATGAGTTTCTGGAATCCCAACATTTTTCTGAACATAAACAAGGTGGAAGATTTAAAGAAGCTACCCTCTGACATTGGTCTGCCTCAACATGAATAAATTGAATTCCATATGGTTGAAAGCAGCTGTGGCAGGCGGTCTATGGGCCAGCTTTGAGATTATTGTAGGGAGTTTGCTCCATAACCTTCACCTGCCTTTTTCAGGTACATTTCTGGCCACATTCTCAGTCATCCTGATGATCTCGTTCTTGCAAATCTGGAAAGAGAGTGGCTTGATCTGGCGTGCCGGACTCATCTGTGGGCTTATGAAGTCGCTCTCCCCAAGTGCGGTAATCCTTGGGCCTATGACTGGCATCATGATGGAAGCCATGTTCATGGATCTGTTTATATACCTTGTAGGATTCAATGTGTTTGGATACTTGCTGGCGGGAATAGCAGCGCTTCTAAGCACCATCATTCACAAACTGGCCAGCCTCTTTATTCTATACGGAACAGACCTGGTAACCATCTATATAAACCTATTCAACTTCCTGAAGAAGCAGCTGGGTATTACCGAAGCAAATCCCAGGGACCTAATTGCAGGAATCATACTTGTCTATATCATTGTGGGAGCCCTGGCTGCAATAGCCGGCATGTTTTTAGGGAAGCGTGCTCTAGGGGTACAAAAGTACAGTGATTCACCTGAACATCCTTCAGACCCCTTTCAATCCTCGTGGCAAAATACCAATCCGGATCAACCTTTCAGAATGGTACTCCTTTTTGTTCATCTGTTCATGATTCCCATTCTACTTATTCTTATAAACCGTTTTGGGTTTCATCCAATATCTATGATACCAACCGGGCTTTATATCTTCCTGCTTCTTTTTCGCTACAAAAGAATTCTGGGTCGATTGAGAAAACCTGTCTTCTGGAGCCAATTGATTCTTATGACGGTTATTGCCGGTCTTTTCTGGCATCCACCTGATGGAAGTAATTATAAACTTGGAAATGGGTTTATGGTGGGTCTGGAAATGAGCGTAAGAGCCATTCTGATAGTTTCGGCTTTTTCTGCCCTTTCTGTGGAGATCAGAAATCCCCGCATTACCAATAAATTAATTGGGCTGGGATTTGGGAATGCCTACGCTGCTCTATCTCTATCTTTTAATTCGCTGCCTGTGATGCTTGACCGATCGGCAAATTTAAAAGGCTTTATCAGAAGACCCTGGTCGTCATTCACCAATTTAATATTTGAGGCTCAGCTCTGGTTAGAAACCTATAAAAAACAGCTAAAGCTGTAATTTAATTCCATTCCAAATAGCCACATCTTACTGTATATCTGTACATTACTAATTATCTAAATATTTAAATATGTGTTAGAATCCGAAGCCATTGTTTTTTAATTCACAATGCTTTAATTTTGCTCCCTTTCTAAGTATAAATCATGTCATAAAAGCACTTTTCTCTATGGCAAATCGCAGGGATTTTATCAAAATATCCGGATTAGGGATTGGAGGCCTGGCAGTGGGGGCCTCAGGTTTAGGCCTATACAACAATCTCCTTGCTTCACCTCCCTCGGGAGCTGAACTAAGTATCGATACCTCCCGAACCCCGACCTATTGTGAAATCT
>JAOZUK010000218.1 GCA_029938715.1 Bacteroidales bacterium | reverse complement strand
GTTGCGAACTACTCTTCCATTCATGTCGAGTAACCTGATGACAGCTTCTTCCTCAGTCGTACTTCCCAAGTTAATATATACCACATTTCTGGCCGGGTTTGGATAGAGATGCATATCAGATAGTATGTGAGGTTCAACTATATCAACCCTGATGTCTTTATAAATCGCTGTGGCTTGCAGGATTTGACCAGTTTTCCGATCCTGAACAAACGCAGCAACACCAAGATCAATGATATCTTCAATATAGGGTTGATACTCCCACTCGTTTACCCGGACCATTGTATCTCCATTTTCCCAATCCCCTTTGAGTAATTTACCACCAGGAGTAGGCAGCATATCCAGCACAACATTTCTGAATTCCTGATCTCCATTTAATCCGGTATAGGCCGATACGGAAGTTTCGAATACCACCAGGTACAATAGGAGGTATTCAGAATATTGATTCGTAATGCATGTCACCTTTGCAGTTGTATAAAGACTATCTTCCTTCCAATCTACCTCCAGATCGACCTTAAATTTAGGCTGATCAAGTGCTCCAAGACCGATGTAGTCGAGAATGGGCGTAGTTTTAAGATCAGTAAATCCATAGTGGAACATCTCCGAAACACCTCCATCGAGAACAGCGTATGGCACATCGGGTATTCCATAATAAAACGACCTGGTTGTAGCCGGAACCGGATTATTCTCTCCCATGGGATCAAATCCGGGGTACTCCATGTGATACTGTAGGTTTATTACATCCCTGGAATACGTTTCAGCCAGACTATCGATTAAATCATCAGCTGATTTTGAGCTTTCAATTGAAGAATTGGTGAAATATTCAAGTATGGAGACTTTCGAACGTTCTGAAATAAGCAGATCATTTAAGGCAAATCCCTGGTTCCCTATGCCCTGAGCTCCTGTGCTGGTTAATACAATTCTAAATTTGACTCCAGATTTACCTGCCACCTCATCCAGGTCATGAGCAGCTCTGACCCACTCTTTATCGGGGTTAAACACATTCAATCCCCATCCAATTTTACTGCCACCAGGCTTATTGGCCAGATCAGGGACATTGTACCATCCTATTCCGGGATTTTTACTGCCAACGGTTTTCCATCCCTCCTCAACTACATCCATATACTGTAGAACGGCTCCATTGGTGTTAGGAATAAAACTACGCATAATATCCATCTGAATCATGGGGCGGTCAATTCCTGTGAAATCAAAACAGGGACTATGTATCCACGACTCCTCGTTGTAATTAATTACATCAGCCGGCAATTGTGTAAACCAAGCCTTATCGCCTGTTACAGGCTCAAAATCGGTAAAATCGGGCTCATTTAGTGTCCAGCTATTTAACCCACTCTCCGAACCAGCAGTCCACAAAAGATCCTGGCCATCAAAACTCTCCACATAACCAGTTTTATCGAGCCTGACAGTAGTAAGCAGGTCAATCTCTTTTGAGGTACTATCGGAGCATCCCCCGGCACTATAAGCATAAAGATCGACCTTGTAACTGCCCTCAGAGGCAAAACTATATTCAATCGTTTCTGTGGCAGAAGTGCTTAGCCTCCGTTCAAGAACAATACCCTGGTGCGTCATAAAAGTCCAAACCAAGGAATCTGCCGCAACCCCTCCAAAAGCAGATCTATTAAGGAACTCTACACCAGACTCATCTCTATAACAACCGCTCACCATGCTAAAGTCTGCAACCGGATGAATCCCGATGAGTGTATCGCGCACATAGCTATCAACGCATCCATCGATGCTGGTGGCGGTTAAGGAAATGCGCCTCCTACCCATGCCCAGGTACATATGGGATGGTTCAATATCAGAACTGACATTCCCTTCTCCGCTGGATGGATCATCAAAGTTCCACTCCCAGGAATCGACATTTAGTTTATCGTTTGTCATATTAATGAACGATACAACTCCTCCATCTGCCGGAATGCATGAGGTGGTCAATTCGAATAAGGCAGCAGGTGCAGCCAGAATATGCAGTTTGTACATCACACTTTCTAAGCAACCGTTTTCAGATTGATTTGTGCAGAGAATATATCTTTCGCCGGGCTCTGCTTCTGCCGGGTCAAACAGATATCCTTCAAGTGTATGAACAATACCAGGTCCTTCAAAGACTACACCCTCCACATTTGCCTTCAGTAATATAGGATCACTATTCTGGCAATACACTGTATCTTGAAGGTTCAAAATTTCAGGAATTACTACAGATTCTACTAAAAATTCTTTTCTGAGGAAGAATGGTGTTTCATCCACATATCGATATTCGATGGTATAACTCCCAGCACTCATCAGTGAAGGATCAATTTCAGCAGTATTATCTCCATGATCGATAATTGCATCCACTGCCTGTGAATTTGAATTTAACAGTCGGAACGATCCATCAACTCCTGAAGTATTTGAAGCATTAACGGTGAATGATTCACCATTAGTACATACAAATTCGGACGGGATAAAAATATCACCTTCAGCCCCCAGAACGAAAACAAGCGCACTGGCTACACTGGTACAACCTTTGGAGTTGGTATAAGTATACTGTAATATATGAGGTGAGTCGACAGTACCCGCTATTCCGGGATTAAAATATCCGGTAGCAGAAATCACGCCTGGGCCGGAGAATACACCACCCGCTACATTGGCCTCTAACTTAACAGGCTCAGAATCTACGCTATATCCTGAAAGAAGGTTAATGAATTCGAGGAAAGTGTTTTCATTTACCGTTACCTCAGCAATCCTACTACCGCTATTCACAACTCCGTTCCTGTCTCGTACCAAAGCAATGAGGTAAGAGGTAGTTTGCAGAGGGGTAACATCGAATGAATAGGGGGATGACTCCACATCCCTGTATGTCACGGTACTATCGCCATTATAGAGGTCAAATTCCCAAGGACCCCTCCCATTCAGGAATACAGTAAGTGCTGCATTCTCCCATTCACAAACCTCAGTTGTTCCTGCAAGTACTGCCGTGGGTAGAATGGTATAAACTTCAACTTCATTGGATTCCACGGAAGTTACAGGTACACTATTATTACCTGCTGGATCAGCCAATACAATTTGAATCTGAAGATCACCGGGTGAAACATCAGAATCTCCCTTTTTTACCGTATAGGACAATTCATATAATCCACCCGAGCGCTCAGAAAATGAAATTTGTGCGGAGCTTAATGCTATTCCATTTATAACAGTTCCAGACACTGCCATATAGCCAACACCATCTGCAGTAACGGCTATCCTGACTGTTCCATCAACTCCAAATTCACCCGGAGAGACTTCTACCTGAGATACAAGTGGCGAATGTGCATCGATGGTTAGATTGGCTGAATTACTTACCTGGAAGTAAGGAAGCCCAATATTTCCTGATGGTTTCACAAGTATGATGCTGGCTAGAAATTCTCCAGCACCCACATCCCTATCACCTTCCCTAACCATATAAGTTAACAAGTAGTTACCCCCCGTCAATTCGCGGAATTCCATATTTGACTCAGAGACACTGATTCCATTCACCGAGGAGGTGGGCAGTAGCGAGTACCTCAATCCATCGGTGCGAATATTAAGTGAAACCACATCGCCAACCTTCATAATACCAGAGGCAACAGTCATTTCAAAGATGACAGGAAGATTGGCATCCAGTAGATCATTATTTTGTATGATCGCTCCTGCATAGGGAACACTCTGAATGGTCCCATCGGAGATAACCAGATTTGAAACTGGAATATTTTCATTGGCCAGGTAACTGTTCCCGCCCTCAGTAATAACGAAGTTAGCCAGGTATGTAGTTTCATCCACCCGTTGAAGTCCAGTTAACGGATAGCCCCCAATTAGACCGGAAACAAGTGAATAAGGGAAGCCTGCATCATTACTTACGGTGATTGTTGCTGAGATAATATCTCCAATTTTCATGGTAGCATTGGGTATAGAAATATCATTTACCTCCACTACTTTCTCAAAACTGGCTTCCAATGTGGCATCTCCGGCAGTAAGAGTCACAGAGGTGGTCGCCAGGCCAGGATTAACAATATCCACAACTCCTGTTTCAACTAACCAGCCATCAAAACTAAATCCTTCGCGAGCCGAAACGGAAATAGTCTGACTAACACCATGTTGAACTGTGATCGGAGAAGGTGGCGTAAATACTGCCTCTGTTACACTTTCAGCAATTAGTACCAGCTGATACTCCTTTAACTCGAAATTGGCCCTTATGGTCACATCATCGGTTGTCAGAAGTACAGAAGTGGCTGGTGAATCAGGATTAACAATATATGCAGATCCGCTGGTCACAGTCCAGTTGACAAAGTCATACCCTTCGGGAACGGTCACTGAGATAAGTTGAGCTGTTCCATGGGCCACTATCATAGGTGAAGGAGGATCAAATACAGCCTGAGCCAGATCTGATTCAAGGGTTAATGTGTAGATTCTTTCAAAGTTTGCTCTTACTGTGGCATCTTCCGAATTAAGTGTTACCTCGGTGGACTGCAAACCCGGATCGTCAATATTTGCAGATCCGCCAATAACCGTCCAGTTTAAGAATCGGTAACCTACAGGTTCATTCACTGCAATTGATTGGGGCACCCCTTCTACCACCACCACAGTACCGCTGGGTGAGAGTATTGCCTCTGCCACTGAAGCAGTAACGGTCAGGTTATGTACCCGTTCGAAATTGGCATACACATTAGAGGGCCCGGAAGATGCTATGATCGAGGTCAGAGCAGTATTCGGATTATCAATGGAAACATTTGGAGAGGTGGTGGTCCATTCAAGGAATCTGTATCCCGATGGATTCTCTACCGATATGGACTGTGCTATACCATGACTCACCGTTACTGGTGATGAAGGCGTAAAGATAGCTGCTGAGGCACCTGAGGGGACTGTTTGCAGATAAACCTGATAGGTATTCAGCTGGAAGCTGGCCGTGATTGACTTATGAGAATCCATTGTTATACTGGCCGTGGTACTGGTCCCTCCCAGGTCTCCCGACCAATTTGTAAAGGTCCGGCCCGGATCGGCAATGGCTTCAAGATTCACTACACTTCCACTCAAAAAGGCTCCCTGGTTCGGAGATCGAGTCACCGAGCCATCTCCAACTATATCAATCGAAAGGGTATAGATATCCTGTATAAAAGTGGCAGTAATGGTCATGGGGCCATCCATTGTAATACTTGCTGTTATACTGGTTCCACTTAGATCGCCCGACCAGCTACCGAAAGTCCAACCTGGAACAGCAAATGCGGTAAGATTCACAACACTTCCGCTCAGATAGGAGGCCTGATTCGGGGATCGAGTCACTGAACCACTTCCAACTACATTGATCGTAAGTGGATAAATATCCTGCACAAATGTGGCAGTGACACTACGGTTACCATTCATTATAACAGTGGTTGGATTGGCACCTCCACTGGCATCGCCCAACCATCCGGTGAATGTCCAGCCCTCATCGGCTAAGGCAGTCAGATTTACATCATCTCCATATACATAGGTTGCCTGGTTTGGAGATCGAGTCACAGAACCATTCCCAACCGTATTAATTGTAAGGGAATAATTATCCTGTGTAAATGTGGCCGTTACGGTCCTGTTACCATTCATTGTTATGGAGGTCGGATTGGTCCCTCCACTGGCATCGCCTGACCATCCACTGAAGGTCCAGCCCGGATCGGCAAGAGCAGTAAGATTTACCACATCCCCATATAGATAAGTAGATTGATTCGGAGAAGGTGTAACTGATCCATTGCCCACTCTGTTTATTGTAAGCGTATAGGTATCCTGTGTGAAAGTTGCAGTAATCGTTTTATTCCCGTCAATGTCAATACTGGTAAATTGATCTGTTCCTCCCAGATCGCCCGACCAACCGGCAAATGTCCAACCAGGATCAGAAATGGCAATTAGAGATACCACATCTCCATATACATAGGTTGATTGATCCGGGAATGGGGTCACTGCACCATTACCCACTATATTGATTTTAAGGGTATAACTATTTTGTGAGAAATTAGCCGTAACAGTTTTGTTTCCATTCATGGTAACCGATGTGGTGGTACTCACTCCACTTGCATCACCCGACCAGCTAGCGAAGGTCCAGCCCGGGTTTGCTACTGCAGAAAGGTTCACAACATCCCCATAGACATAAGACACCTGATTGGGGACAGGTGTCACCGAACCATCACCCACACTATTGATTGTGAGAGTGTATTGGTCTTGAGTAAAGATGGCCGTGACACTCCTGTTGCCATTCATGGTAACAGAGGTCGGATTACTACTGCCACTGGCATCGCCCAACCAGTTACTAAAGGTCCAACCGGGATCAGCAAAAGCTTCAATGTTGACCACATCCCCATAAATATAAGTCGCCTGGTTTGGACTTCGAGTTACAGAACCATCACCCGATGTATTGATCGACAGGGTATATTGATCCTGGGTAAAAGTGGCTGTAACACTCCTGTTGCCATTCATGGTAACGGAACCCGGATTGATACCTCCACTGGCATCACCTGACCATGCACTAAAGGTCCATCCCGGATCGGCCAGAGCATTAAGAGATACTATATCACCGTAAACATAAGTCGCCTGGTTCGGAGCTGGACTCACCGATCCATTCCCCACTGTATTGATCGTAAGGGTGTACTGATCCTGGGTAAAGGTGGCCGTGACACTCCTACTGCCATTCATTGTCACAGGGGTCGGATTGCTTGTACCAGTTGCATCTCCAGACCAACCAGCGAATGTCCAGCC
>JAOZUK010000590.1 GCA_029938715.1 Bacteroidales bacterium | reverse complement strand
TAGAACTTATGGAAATCGTTCTTGGGATAGTTCTTTTTAGCGATTTCGGGCAGAAGGAAATTCTTTTTCTTCAGATCGTCTTCGTAGATCTTCCTGCACTCCAGTACCAGTCGCGCCTCCTCAAAGATTACATTTCCTCTTTCGGTCTGAATGGGAGTAAGGTGGGTTTCGGCCACTTTATCATAATCGCGTCCCGATCGTGAACCGCAGTATTGAAGAGCGGGGCGAAACACCTCCGGAAAGAAGGTGAGCGTATAGTCGGGATACTTATTGGCAAACTCATAGGTGTACCGCTGGGGGCGGATATATACTATGGCTGTGGGCAGGTTCCACATAATGCCCAGGTGACCCCAGCTGGCAGTCATGGTATTGAAATTCTTCAGGTTACCTGCTGTAACCAGCATCCAGTCCTTGTCCAGGAGTTTAAATGTATTGTCTGTAATTTCGGTGGGGCGGATGGTCTGGAATTCTTGCATAGTGAAAGATTTTCGATACAACTTTTATTGTTTTTTAATATAGCGGATTGCAAAGGTATAGAGCAGAAGAATCACAGTAAGCAACACAGCTATTCGGCCTAAGTAATCGCCATGCTTCACATAGAAGGTGATGTGATCGTTGGAATTGAGGGTTCCACGGAGTCCCGATCGTTTCCACCATCCCACACGGGCCAGCTCCTCGCCCCGTTGATTAATCAGTGAACTGATGCCGGTATTGGCACTTCTGGCCACACTTCGGCGGGTCTCAATGGCCCGCAATCTGGCATAACTGTTGTGCTGGCGATGCCCGGGGGTTTTCTTCCACCAACCGTCGTTGGTTACAATGAACAGGAAGTTGGCTCCGGCCTCGCTCACATAATCGGTCACATACTCTCCAAAGATCGACTCCCAGCAGATCACAGGTGCCACACGCGTTCCGTCCTGGGGAGAGACAAATGTCTCCCTGAACTCCTGGGTACCGTTGCTTCTCATGGCTCCTCCAAGTTCCACTACAAGATTTTCCAGGAATCCAAGTATCTCCTTATGAGGCATCTTCTCCACCCCGGTTACCAGCATGGATTTGTGGTATATGGGAATCTCGCCCGATGAATCAAGCTGTATTGCACTGTTAAAGTAATCGTAGCGATAGGGACCTTTGCTGTAGAGCCGGCTGGATGAGGTGAACTGGGATGGATCTTTGTAGAGCTGGTAGGTGGAGGAGCCAATCACCAGTTTGGCTTTGGGATACTCCTTCAGGAAGTGCTGCATTTTTATCACCTCCGGATGTTCATCAATGCGGGATACCCATACCCCATCATTGATAAAGGTCTCGGGTCCAATGATATATTCGGTCTCCGGAGTCACCAGGGAATCGGCCAGTTGCAGCAGGGATTCGGTCAGTTCACTCTGAGGAATAGCTCCAAACTTTTCAAAAGGATCGATATTGGGTTGAAGCACCACCATCTCATAAGGGTCCTCCTTCTCCTCGTAGGTAAGGAAACGTACCAGGGAAAAAAGCATCGGCACCACCAAAAAAGCCACCACCCAGCTTACCCGTTTTCGATTGGCAACAAAAGAGGGATTGGCCTGCCACCCTTTCACCAGTTTAAATACCACCAAATTCATAACAAGCACCCAGAGCGATCCCCCCAGTGCCCCTGTCCATTCGTACCACTGGATCAAAACGATGTCGTTGGCAAAGCCATACCCCAGCACCAGCCATGGGAAGTTGATCTGGGCCCTGATATAGAGGAATTCAAAAGCGAGCCAGAAAACTACGAAGGCGGCATATCCCAGCCGGTCGCCCAGCCTTTGGCGCACCCGGTGAAACACCAAAAAGGTGAGGGTCATGTACCCGCCATTCACAATGACCGTGGCCACCGTACCTGTCCAGGTGGCCCAGTA
>JAOZUK010000589.1 GCA_029938715.1 Bacteroidales bacterium | reverse complement strand
AATAGATCCCTGATTTTACCTTACCTCATATTTCAGGTAAAGAAAGTCAGCTGGTTTATCAATGGTGAAATCTGCAAATCCGTTCGGATCTGTTCTGACAGTACTTGATTTCCCTGTGACCAGGTTGGTCATATGAATTGTTTTTCCGGAAAGAAAACGAAGTTGAATCCGGTGGTTCGCTTTGCTGTTATATAGTTCCCTGAAAACCATCAGATATCCTGAATTGGCTTCAGGGTAATAATTCTGAAAACCTGTCCAGCTCCTGTCATCAGGCTCATTGCCAATGGGAAACACATAGCCTTTGAACATTTCATTCCTGTGCTGTTTATATACTTTAAGCAGGGGGCGGATCTGATCCCTTGCCTCTTTCGAATAATAATGGGTTTCCTGAAAAAAGAGCGGACTGCCCATGAGGGCAATGGCCACAGAATAGGGATGATTATAGAGATGACCGTTACTTACTTCCCGGTCCGTTTCATCAATATTCTGAATGGAGACCTGGAATTTATTCAGATTGACATACTTTGAAACCTGCCATGCATCACGAAGCATGATATAGGGTACATACACAACACTTTTCCCTAGTTTTGACTTGCGGTTTGCAAGGTAGATATTGCCTAAATCCCTTCCGAAATAGTACCCTGTTCTCGCTTCGAGCTCCGTAACATCCCAATTAATTCTTGTTGAATGTCCCGAATATTGTATGAACTTTCTTGCCATACCCATCAGGGATTCAAGATCATCGTAGTTATTCAAATTGACCATGTCAAATTTGTAGTAGGTGAATTTCCCCTGGTCATAGACTTGCTTAATGTCCTCCAGACCGGCGTACCATTTGTCGCCGTATTTTTCGAGAAATGCATTGTTCAGGCTTCCTACAGCGAACCAGATTCCCAGCTTCATATCCTTCTCCTTTGCACTGGATACTACATGCTGCCATCCCTCCGGATAGCGGTCAGCATGCGGTACCCACTCTGTAGTGGATATCCATCCCAAACCTTTGGGATTTTGCCAGCCATCATCAATCTGTTGGACGTCAATCCCCAGATCCGATTGTACATCAATTTCAAGCAATACATTCTCTTCCCGTGATGCTTCACTGTTATTTCCGCTTCCCCAGGTGTTGGCTAATATGTAAATATCAAGGTCCGGATCTACCGGATAGCGGGCACGGTCAAACCTTTTAATGGCCAGTTCCCTCTCCTCACCACCACCAGTATAGGGTATAAGCCAGTGAGCCCAGCAAGTACGCCACCGGTCTGCCAAAATCTCTTTCACCAGGATTCCCCATCCGGTGGAACTGAATCCTGTTGCATCTGCATAAAAAGCGCCGGTAGACAAGCCCGGCTGATTGACACATTTGTGGGATTCTTTCACCAGAACAAGCCCTCCGCTTTTATCCTCAGCGATCAACAGACTGGCCCAGTCATACTTTTCCGGTTGCAGCACACTTCCTGTGAACAACTCTTCCCTGAGGAGTCTCAAATTCCCGGCATTTCGGCGTTGCGTATCATTATAGTAACCAATGGCACGCCTGTTCAGACCGGACCAGTCTAAAGGTATATATTCGTTCCTGGCCGGCAGATTTACGGCAGTGGTCTGATCCATGCCATGAAGGGCTTTCACTTTTAGCTGGGTTCTTATTCCCGGAGAATCCGGATAGACCCAGATTAAATACTGCACTGCCGCCTGAGTTTCGTAATGTATCTCGGCAACTACTTCAATATGTTTCGAGGTAAAATGTTCATCATCACTGATCTTTGCAGTGAGAGAGACCAGCTCCGCCCGGGTAGTGTCGTTAATCAGTCCCGGAAGTGACCAGTCACTGGAAAAACGAGCTTCTTTTGTACACCATTCACGACCTGATTCTAAGTCTTCAATACCAA
>JAOZUK010000588.1 GCA_029938715.1 Bacteroidales bacterium | reverse complement strand
GAACCACGGGATGTGGGTGTTGACCAGCAATTGGGAGTTGTTCCTGTAGTGGTTCTTTAGGAATAAGTTTGGTAAATTTGTGGTCATTGAACGAATGACAGAGCTGCATCACATATTCAGACAGATATTTTCTCAATTTCCGGAGAATACAATTATGTTGTTTGCTGATTCCTTTCGAGAAAGGCATTACAAAAAGGGTGATACTTTTCTGCAGGACGGATCAATTTGTCGCAACCTCGCCTTTATCCAAAAGGGAGCCATGATGTGTTATTACGTGAAAAATGGCAAGCGCTATATTGATGAGTTTTCTCTTGATTATGAGTTTATTACAGATTATTCCAGTTTCATTCATCAAACACCTTCAGATAAAACCATAGAGTGTCTTGAAGATTCAACTATTTTTTCAATTTCATATGATAGTCTGCAAACACTTTATCAGATGAATTCTGTCTCTTTTGAAAGGTTAGGACGTGTCATGTCAGAACAACTATACTGTCAATGGCACGAAAAAAGTAAGTCCCTTTTGATGGATGATGCCAGGGAAAAATATTTAAAGCTTATAGGAAATCGCCCAGGTTTACCTCAAAGAATTCCGCAATACCTGATAGCAGAGTATCTGGGAATTACACCGGAATCACTTAGTAGAGTGAGAAGCGGTCTTGTTAAATAATCCACCCTTTCCATTTCTTATCATACATCAATGCATAGCTTTACCGGGCAATGTAAATTTGTGCTGTAACTAATTTATTCAATATGGAACGCAGAGAATTTATATTAAAAACAGGGGCTATGATAACCACCACAGCGTTTTTATCAAGTTTTGGAAATGTTAACAGCCTGCTTGCAAATTCGGCAAAAAGCGACAATGCGGTACAACCTGACAAAAGACCCGACCCGGATAATTTTGCTCAACCAATATTAAAAGCAATCGCATTAGGTATCAATGCGCCAAGCCCTCATAATACACAGTCCTGGAAGTTTAAAATACTCAGCGATATTCAAATGGAATTATTTGTGGATGAAAACATTTTACTTCTGGCCACCGACCCCCCTTCACGACAAATTCATATGGGAGCAGGATGCTTCATTGAAACTATGGTTCAAGGCGCAAGCAGATTCGGTTATGAGGCAAGAGTTACCTATTTTCCGGAGGGTTATTCATCTGATAAGGACTTTGGTCAAAAGCCTGTTGCCTCAATATCGCTTAGTCAAACCAACCTGGAAGAAGATGCCCTGGCTAAGTTCATTGAAACCAGGCAGACAAACAGAAGAACTTATAAGGGCAATCTTATATCCATCAGCGAATACAATGAATTGCTCGAACTAACCGGACCGCAGCATGCTAATATCCGGCTCATTAATGAAAATTTCCAGTCCTTTTTCGACCTATTTTACAGGGGTTTTGAGATTGAGTCTAAGACCTTCAGGACAAATGAAGAAACACGCAACCTGTTCAGGTTTTCTGAGGAAGAACGAGCCCGAAAATGTGATGGAATAAGCATTCCTCAAATGGGCTACAGAGGAATTATGAAAAATCTGGCCGAAAACTCACTGGATGAAGGAAACAAAGAGAAATGGCATAGTGATAAATCAATCAAACTGTCATTAAGGAATGTGGAAAAAGGTATTGAGTCGAGCAGGGGGATCCTAATCTGGTACACTGAAACCAACGAATACCTGGATTGGGTGAAGACTGGACGAGATTATGTAAGACTTTCACACGCAATGACCAGCAAAGGCCTGTTCACACACCCCTACAATCAAGCCATACAAGAGTATGATGAAATGAAAGAGGTTCGCAATCGGTTAAATGAACTTTTACAAATAAAGGATCCGCAAAAAATTCAAATGATTGTGCGGATTGGAAGAAGTTCAACTCCGTATTAC
>JAOZUK010000217.1 GCA_029938715.1 Bacteroidales bacterium | reverse complement strand
AGGTACGGATTCCATCGATTATGTGAATGCTTACCTCAGTAATTTTACACCCCAGGCGATGCCAGCCGGGGATGGAGGCACTTACCAGGCGGAAAACAACATCGAATCGGTTTTTGAGATACAGAACAATAGTGATCCTACATGGTGGAACAAATATATCGGGGGATATGGAACCAACGGGACCATGCTTTCGGCCTATTTTTCGATTATTGGCTGGAGGAATATAGCTCCTACTGCAGAATTTGTGGATCAGTTTGAGGAGGCTCCTGTTGATCATCCGGCTGGATTGAAGTATGACCCCCGGCGGTATGCTTCGGTTTATGCAGAGGGTGATACCATTGAGACCAGGGAGGGTTTTAACCATTACAATGAGACATTTGACCCAACCAAGCATGTTAATTTAATTATTAGTCAAGGCTACCAGGTTCGCAAATACCTCTATCCGCTGCACTCTGAATCTCTGGATTCCCCGTATGTTGATCCAAATAACTGGAGGGCAATACGTTATGCCGATGTGTTATTGATGTATGCCGAGGCAGAGTATCACGCCCATGGAAGCACTCCGGTTGCACTTGCTGCCCTCAATCAGGTTAGGGAAAGAGCAGGTATGCCGCCTGTAGCTGAGGTAACTCCTGAGGTGATCATTCATGAAAGGGATGTGGAACTTGGACTGGAGTGTACACGCTTTCATGACCTGGTCAGGTGGAGCCTGTTGCCTTCGCCATGGGTGGATCCCGCTGATATGGTGTCAGGATACGTTACAGGGAAGAATGAGTATCTGCCTATTCCCCTTGCTGAGATCACCAAAATGGAAGGATTGCTGAAACAGAATCCGGGATGGTAAATATGTTTCATTTAACAATCATTAATATCAAACAGATATGAAACTCAATAGATATATATGTCTTGCCGGGTCAGTCCTGCTCGCCGTAATGGTAGTGGTCAGCTGTACGAAAGAGCCCCTGGTAGAACCGAATGCCTCTTTTAGTGTTGAAAATATAGATGGGCTGAAAGCCGGTACCCCGGTTATAATGAACTTACCCGGTCCTGGTGACTTTGTCACCGTCTTCACAGGCGATCCTACCCGGGAATACCGAAATTACCCTCAGGATAAGGGAGCTATTGTTTCCGGTAACATTTTTAGTTATAGCTACTCCAGGGCGGGTACTTACACTGTTACTGCTGTAGTATCGAGTTATGGGAACTGGTCGGAGGAATCAGCGCAGGCTGTTGCTGAGGAGGTGATTACTGTTGTTGACAGCCGTACTGTCATTACCGACTACTTCATTAAAAGTCTGGATGTTACCGGAACGATTGATCATGACGCCTCCACCATCAGTTTTTTGATGTCCTCCATCGAAGACAGGACCAGTCTTATTGCCCGGTTCTTTACAGCGTCACCGGACGCTAAAGTATATGTTGAAGGTGTAGAGCAGTATAGCGATTCGACGGCCAATGATTTTACCGATCCGGTACTCTATGAGGTAGTGGCACCTGATGGATCAACCCAGGTTTATTCGACCGACATTACATTTTTCTATCCCAGTGACGAGAAGGAGCTTCTTACCTTTGGCCTGAATAGTCCGGAAGTTATTGAGGCGATTATCGATGAAGAGACAAAAACAGTCACGATATTGGCCCCAGTGGGAACTAATCTGGAAAGGGCCCGGGTTGTTGCGACCAGCTCACCCCTTAGCCGGGTAACGGTGCAGGGTAAAACAATTTCAGATGAACGTGCAAAAACTGTGGATCTCTCGGTCAACCCCACAATTATTACAGTAATTGCTGAAGATTTAACCGAGCAGGATTATGAACTGACCACCACATTGGCGGAGTAGAACATTATAAGCAGAAAATAGGATAGGCTATCTCAAAAGGATGGCCTATTTTTAAGTTCGTCCTTTGCAATCCTAATTCAGCAATTCTATTTTCCCTGTAGCATGCTGCACTCTCATATTTCCGGATAGCGTAATCCGGTAAATGTATGATCCGGATTCCAGATCGCTGATGTTATACTCTCTCCGGATTGTACCTGTTACCTGCCGGCTCTTTTCAAGATTTTTTACCACACGTCCACTCATATCCAGCAGATCGATGTTTAATATTCCTGAATCTTCAAGTTCAGCGGAAATGGTAAAATGTCCTGATGTGGGATTGGGATATGCCGAGACAAGGAGTGGATTCGGAATTGAATAATCTCTCAGACCGGAAATTACACCATTCAGAATTTTAGCCAGGTAGATGCCGGAACCGGTGCCAAGGTTTCCTGAATACTCCTTATCTGTGGCATTGTTCCAGTGTTCATGTATCCCCAGTGAGGGGATCGAATCTCCAAAGTCATCCGGGTCGTATGTGATCCCATCGGCCCAGAGCGTGTGATCGGCCGCCTGGTGAAGGTAATCATCGACGCCCTGTGCCATGATCGGTCTGTTTTTCCAGTCATCAACCGAACCTGTCACAGCCTCTGTCCGCAGAAAATCAAAACAGACCGATTCCAGTGCCACCTGGTCCTGTGAGATGAAAATTGAGTTTGGATAATCATTGTTAAAAGGAGCCATTTGCCATTTTACAGGTCCATCCACTGCTTCGGGGCTTCCCCATAGTCCGTCCACCAGGAACAATAGGGTATTTCTTCCCAGTACATAACTTCCCATCAGATCGACCTGGACCCTGTACATACCATATTCATTTCTGGTGGGAATGTCATTTTCAATGGCAACAAGTCCAGGGTGCATATGTTCGGCACCAGGCTTGGTAGTGCTTCCAAAATGATTTTTTGCTGTTAGAGTAATACCAGCACGTGCGTGGGCTTTTAATGCAGCCAGATTGATCAGGTAATCTGCTTCAACAACTTCCTTCCAGTTATTTTCACTCACTGCAGACGGCATTTCGTCCCCCCAGTCCGAAAAATAGATTGTTGCCGAGCTGTTGATATGTAAAGTAGTCCGTCCGTTGCTCTCCTGGCCGATATCCTTATCTCCGTATTTCACATCCGGAAATTCAGCAGAGAGGAGATCATAAGTGTGCTGCCACACATGGGAGCGCGGATCGGCTACCCAGATATTCTCCTGTGGCACACCCGCATTGTTGACCAGCTGCCGGAGGATGGCAAGGGTGACACCCGGAGTGGTTTCACAAACCGGATCGTAATTACCTTTCCATGAGGTATAGTCACGTTCCAGATCATCGGTGGCCAGCCATGAAGAGGTTCCTTCATTGATTTTAATGAAGATAGTCTGTCCGGCCGTATAACCAACTTCTCCAACTCCCTTGTTGTTATTGAAGCTCTTAAAAAGCGCATCCCATGCATCGCCTATTGCGTCTTCGGAGGTAAGCTGTAGTATGGATGTTGTGATCATTTCATCAATTACAGCCTGGTCCCAGTTATCTGGAGCATAGAAAGGGTCGGCCTCCGTATTCGGACAATTCTCATCCGTGGCGCCCTGGTTCCAGTCCCACACCACCCTGCCGGGATTGATTCCCCAGGCTGTTCCCAGGGGTTCATTGGCCGGATGTACAATTTCTGCAGTTGACAACAGGCTGGCTGCCCTGGTCCTGATGGTTGGCTGCATCAATACCATGATTGAAAAACCGATACCAGCAAGTACAAACGCAAAACCGGCACGGATTTTTGCTGTTTTGAAATACTTTCCCGATAGTTTGAAAGCCACAAATGCCCCCGTTACACTTCCGACCCATATGAGGAAACCAGTCATCACGGGAAATGCAGTTCGCATACAGGGATATCCGGCCCGCTGTGGTTTGGGAATAACCCGGATCAAAAACCAGGCGGTCGAAATGACCCCCATTACAATAAAGAGCAGCTTTGACGGAATATGGATCTTTTTTAATCTGTGATAAACAGTGTACAGTTTTTTGTGATACTGGATCTTCATGTTTTTTGGTGTTTAGAGCATTAAATTACTATTGGTGGCTGGTTGATCTGGCAAATTTCCTGACAAATATCTGATCACCTGTGTCAATCTCTATCAGGTATATCCCGGGGACAATACCCTCCAGGGCTATCTTTCGGGTAAATTGAGACTGATATCTTTCAAAAACTTTTCTGTAAAGCTCTTGCCTGTTCATAGAGAGGACCCTCACCACTACCTGATTTCCAGATAGATCACTTTCTATTGAGATATGAATGTTACTATCAATCATGGGATTTGGATAGATATTGATACCTGAATTCTTATGCAGGTGATCGGTAGCAACAGATGAACTGTATTCAACCAATGTTAAGGTGCCGTAACCGTCGGCATTCTGCCAGTGATCATTGTAAGCTTCTTCAGTTACATAAACAGAACCTATGAAATTATCTCGTGCCAGTGGATCCTCATCCGGATCATCATTATCGCAATAGGCCATAGAGAGCCCCATAATTTTACCTGCAGTTAGTTCTACCACTGAGGCCTCTGGATCAGTATGGTCATAGGTATCGCTGTGTACAACCATGGAAAACTCCCAGATGAAGTTTCTTCCCTCTCTGCTTACAACAAGTTCCGGGAAGTGTCCTGCATAATCAGGGGTTGTCTGGTCTCCCCAGCTTGTTCCGGCAATATCACAAACAACCGGTAAATCCGTTATTCCTTCATCGGCCGGCTCATCAATAACGATATGGTATGAAAAAGCATTGGCCGCCAGCGTATTTTCTGTGTCAAATATGTGGGTGCCACCGGAATAATCTTCATCGATAAAGACTTCCAGAATGTCGTAGTCGGGATACTTTCCTCCGGGCCATACATATCCGTCCACAAAAACATCATCAGTCGTTCGAACCAGGAAGTACAATTCATCTGTCTCAGATGACCACATCACCTTGAATTCACCTTTAAAGTCGTCAAATGGAAGGAGTGGTTCACCCCAGGAAATCCACATCTGATCAATGGGTTGCCAGCTAGCCGATTCCCAGCATGCATCATCACCCACACCATCAATCCAGGGCAATGAAACTGCTTCTATTGCCACCAGACTGTCGGAATGTAACACACCTGCATTCAACAATAAGTTGCCTGTAAATAAACCGCCACATGCAAATGACAGCCACAGACTCGCTCGGATTATTGATATTTTACCTGACATGCCGGGATTGTTTAATGATCCAATAAATTTAGGCATAAATATGCTCAGCCTTTTTTTCTTAAAGTATCAATTTGTGTGCTGAGGAAATCAAATCCGGTCTACCCCTGAGAATTGATAGGGATAATATGGATATTGGAATAGTTATTATTTATTCTGCGAAAAGCAATAACATACGTATAGCTGAATCATATCATGCCATTAAATCTTAAGTTAAAGACAAGTATAGGTTCTGCCAGATTATCATTCACCGAAAAGATCGGGTACAGTTTGGGGGATGTGGCCTCGTGCATTTTTTACCAGAGTTTTATGCTCTACCTGCTCTATTTCTATACGGATGTATTCGGCATCACTGCCGCGGCAGCTGGCACCATGTTTCTGGTTACAAGAATTTGGGACTCGTTGAATGATCCGCTTATGGGGATCCTGAGTGACCGGACAAATACCAGGTGGGGAAAGTTCCGGCCCTACCTTCTTTGGATGGCGGTTCCTTTTGGGATCGCAGGGGTACTGACTTTCTCAACCCCTGACCTGAGTCTTCATGGCAAGATCATCTATGCTTATATTACCTATTCATTGATGATGATGATCTATACGGCCATCAACCTGCCATATTCAGCCTTGCTGGGGGTGATCACTTCAGATCCCAGGGAGCGGACCACCCTTTCGTCTTACAAATTTATCGGGGCTTTCGGCGGAGGGCTCCTGATACAGTTCTTTACCCTGTCGCTTGTGGAACGGTTTGGAGGAGGTGATGAAGCCTTGGGGTTTCAACATACAATGATACTTTATGCCGCTATTGCAGTTGTGCTGTTTCTGATTACATTTTTGGTTACAAGGGAGCGGGTTAAACCGCCCGTGGCTCAAAAGACACCTGTCCGTACCGATCTTAAAGACCTTATAAAGAACAAACCCTGGTTGGTCATGTTCCTGCTGGGAGTATTTACTGTGACTTCAGTATCCATCAAAGGAGCTGCAACCATGTACTATTTTATCTATTATGTGGAAGACAAGGGACTGGTAAAATGGTTCTTTACTGCTGGGACATTAGCGGTTATTGCAGGGATCCTTCTGGTGGACAGGATTGCACGCAGGTTTGGGAAGAAGAAAACCTATATGTGGCTGATGATATCGACATTTGTGTTTACGTTGCCATTTTATTTCTTGGGTCCTGAGCAGGTTGTGTGGATGTTTGTGCTGCAGATCCTGGGCAGCATCACCATGGGCCCGACCTCGCCACTGGTGTGGGCCATGTATGCTGATGTGGCCGATTATTCAGAATGGAAAACCGGAAGGAGGGCGACCGGACTTATATTTTCAGCTGGCTCTTTTGCTCAGAAAATGGGCTGGACCATTGGTGGAGCGATTTCCGGCTGGATCCTGGCATTGTACCACTACCAGCCAGGTGCAGAACAGACCGCTGATGCCCTGAAGGGGATCAGGTATATGATGAGTGTCTATCCGGCCATAGGAGCCCTCCTTGCCGCCATGGCAGTAACTTTATACAGGATCGATGAGAAATTGGTTTCCAGAATTGAATTTGAGCTCAAAGAGAGGCGCCTGATAGATGCCAAATCATGTGCTAAATAATCTGCAGAAAATAAAGTAGTTATGGTAGATCCGGATAGGGGCGGTTATAACCCTTCATGGCATGCCAGATAATCCTGTTAAAAGTATCTTCGTCAATCCTGTCATAATTATCCAGATCCTG
>JAOZUK010000587.1 GCA_029938715.1 Bacteroidales bacterium | reverse complement strand
ATGTCTGTAGTGATCTGATTCAGGGATTTATTTCCCAGTATCAGCGGTCCCCTTAATTCGGTATTATACATAGTTCAGTTTTTATGCTATTAACCATGGTGTTCTTGTCCCGGATGATCTTCTGCCTCCTCATGGGGCTCTACATTCCTCACTTTGGTAAGGTAGCCCACCGATGGTAGTGTATGAAGCTGTTCGAGCAGATGATAGTTTCGTTCTTCTTTTTTCAGCTTGCTTACTTTTGATTCCGGATCGTTCATATTTCCAAAAACCAGAGCTCCTGAAGGGCAGGACTGCACACATGCTGGCTGAATCTCCCCATCTTCAAGTGGTCTGCCCTCCAGCTTGGCCTCCATCTTTTTCTCCTGGATCCTCTGTACACACAGGGTACACTTCTCAACCACTCCTCTTTCACGTACGGTTACATCCGGATTTAATACCAGCTTGGAGAGGTCGCTGTTCTGATTAAAATCGAACTTATCGTTCTTATAATATTTGAACCAGTTGAACCTTCTCACCCGGTAGGGGCAGTTGTTGATACAGTATTTGGTCCCAATACACCTTACATAGGCCACCTGATTAAGCCCCTCGTTGCTGTGCATGGTTGCCGAAACGGGGCAAACATTTTCGCAAGGAGCATTGTCGCAATGCTGACACATCACCGGCTGATGGAACACCCTGGGATTTTCAGGATCCTTGCTGAAGTAACGGTCGATGCGCATCCAGTGCATAATCCTTCGCTTCTTCACTTCTTCCTTCCCAACAACAGCCACATTATTTTCCGAATTACAGGCCACCACACAGTTGTTACAACCAGTACACTTGTTCTGATCTACTACCATTCCCCAGTGATACCCATCGAATTTGGCCTCGGGATAGAGGGTCTGGGACTGGGCCTCAGACTCCAGGTGAAAATGGTTCCCGGCAGAGGGATCCTTCTGAAACTCCTTTAGGGTGGTCTCCCTTACAATGGGTCTGCCCTCCATGGTGTGATGAGTCTGGGTACGGGCCAACGGGTATGTTTTTCCTGTGAGCTCCAGCTCAATCCTGTCGTTAATGTAGCTACGGTTTCCATCCCTGTTTTCGACCCAGCGAAATGCATTAACGCCCAGTTTCTCCCCAACCTTACCGGCCTTTGTGCGACCATATCCCAGGGCCAGCGATACAGTACCTTTTGCCTGTCCGGGTTGAATCAGTACGGGAATATCCACTCTGTCAATCATCACTACCATTTCATCTTCCAATCCCAGCTCCCCTGCATCGGCAGGAGAAACGGACAGGTAGTTATCCCAGCATACTTTGGAAACCGGATCGGGCAACTCCTGAAGCCAGGGGTTGTTGGCATACCGTCCGTCGTTGAGTCCCACATTAGTGTATAAAGTTAAGACCAGGTCCGACTCTGTAGGATTAAGTGTGACCTCCGGGGGTGTGTAACTTGTGGATGCCGGCATGGGTTCAATATGAGAAACATAGTGGCCGGCCTGGAGGGTTTTAATCCACCAGTTATCATCCCTTTGGGATTCCCTTGGTGCAATGTTATTTTGCCACCAATACTTGACCAGCTCGTCATAGGTCCTCTCCTCTCCTGCCCATTTAAGCAGAGAGTCCTGGTAGGATCTGCTGTTGAAAATGGGATGGATGCAGGGTTGCTGCAAGCTGTAAGATCCTTTTACCGGTTCTGCATCTCCCCAGGCTTCCAGGTAGTGGTGATCGGGACAGATTAACTGGCAGGCGCTGGCAGTTTCATTGAGGGCCGATCCAATGTATGCTGTGAATCCAGCCTTTTTCATGGCTTCAAATCCTCCCAGGCTGTAAATGGGATTCACATTGACCAGGAAGAGGTTATCCACTTCACCCTGATTAAGAGAAGTTACAAAATCTTCAAACTCCCGGTCATTTCC
>JAOZUK010000064.1 GCA_029938715.1 Bacteroidales bacterium | reverse complement strand
GGATCAGGTTATTCCCATTTCCAATTTGATATTGAAAAAGACAGAAGTGGAAGGAGAAACCCGGTTTTTCAAATCGGTAGGAATGGCAGCATTTGATCTCTATGGAGCAAAGCTTGTATTTGAACATCTGTCCGGATCTGAAACTTGATTGGTATGTATAAGAAACTTAAAGATTTAAACTGGAGACCTCCATCCCACTGGAATAGAGTTTCGGTCATGGATATGCATACGGGGGGGGAACCTTTGCGTATACTGATGGATGGTTATCCCAAAGTGCCAGGGAAAACAATTCTTGAAAAGCGAAAATTTTTCAGGGATCATCACGACCACATCCGTAAAGGAGCCATGTGGGAGCCCAGGGGGCATGCAGATATGTACGGGGCTGTTATCACCGAGCCCTGTTCCGCCAATTCCGATTTTGGCACATTTTTCCTTCACAACGAAGGCTATAGCACCATGTGCGGACATGCCATCATCGCACTTACCAAATTTGTACTGGATACAAAGCTGATACGTAAAAAGGGTGATCAGCCTCAGTTGAAGATTGATGCGCCTCCCGGACAGATCATTGCTACCGGATTTAGAGAAAATGGAGTGGTAAAATCGGTGTCCTTCAAAAACGTTCCATCTTTTGTCTTGTACCAGGATCAGTATATCCAGATCCCTGGCCTTGGAAGGGTACAATATGATGTGGCTTTTGGAGGGGCGTTCTATGCAATTGTGGATGCTGATAAGTGTGGTTTGCCACTCAACTACTCCAACTATTCCAAACTCATCGAGCTGGGGATGCAGATTAAGAGAAGCGTTAGAAATAAGCAGAAAATCACCCATCCATTTGAGCCGGACCTGAGTTTTCTCTATGGCACGATCTTTACAGGAAAGTCATATCTTGCTTCACGACATAGTCGGAATGTCTGCATTTTTGCCAATGGGGAGGTGGATCGATCAGCCACTGGCTCCGGGGTGAGCGCCAGAGCAGCCCTGCATCATGCCAGGGGAGATCTGAAAATTGGAGAAAAAATTGTGATTGAAAGTATTCTGGGGACCACCATGGAGGTGGAAGTGTCAGGCCTGACCACATTTGGTCCCCATCAGGCAGTCCTTCCGGTGGTTGGAGGAACAGCCTCCTTTACAGGAAGAAGCACTTTTTGGTTTGATCCCGAGGATCCCTTAAAGGATGGCTTTATTTTTCGCTGATTGCTGTTCAATAACATTATGTTTTTAGCCATCTTGGATGACAATAGCTTCCTGCTCTTTGTACTTTTACATTCAATTACTAAACCCTAACAATCATGTCAAAAATTACACGCGAGGATGCCCTGAATTATCACAGTGAGGGCCGACCTGGAAAAATAGAGGTAATTCCAACCAAATCACATTCCACACAGAGGGATCTCGCCCTGGCTTACTCCCCCGGAGTGGCTGACCCATGCCTGGCCATACAGGACAATCCGGAGGATGCCTATAAGTATACTGCCAAAGGAAACCTGGTAGCGGTAATGTCCAATGGAACTGCTGTGCTGGGCCTGGGTGATATTGGTGCATTGCAGGGTAAGCCAGTGATGGAGGGGAAAGGATTGCTCTTCAAAATATTTGCTGATATTGATGTGTTCGATATAGAAATTGATCGCAAGGATATTGACAAGTTTGTGGAAGTCGCCAGCGCCATTGCCCCCACCTTTGGGGGAATAAACCTGGAAGATATCAAAGCACCAGAATGTTTTGAGATTGAAGAGCGTCTTAAAAAGGAATTAGATATTCCGGTTTTCCACGATGATCAGCATGGAACAGCCATTATATCTGCGGCCGGTCTCTTAAATGCGCGGGAGCTGGTAAATAAGAAGATAGATAAACTAAAAGTGGTTGTTAATGGAGCGGGGGCATCTGCTATTTCGTGTGCCAGATTATACAAATCTTTGGGTGTTAAGCCCGAAAATGTGTTGATGCTTGATTCCCGTGGAGTATTGAATACCCGTAGGACTGGACTGAACAAGTATAAGATGGAATTTGTAGTGGAAACTGATGCAAATACACTCGAGGAGGCCATGATAGATGCAGATGTTTTTCTGGGGCTCTCAGTGGCAGATGTGCTCACTCCCGAAATGTTGTTATCCATGAACCATGACCCCATCGTATTTGCTATGGCCAATCCAAATCCGGAGATAGCTTATGAGAAGGCCATTGGTGCAAGGAAGGATATTATTTTTGCCACCGGGCGGTCCGATTACCCGAACCAGGTGAACAATGTTCTTGGATTTCCATTTATATTCCGTGGCGCCATGGATGTAAGAGCTACAGGAATCAATGAAGAGATGAAAATTGCTGCAGTTTATGCCATAGCCGGACTTACTAAAGAGGACGTGCCCGAAGTGGTGAATAAAGCTTATAAAGTAGAAAATTTACATTTTGGCCGGGAATATATTATTCCCAAACCGCTTGATCCTAGGTTGATATTTCATGTGGCCCCTGCTGTGGCAAAAGCGGCCATGGATTCGGGGGTGGCTCGCAATCCAATTACCGATTGGGATGCCTATAAAGAGGAGCTGAAAGAGAGAATGGGAATTGAGAACCAGTTGATCCATGAGGTTCGGGTGAAGGCTCAGCAAAACCCCAAGCGGCTTGTATTCAGTGAGGCGGCAAACTTTACAATGCTTAAGGCTGTTCAAACCATCGTTCAGGAAAAAATTGCTAATCCGGTATTGCTTGGGAACAAGGAGCAAATTTCACAGATGATTGAGGATTATCACCTGGAAATGGATTCAGTTGAGATTATTGATCAGACAAATGATGAAGTTAAATCCTTAAGGGAGAAATATGCACAAAAGCTTTATAAATCACGTCAGCGCAAAGGCATGAACTATGAAGAAGCATTGCAACAGATGTATCTGCCCAATCAATTTGGAATGATGATGGTCAACGAGGGAGATGCGGATGCATTTTTATCAGGTTTTTCGAGTAAATATGCAGATGTAATCAGGCCGGCCATCCAAATTGCAGGGACCAATAACAACCATAATCACATTGCTGGAATGTATATTGTACATACAAAGAAAGGGCCTTACTTCTTTGCCGATACAACTGTGAATATTCAACCCGGGCCGAGATCCCTGGTGCATACAGCCAGGATGGTAGCCGAGCAGGTGGAACATTTTAATATTGAGCCTGTAATTGCAGTTGTCTCTTACTCGAACTTCGGGGCCATTAAAGGAGCCAGCTCACTCAGAGCAAAGGAAGCTGTGGAGATTCTTCATAAGGAGAATCCGGACCTAATTGTAGATGGGGAGATGCAGATGAATTATGCGTTAAATACGGATTTAAGGAAACAGAAATTTCCTTTCAGTAAACTGGGTGATAAAAAGGTGAATACCATAATTTTCCCTAACCTTAGTTCGGGGAATATCGCTTATAAAATGATGCAGGAAATCGGAGGGGCGCAGGTAACCGGACCCATCTTATTGGGTATAGGCAAACCCATTCACATCCTTCAGATGGAAAGTGATGTCAGGGAGATTGTTGATATGGCTGCTTTTGCCGTTGTTGATGCCCAGTTCCGGGGTTAAATGCAAATTTAATGCTTGTAATCTGCAAGAGACTCCATTAATTTCTTGCGGGTAAAGAAAATTCGGCTTTTTACGGTTCCTATTTTCAGATCAAGCTGTTCAGCGATCTCTTTGTATTTAAATCCCCGTGTATGCATCAGAAAAGGAACTTTTAGCTCATCCTGCAGGCTGTCAATGTGCTTGTTGATCTCCTTGTGCTGCATGGTTGAATCGGGTTTAATATTCACCGATACTTTTGAGGTATTCAGGTAGTAGAGATCTTTGGTGGTATCTACAACGGTATTTTGCCTTATAGCCTTTCTATAATTATTTATAAAGGTATTTTTCATGATGGTATAGGCCCAGGCTTCGAAATTGGTGAACTCGATGAATTTATCCTTTGAGGAGAGCGCTTTCAAAAAGGTCTCTTGTAGAAGGTCCTTGGCTTCATCCCGGTTGGAGGTAAGGCTCAGAGCAAACCTTTCCAGTCTTACTTCCATGCTGATGAGCTTATTGTTGAAATCTATACTTGTCATGATCTTCCTCACTTGCTATTCTAAATTACAGAAAATTGTTTACTTAAGGAAATGGATCGTTAAACAAATTTACCTAAAATTTGCCCGAGATTACTATTGGGCAGCATTAAGTAAGGGAGTTCAAGAAAAGCGGATTCCGAAGGGATTAAAAATCTAAATTAAGAAATGGCATCCAGGAAGTTAGTAAGATCCTCTATGTAACGGAGATGAAAGTGGTTTGAAGATAATTCAGAGAGTTTATCACTGAGGAAACTAGAAAAACAAAGGATCTTTTTATCGGGAAATGCTCCCCCTAAATCCTTCAGGTAAACAAGACGATCAAATTCGGGTTGAGCGGTGGTGCTGGAAATAACCACAAAATCAAACTGTTTGGAAGCGCCTGTGGCCAATACGTCCCGATAAGGAACCGATTGCCCCAGGTAGAGCACTTCATGGTTGGCTTCTTTAATCAGGTATTGAGCAAAAAGCAATGCAATTTCATGCCATTCTCCCTCTGGTAATAGCAAAAGAAATTTTTTTCCTTTAGGATTAAAGGTATTGGATATCCGGTCAGTTGCTGCAATTATTTTCTGACGAATGAGGTTTGTTGCAAAATGTTCCTGTGCCGGGTAAATATCGCCCGATTGCCATAAAATTCCCACTTTATCCAGCAAAGGGTATAGCACTTCAATTAATGTGGTTTTGAGACCACTATTGGAAATGGATTTATCAATAATGGCTTCAAATTTATATTCATCCATATCGATCAGGGCAATCACCAGGGAATCCACAAGTGTATTGTGAGAAGAAGATGAAACTGAAACCCTGATAATCTCCTCCTTCAGCTCAAGATCACTCAATCGAGCAATGTTAGAGATTTTGATGCCGTGTCGGTTTAAAACAGCCACATTAAGGATCTTCTTCAGCTCGTCGTCGGTATAATACCGGATGTTGGTATTGGTGCGATGGGGCTCAATGAGACCATAGCGTTTTTCCCATATCCTGATGGTATGGGCTTTTATTCCAGAAAGTTTTTCTAACTCTTTAATCGAATATACTGCCATTTAACTCTCACTTCCATATTGTTCCGGGTAATTAACAATGAAAACTGAAAATTTGTTTAAATGTGGATTATGAAATATTAAACACTCACACTTTTTTTATAACCATCAGACCATCCCGAATTGGTAAAAGCAGGTTTTCTACCCGAGCGTCATTGGTTACCATCTGGTTAAACTGATGGATGATTATGGTTGTTGAATCATCAGGTGTTTCATCGAGCACCTTCCCACTCCAGAGCACATTATCAACCAGCATATATCCTCCGTGAGCCAGCTTCTCCATAGCTGCTTGATAGTAGGCGGGATAATCATCTTTGTGCGCATCTATAAAGACCAGATCAAAGGTCTCCTCAAGAGTTGGAATTACCTCCAGCGCATTCCCATTGATCAATTCAATTTGATGATCAACCCCGGCCTTTTTAAAAAAACTCAGGGTTGTTGCTCTGAGCTCCTCGTTGAGCTCAAGGGTGATTAATTTTCCTTCCGATTTAAGACCCCTGGCCAGACATATGGCCGAATAACCAGTATAGGTACCGATTTCGAGTATGCGGTCTGGAGAAACCATTTTACTGAACAGCTGTAAGAATCCGCCTAACACTTTACCCGATAGCATATTAGGATGGACCTCTTTTAAGTAGGTATGTCGGGTTAATTCCTGAAGCACTCCATCTTCGGGAGATGAGTGTTTTTCCAGATAGCGGTCCAGTTTTTCCGGATCGCTAAAAATCTCCATTATTCAAAGATTAAGGTGTTAAGGTTATTGGGGTCCAGTATTTCATTGGCAATCTCCCGAAGGTTTTCTGCAGAGATATCTTCAAGTTTCCGGAGAATGGATTCCAGGCTATCCACCTTTTGAAAAACAAGGTATCTTTTCCCGGTGGTCAGCATCAGGTGCTCATTGTTTTCATAGGATATGGCCAGTTGCCCCATAAGTTGCCTGCGAGCGTGAGCCAGTCTTCTATCAGGAATAAGTCTGGAACGAAGTTTTCGTATCTCTTCCCGGGTTACTTGCATCGATTTGTTGAACCGGTCAGCATCACAGCTGAAATAGATCATCATGGCCCCGGTATCGGAATAAGGGGCATAGTGCGATTCCGCACTGTAAGAGTATCCCCTTCGTTCCCTTAAAGCCATATTGAGCCTGGAGTTCATACCAGGTCCGCCCAGGATATTGTTCAATAGAAACATTCCAAGTCTTTTGGGATCGGGCAGGGAATAGGCTTCCCCGATTAACATACAATGTTTCTGGAAAGTATCTCTTTTTTCAATGGTCCTGTTTCCAACAACCGCTTCGGGTTTAAAGCGTGTTCTGATCCTGCACTTTTGGGGTATCTCACCAAAGTACTTCTCTGCGGCCTGCTTAATCTTCTCAAATGGAATGTTGCCCACTGAAGAGAGAATGATCTCATCTGTGGCGTAGTTCTCTGCTTGAAATTTATTAAAAGTTCCGTTCCTGAATTCGGCCAGAGATTCCTCAGTTCCCAGGATGTTCCTCCCGATGGAATGGTCCGGGAATATCATCTCCTCAGCCCGGTCAAAAATCAGTTCAGAGGGAGAGTCATCATATCCCTGAATTTCGTTCAGGATCACCTCTGCCTCTTTATCACGTTCTTTTTCCGGAAACAGCGAATGAAGAAATATATCCTGAATTAATTCAATGGTCCGGCGGTAGTCCTGCTTCAGAAAAGAGGCAAAGAGGGCGGTCTCCTCTTTGGTCGTATAAGCATTGATCTCACCGCCTACATCTTCTAATCGCGAAATGATCTGGTATGCGGATCTCTTCCTGGTACCTTTGAAAAACATATGCTCCATGAAATGAGCCAGGCCATGTTCATCCCGGTTTTCATCGCGCGTGCCTGTATGTACAATAAGCCCAAAATGAGCTACTTCCGATACATTCTGACGATGTATGATCCGGATGCCATTTTTTAGTTGATGGGTATGTAGAAGGTGATTCATTTCAGGCACAAAAGTATAAAAACTCAAGTCACCTCTACTCAAAATAGATAATTTCGAAAAAATATATTAAATTTGCCTCGCTTTTAAAGCATCGGTGCCATAGCTCAGTTGGTAGAGCACAGGACTGAAAATCCTGGTGTCCCTGGTTCAATTCCTGGTGGCACCACCGCCAAACCGCTAAAGCCCCCGTTAATCCTCGGATTCTCGGGGGCTTTGCAATTTAAGGTGATGGGGGTGTTGATGGAACTGTACTTCTGCTTATCCTGGAAAAAAGTTAGGCTTCTACTGTAACTTTTGAATGACTCAGACTCTTCATTACCCTTTTTAATCTCTTAATAGTGAACCCTGGATAGATATGCAATTTTCCATTTGCCATCCACTTTTTCAAGAAAGTTAGTTCCTATACCTTTCCCGTTTGACTCACCCTCATCAGTGAAGTCTTCTTCTTCAAAGACAACCCAAGCGCAATCATTGTAGACTTTGATTTTGATATTCTTTTTTACCTCATTATTCGGCGTCGGATCAGGATTGTTCTCAAACAACTCTTTAAAACTAGATCCAACTTCTTCCCATCCAACACTATAGCTAATTTTCTCACCTTCCCCGCCTAATATCCTAATGTTGATTTCATTTTGCACATAACATTCAGCAAAACGTTCAAAATCTTTGTCGTGATAAGCATTTGTTTCTTCTGTAATAAGAGCCAATATGGCTTCTTTTTCTTTTTCGATGTCAACTTTTTTCTGACAGGAAGTCCCTGCCAGTAGAACAATAGCTAAAATTGTCAATACATACTTCTTCATGATAAATAGTTTTGGGGTTTATACAGCGTTTGTTTAAAAACGTTCTCTTTATAGGTCAATCTAAACTACAATATTTTTCTGTGAAATCTTGGATCATTATATGTGGTTTATGGGGAAACCTCATCATACAGTAAATTTGCGTCTTTTTTTCAGATCGTGCTTAAAAGGATTCAGGCAGGCATCCGCCAAACCGCTAAAGCCCCCGTTAATCTTCGGATTCTCGGGGGCTTTGCAATTAATGGGGATGGGGGTTGACGGTTTTTAATTTGATTGTAACATCCAGAATAATTCAGCTAGCATATACTCAATCTTCTCTAGTCATCCCAAAAGGGTGAGGAATTTACATTTCATATGCCGGTGAAATAATCTACAATTCACTTTTGAATACAGCTTCATCATAAATAGTCTCTAACAGCATCTTTCCTGTCATGGTTTTAAAATACTTTTCCCGAATACTTGTAAGCATCTTTTTATTCAGCTCATCTTCAAAAATATTTACCAGGAAGTCGGCCTCCACAAGAATTTGAAAATCTAGGCCCTCAATTTTCGAATAGGAATGGTGATTCCCAATCAAAAAGTAAACCCTCTCAATAATTTCCTTTTTCACTTCTAATTTTTCAAGCATTTTTCTGGCAATGGGAGGGCCTTCAATTTCCTGGTATTTACCTGCGCTTGATTTGTATTTCTTCTCTGATACAGGTATGCCAATATCATGTAAAACTGCAGCAATCTCAATTATATCAATGGTATCTCTGTTCGCTGTTTCGCTTCTGCCTATTGTACTTGCAAATCCATATACTTTCAAGGCATGATTAATTCTGAGTATATCATTTCCAAAGTATTCAATCATTGTTTTCAAAACGTCTTGTATCATCTTATAACTGGAATTCAGATTTATCAAGAGAGATTAAATTCAGATAAAGATACATGAATTGGCAACAAGTTAGCCCTCATAGATCTTAGTATTCGCGTGGGGTTTCCAATTTATGTTGACGGAGGTGTTGATGGAATTTTATCTTAGATTACCTGTCATAAAGGATTTCGTTAACGTTATACTTTGAAAATCATTCTGATCAATAGCATGGGATTTGATTTTCCAATAATAAGTAGTGTTAGGTAGCAGATTTTCCGCAGTTTCATACATTGTAATAACCTCTTCTTCTGCAGGAGAAATGTCGTCTTTACTACATTCGAAACTTATAAGTACCAATAATAGGATTATCACAAATTGATTTCTAAGCCCTTTTCTTTTCATTAACGGAATGATGATTAATAGTCCTGCAATATGGTAAATAGTCTCTGAGTTACTTTTTTCAGGCAGACAATTATATGATATTAATTTTGAGTCACTTTCATTAAATTCTTCGCTAGTGGAATAGATTAATTCATAACTGCTTCCTGATTTACCTTCCCAGCTAAAATCAGCTGTGGTAGAAGTTATTTCCTCTGCTGATATTGGAGTTAATAATTTTACTTTAGAAAACAGGGCAGGAATATCAAATGATCTGTAACCTTTATCTAACTCCTCTTTCAGATCTATAAAAATAAATTCTTCATAATTGTGGTAATAGAACAGGTATATCTGACAGTTTCGAAGATCATATATCTGAGAATATTGGGTCGGATAGTTTCCTTCTTGATGAGTCGCTGACAATATGGATCCAATCAAATAGTTTGTATAGCTGTTTTCATTGGTAATTATTTCATTAGCAGCATTGTAACGCCAGCAAGGATATCCACCTAATTCAGGATTAGAGTGATAAAAATTTGTTAATATTAAACAGTTATCCTCCATTGATAGAATGCTATCTCCTTCTACAATAATTGAATTGTGATTCGAATCCCCAACCAGGTATTGAGCTTTGTATTGATCTTCGCAATAATAATTTGAAAAAATATCAATTGCCTCTCCCACATTAGCACATTCAGCAATAACTCTCTCCATGATTGGTCCTGGATATTTTTCTTTATTTGATTCGGAATATGGCATCCCTAAATAAGGTCCGGAAGTCCCATCCCAAAAAAGTCCATGGTCGTTCATTCCACCTTGGGGAAATCCACTTCCGAAACCAAATTTTATCCATCCGTATTGATTATCCTCCGGCGGATAAAACCACATTTTTGTCTTGGGATCTTTCCAATCTTCATTATTACCCGCAAGTATTATATTGTCATTTGAGAGATAAAATATTGTGCACGAAAATGCTTTAATACTAAATATTAGTATTAAAACTTGTACACTTAAAACAACTTTTATTCTCATAATCCAGTTTTGATTACCATAACTAACGGTTCGCATCTCTTGCTCAACGCGCTAGTAACTAATTGATTACTTCAAAATTTATGCCAAATAATTTATATTTCAGTATGCCAATTGTATAAGGAGTAATTTCGGCAAAGAGGTTGTATGATAAGTGTACGGTATTATGCTTACAATGTACGTTTTAGAACAGCTATGGAAGATTAAATCAGCCTCAAATCATTGGGGGCGTTGATGGATTTTAAAACGAATTGGTATTTCCTCACTTAAATTAGGTTTCCTCTATTTTCCGGTATGGATATCGCCTTGTGTCCTTTAAAAGGTTCAGATAAAACAATTTAGGAGGAAAGATGTCCTTGAATCTCAATAGTAATTACTATCCCAAATTGTATCTAGAATGACAATTGATTCAATTCGTTTTATGATTTTTCGGAAAGTAATTTGGACTATTTATTTAACAACATCAATCTGGTTTTACTATAATTTTCCATTTCTATTTTATAATGATAAATTCCTGAATACAACCCTTTTCCATCGAATTGCACTCTATAATTACCTTCATTCATATTCTGGTTGACCAGAGTCGATACCCGCCTGCCCATCATATCATACACTTGTAATGTCACTTTACAGTTCTTCTGTACATTAAAAGAGATGTGGGTTGTTTGATTAAAGGGATTAGGGTAGTTCTGATGAAGATGGAAATATACAGGTTTGATCACGCTATTTTGTATACTTGTTTCAATCCCGGGATCATATTCTTCTGTAGAGGAATAATCTGATAGATTACCTCCTATTGCATAAATCTTTCCATTAACTCCCGCAACAACATGCCAGCTTCTTGCTGCTGGCATATCAGTTCCCTGTGACCAGGCATCTCCCCCTGATTTAGATTCCGGTTGTTGTGAAAATGTTGGTATTATTATAAAAAGCGAAAAGACATAAACAATGAGTAAATGACGAAACTGAGCGATTGGCTTATTCATGATTCATCCTTCGTTAAAATGGTTTATTCAGAGAGAGTGGTAATTCTCAAAACTAAAATGACAATTAAATATACAACTTATGGGATTGTAAGTCAATAGAATAAAGCAAGTTCACTGAGGCTGGTGGTATCCGCCATACCGCTAAGCCCCAGTTGATCTTCGGATTCCTGGGGGCTTTGCATTTTGGGTTAAAAATTAAGAGATAGAATTGGCTTCCGAGCTAAAGGTTCTTAAATTACTATGGAGAGATAGAAAATGTTAAGTCAGCAAGATCTGACTAGTGTGATGGATTCTCATTTTCATCATCATTAGCATTGAAAGTTATTAATTCATATTTTGTAAATCTATAGATAGCTCTGCTGCCTTTATTAAGATATTGAAGGAATATTTCTAATACCAAACAAAAATGATTTCGAAAATTTTTCACTTAGATTTTTTAATTTATTTATCGGTATTCTTTCTATGTGGTGTTTTACCAATAGCTGCTCAGCCAGAATCGTTTGATGGAGACAAACCTGTGGTAACTTATAACACACAATACGCACAGGATTTTAATATGACCGCTGGGTGGGATAATGTTACATTCTATCGTCAGTGGAATTCAATACCTCAGTTTAGTTTTAGTTCGACTGATATTACATCTGGCTATTTGCAATTTGTTTGGATACCGAAACGCATCATCTGCTCGAAAAACGCAATAGACCCACCTTATGTTCTTGAAACAGATATCGATTATTCAGCCGGATCCAATCGCGGAGGGGTTGTAATAAGAGCCAAAGCCAGCGAAAGCTTGCAGGAACCAGATAATGATCCTGGGTTTAATCGTGAAGGAATCGCATTTTATCCCACAAGTGATGGCTCTTCAATGACGGTTCAATTCTCGGGTGTTGACATGGGGTATAGTGGTTCTACAGAATTTGCACGAATTCTAATTCCTAAACCTGCTGATGTAACAACTCTTATGAACAGGGGAACCTTAAGAATTGAGGATTTTGGGACATCC
This sequence comes from Bacteroidales bacterium, assembly GCA_029938715.1. Taxonomy (GTDB): domain Bacteria; phylum Bacteroidota; class Bacteroidia; order Bacteroidales. The sequence continues at coordinate 10,711 of JAOZUK010000064.1, read as the reverse complement.
ATTTATATATATTACAATGAGGCTCCGTACATCAGAATTGATATTGAAAGTGAAGAGAACGGCATATTCACTTCAGGTACAGTGTATGATTCCAGTATACAGGTTATGGGAACCTTTGCAGGAATGGAGGTAGAAGTTCCGGGAAAAGTTGCCGTTGCCCAGAGAGATGCTGCGCTAAGACTCTATAGCGCATCTCTTCATTACAACGACACCGTTCAATATGATACATCCACCGTGGTCAAACCTTACAGAGATCTCTACTCCGATACCTGGGTAGCAACAGATGCACTTGGGCGAAAAATGCCCACATTTGATGAAGTTGGACCCATAAAAGAGGATAAAAACCGGGTAGTCAGTATCTTTTATATAACCTGGCATTCCGAGGATCGTTTTTCCAATTATAGAAGTCCTTATGCTGCCGATGTATCAAAAATTCTGAAGGCTGATCCGGGTGCCCGGTTTGATGCAAATCATCCACTTTGGACAGAAGGCTCTTACCATTGGGGAGAACCTGAAACGGGATATTTTCTTAGTCAGGATGAATATATTATCAGGAAAGATATGTCGATGCTTACTCTCGCCGGAGTAGATGTAATTGTATTAGATGTGACAAATGCGGTTAGGTACTGGGACGAATGGGAAGTGCTATTCAACACCATGATGAAAATAAAAGCGGAAGGAAACAAAGTGCCTCAATTTTGTTTCTGGGCATTCAATGGACCCGTTATATCTGTGGTTCAGGACCTTTATGACTGGTTTTATAAAACTCCCCAATTCGAAGATCTTTGGTTTTACTGGGACGGTAAACCCCTTTTGCTATATAATGGGAATGCGAGTGATGATGCAATCAACCAGGTTGTCATGAATCCGAATCCCCATTACGATCCGGCAGCCAGCACTGATGTGGACCATCCTCATTATGGGGACCCTGATTATACCGAAGAGTTTTATCAAGATTATACGCAGGAAGTGAAAGACTTCTTTACCAGGAGAACGATGTGGTGGGGATACTATGAATGGGCCGGAAGTCGGTTTGTTGGGACCGAAGACAATTGGAGCTTCGGCTACGATCTTGGTGACAGCAGGGTTAGGAGTATGAATCCCGATGATTTAGTTTCTACCCATAATGGCAGTAAAGAACAGGCGGCTGTTACCCCGGCACAGCATCCATCTAGTCTTGTGGGTAAATCATGGCGGCGCGAAACCGGTGAACCACCACTTAATGAATATGATAAAGCAGATATTGCCTATGTGCCTTGGCTTGGAAAAACCGTTAAGAATCCAGAAGCTTATGGGATCTATTTTCAAGACCGGTGGGACGAAGCTTTAGCGTCTGATCCTGATTTTCTTTATATCAACGATTGGAATGAATGGACTGCCGGGAAATACCCTCCAACGAACGGTGCCACCACTCCATTTATGCGCCGAAATAGCCCATATTTCTTTGTTGATCAGTACAATGGTGAGTTCAACAGGTGCGTGCAACCCATGAAAGATGGATATACCGACAATTATTTGATGCAGATGACTCAAAATATTCGAAAATATAAGGGGATCAGGCCGGCACCAGTGCTTTCCGAATTTGAAACGATAGAAATTGATGGCCAATTTGGTGATTGGGAAACGGTTGTTCATGAGTTTCGCGATGCGGAGGGGGATACATTCCATCGAAACCATAATGGGTATGGCGGATTGCATTATATCAATGAATCTGGCAGAAACGATATCCTTACCAGCAAAGTAACTTATGATGAACAATACATCAGTTTCTATGCCCAAACGGCTCAATCCCTTACTCCATCAACCGATCCTAATTGGATGTTGCTGTTTATTGATGTTGACCGGCAAAAAGAGACCGGTTGGGAAGGATATGATTTCGTTGTTAACAACGGTGTAACATCAACGACTCAAACCACACTCAAACAGTGGGATGGTGAAAACTGGGTTAATGAAAAAATAATTTCCTATTCGGTAAATGGAGATGCTTTGGAGCTCAACATTCCAAGAAGCGATCTCTTATTGGAAGAAGGAACACCGGAATTTTACTTTCACTGGTCGGATAATGCTCAACAATTAAAAGAGATTACCTGCTTTTTTACAGATGGAGAATCGGCACCTGACCGTCGCTTTGATTACAACTTCAGCACTTCAATAATCCAAACTTCTTCTCAATCAAGTTATAAAGAGATGACGATTCCCGGAACCGTTGAATTTGAAGATTTTGATAATGGTGGCTTGGGTGTCGCATATTCAGATGCCACCCTTGGAAATACCGGCGGTGTCTATCGGACAGAGGAATTTGTTGACATTGAGGAGAAATCTGGAGGCGGTTATAATGTAGGATGGATTCACACAGGCGAATGGCTTGAATACTCGGTTGACGTAAAAGCCATAGGCACATATACAGCAACCATTCATTATGTAGCCATCGACAGCGTTAATGAAGCCCTGTTGTTTATAAATGACAGTGATAGAGCCGGTAATATCACTCTTCCAAAAACAGGAGATCAGCAATCATGGTCCACTAAAGAGTTCGATCTTCAGCTAATTGACGGTAAGCAAATGATAAAGTTTTATATACACAAAGCAGCCGGAGGACTTAAACTTGATAAAATTGAAATTAATGCCAAAGACGTCGCTTATCCTGGCGATGGCATTGGATTGACCAAAACATTATGGACAGGTGCTGCCCCGGGCAGGGAATGGTTTATAGATTCAATATGCTCTGAAATTGATCCGGTTATTGATGAAGTCTGGTCAGATGTATCGCCAGGTTGTAATATAAACAAGGATTTTTGGAGTGCTCGCTGGGAGGGAGAAATTCAGGCTCTTTTTTCCGAAACCTACACTTTTTATCTAACCTTAAACGATATAGGAAGTCTTTGGGTTGATAACCAACTTGTAATTGATCAGTGGGCTGGCTCCGGGTTGGGTGAAACTTTTACCGGAACGATCGACCTGACAGCCGGGCAGAAGGTGCCGATCCAACTTGATTTTGCTGAAAAAACAGGGGAAGCGGCCGTAAAACTGGAATGGAGTTCTTCATCAAATCTGCAACAGGTTGTGCCTCAATATCAGTTTCACCCTTTAACCCCGACAGCTATTTCTGAGATTGGACTTAATAAGTTTAATATCTATCCCAATCCAGCAACGGACCATCTGAATGTACGTTGTTATACTACAAAAGTGGATGGGATAATTCTGATTGATCTATCCGGACGAGTTGTATATTCAAATAGCGAGCCCTTTACCGGTATGAAAACCTTCAATCTTACACTTGAAAAGGGAATCTATTTTATCAAATTGATTGGTAAGGGATTTTTCCCACTGCAGAAATTAATTATTGAATAAATTTCTGTTGACAGAGCTGTAGATGAAGGTGTTTAATTGGAATGTCTGCAACAGATTGCCCTGGTAGTGAATGTGATTTTTACTGGTCTAATTAGTTGTATTCAGGGCTTTCCAGTCGATTGATCCAAGCTCCTTATTACGTTTATTCAACCGGTAGAGCTTAGAGGCGTTCTCATGCATCAGGATATCTGTCATCCAGAGGGCATCATCCATTCCTATCCAGGACTCCTCTACCAATTCGGAAAGTGCCTGGGCAATTCCTGTCCTGGCGATCCTGGCGTGGCCAGGAATCATCTCTACCGCAAAGTAGTCTCCTCCAAAGACTGTAACCTTGTTTAAAGGGGCGGTCAGGATAAACTTTTTCAGAAAGTCCTTTGAAGCTACAGGATTGATTATCCATGACCAGCACATATCAACAGTTGCATTAGTGTAATTCTTGGCAACAGCAATCATCTCCTCATAATAGGGATAACCTATGTGAAAAAACACGAATTTTGTATCTGCAGATTGTCTGCAGAGTTCACATGCGGCTCCGGGGTTCCCGGAAATACGGCTCAAATTCAGGCCATCGTGGCCCGCATAATATCCGGTATGTAGTTTTACCGGAAGGTTCCTCTCGGTGGCCTTATCAACGCAGTACCAGAACAGGTGGTCCTGGAGCATTTTTTCCTTGTTGGGATCTAAAGTTTTCCCTGCTATTATCTCTCTGAAATAATCCTTCACTGCACCTGCTTCAGTTCGAATAAAATCTATGTTCCGTCTATAGGCAGTGGCTATCTTTATAGCTACCGACCGGCTGCCGTACCAGTCGAAATAGTAATCGATCACTCCATGCCAGTCCTCCAGGGTTTTAACCGTAATACCTGCTTTCCTGCTATAGGATTGATCTAATCCAATAATCAAACCTCCAAGAATCATACCTCCCACATCCAGGTCGGAATGGAGCAGGTCCGGGATCTCCGATTCATGGTATGGCCAATGGTTCACCTGGCAGGATTCAATTCCTGAGATTTCGTTGATTACCTTCCTGTAAAAGCCGGGCCGGATAAGCTCCTTATATCCCTGTTGAAGTGCTGGAATTGTTTCCCGGTTCACTTCATCAATACCATATAGCTCTTTCAGGGCGATCCTTATACTCAATCCATAACCACTGTATTTAATATAAGGCCAGAACGGTTCCATTAGGTCCCATTTTTCCATGATCCCAGTTTCAGCCGAATTGTATAATTTTCTCCAGGAAACATGGTCAAGCCCGGCAGCTCCAAGATCATCCCCTAAATAGTGGCTGAACAGGTAACTCCAGTCGTTTGCATAATAAGTCCATGGTTCTTTGACCTTGTCCCCGATCATATCCCCTGCATTCAGCCTTGCCGATTCATGTAAAAGGTGTTCGTGGGTATCAATAAAACGGGTATTGCATACCTTTTCATAGATCCTATCGAAAGTTCCCAAAGCGGAAGAATTATCGTCCCTGTCTTTGCTTGCAGCAGTTATTCCCGGGAAGGCCAGACCGGCAACCCCGAGTCCCGTATACTTCATGAAATCCCTTCGATAAATGTTTGTTTTTTTCATCCTTGATCAGTTAAGGTCTTTATGTAAATAGAATAGCTGTATAGAATCCCATCCAACATCTTGGATTCAGCACTACAATATATTGTTTTTCATTGCGTATGCACCCTTATATTCTTCAATGTTAATTATTTGAATCATCTAATGAATACTCCACTACCAAACCGCAAAAGTCGTTGCTAGTCCATGTGTCTTCTGGGGCTTTCCATTTCCTGTTGACGGGAGTGTGTATGGATTTGAAATCGAATATGTCTTTTCTTGCTTCTACTAGTTTTTCTGTAATTTCCCATGAGTAATAGAACCATCTACTTCTATTTGAATCACATAAATGCCAGAATCAAAGGAACTTAAATCTAGTTGATTTTGATTCTGTACTTCAACCAATTTCTTTCCGAGCATATTATAAATCCTAATGAAGAACTCCGTATCACATTCAATACTTAGTAATTCAGATACTGGATTAGGATTATTAATTGACAGATCTAAGAACTGAACAGTTAATGGATCTGATGGTACATAATCGACTTGTTTAAAATCTTATTCATTATCCGGGAATTTATGTTCCCGGCAAAGTTGATTTTTTCACTCCTGGATTAATACCCAAAGGTGAAAAAACTGTGTACCGTTGTTGCCGAAAGTTGTGTAGTGTTATTCACCGATTAGATTTTAGTATTTCCCTGTGAGCAAAGACTGTAATAAATAGAGCTGTGAAGAAATTAATGAAAACGATTCCCACCGGGAAGTAGCGTGCCACCCCATTCAACTCAATTGTGTTGGTAGAAATTAATATCTGAATAGTGCCTACTGCAAGTCCCATTTCAATTGATTTTTGTTGGCATTTTTCGGTATGTGTATCACCTTGTCGCTTTTAAAAGGTTTAGATAAAACAATTTATCACGAAAGATGTTCTTACACTATTGGCCTTCACTTTAATCAACAGAGGATCCTATGATAAATTTCTTAAGAAGAATCAGACGAAATCTGCTAGGCGAAAACAAAGTCAGCATATATCTAATATACGCTATAGGTGAAGTTGTGCTTGTTGTTTTTGGAATTTTAATTGCACTTCAGATAGACAATTGGAATGAAAATCAAAGAATAGCAAATATTGAACAACAATATTTGTTGGCCCTAAAGGAAGAATTCAGCTTTAACAAGGGTGAATTGAAAAGCATAATGAACCGCAATAAATTGAATTTTGATTACGCATTAAGAATACTTAATAATACGGGACCTGAGAATCCTGAAATAACTGACGAAGAGTTTGGAAGATTACTTACTAATTCATTATCTGCTGAAACCCAATTTGACCCAAATCAAGGTGTTTTAGATGAAATAATTAATTCTGGTAAACTAGGTATATTTAGTAATAAGGAATTGAAATTTGCATTATCATCATGGAGTGGAATCTTGTACAGGGTAAGATTGCAAGAGCAAGAGCTCCTCAGTATGAGATCTAGAACAATAGAAATGGTGAGAAACAAAGCAAACTTAAGAAAGGTGCTCGGTGCTGGGCTTGAAAAATTTGGAATTAAACAGACTAAATTTGAGCAAGGAAATCTTCATTTATTGAAATCTGTAGCATTTGATGGTCATATAACTGGTTTTGTTACAATGTCCTGGAATCTCAATAATAATTACTATCCCAAATTGGTTGAGGAAATAGATAAAATATTATTGTTAGTTGAGAATGAAATAATAGAAAACTAGTATTTGACAATGAGGTTTTTTATTGGGTTTATAATAATGATACTTGGAATAGTTTCATTTTCAATAGAAACTCCAAGTTCATCAAGAATTGAATTTTTTACATTTTTATCAAATGGAACTGCTACAAAGGGAAAAATATTTTTGCCTGCCTCATATGAATCAAATAAAGATCTACCTGCAATCTATTTAATTGATTTTACAGAACAGCAGTATAAACTTGCGACTGATGAATTTGAAAAAGTAATTGCTGGTGTAGAGCAAATCCAAGGGTTTGATGCATTGGTTGTCACTTTAGAAGAACATCCAGATATTGATGCTAAACCACAGGCATTTCAAGAATACTATGATGTTTTTAAAAATATGACTTCTTATGTTGACGGTAGATACACAAAGAATACTTCCAGAACATTTATTGGAAAAGGTAGTGAAGCAGGTATAGTACTTATGACTCTTTTTCTTGAAAATTCAGAAACCTCTGTATTTGATAATTTTATTGCTACAGACTCCCCTGGCAGTTTCAATTCAGCTGTTATGAACATGATGGAAAAAGATGATTTTCCGAAAAATAAGCTAAATAAAAAACTTCATTTTTCTTTTTCAACTAGTAATGATTATGACGATTGCACCAAATTAATCAACGTGATTAACGAAGCGAAATATCCATGGTTAAAATTTGAATCTGTAGAATACGCAAATAGTAATTACGAAAATACTTATCCAGTCTCTTTTGCTGCAGGAATAAAATATATTTTCGATAAATAATCAACAACTCATCCTCAATGGCCAGCAATCCCATTGATCCTCCATTCCCTAAAGTGGAATGGTTTTACGGTTAAATGGATAAATTACAAGTTCACAATGATTGCCAGGGTTCTCAATTTGGATTGTTATTTCACCATCACTTGGAACAGGAAAGATGTTCATTTGATAAGTTTACAGAACCGCTTGTATGAGTATTTGGTGCTCTAACTATCATCCATTTACCATATGAGGTGTAATATTAATAGCTAAAGTTTCCTTGTTGATAATGAACGGAGCAAAAAGGTCTTTCTTTTCCTGATTTACTATTCTGAGTTAAACATACTTCTATTGCTCGCAGCATTTCAGACTCTTGATTATTCAAATGAAACAAATTGAATAGCTCTTCGTTAAAAGAGAGACAAAAAGATTAAAAAGCAATTCATGATGAAAACATATAGATTACTTTTTCTTGCAGTGGGTTTGATTATCATTGCATTTGCCTGTTCCGAACAATCAGAAATAGATCGGGCAAATATTCAGTTTCGACTCACAGACATGCCCGGAGAATACCAAGAGGTAAACATTGATGTTGTTGCAGTCAATGTCATTGTGAATGACAGTCTGTTTGAACTAACCACAAATCAGGGCAATTATAATTTGCTTGAGTTTGTAAACGGAAAGGATACGCTTTTAGTGGATGATGAGATTCCAGGAGGTTTTATCAGCCAGGTCAGGTTGGTTCTTGGAGAGAATAACACCATTAAGATTAAAAACATGGTCCATGATTTAAAAACACCCAGTGCACAGCAATCCGGACTGAAGCTAAATATACACAATGAGTTATTACCGGGAGAATCCTATACCTACGTAATAGATTTTGTAGTGGAAAAATCCATTGTTGAGACTGGAAATGGAGGATATATTCTGAAACCGGTGATTCGGGTATTTACAGAGGTGATAACCGGTTCTGTGGAAGGAGTTATAAATCCTGTCGAAGCTAATCCTTTAATAATGGCCATTGGGACAGAGGACACTACAAGCACCTTTGCAGATGCAGATTCAGGCTATTTTGTAATCAGGGGGCTTTTTGAAGGTGACTATTCTCTTGAGATTCAACCGGTGGAAGGCTTTAAAGATACTGTATTAAGCAATATCAGTATTGTTCCCGGACAAACTATAGTTATAGATACTGTTTTTATTCAGCAACAACCGTAATATGAAGTAGGTGTTTTCTTAAATACCACCGCCAAACCGCGAAAGCCCCCGTAGATCTTAGGATATGCGGGGGCTTTCCAATTTATGTTGAAGTGAGTATTGACGAATTTTCCAGTATGGATGTCTCTTTGCCTCCTCTAAAATGTTCAGGCAAAACAATTTAGAAAGGGAGTTGTTCTTATACTATTGTTTAGCCTTCATTCTCACCAAGCCTTGAACCAATGATAAATTTCTTAAGAAGAATTAGACGAAATATGATAACTGAAAACAAACTCAGTATATATCTGATTTACGCCATAGGTGAAGTTGTGCTTGTTGTAATTGGAATTTTGATTGCCCTGCAAATAGATAATTGGAATGAAGCGCAAAATCTCCATAGAACTGAAGTTCTACTTCTTAAAGAAATGAAGACCAATTTAGAAGCTGACATGGCTGAGACACGGCGGAATATTAGTCTTAATAAGGAGAAGTTAAATGCAAATGAGATTGTTTTTGAAAACTTACAAAGTCCTGGAAGTTACAACGATACCTTAAACATTTACTACGCCAATCTTATGGGTGGGTCTTACTTTTCTAAAAACACCTCCGCCTATGATAATTTGAAATCACTTGGTTTTCATATTATTAAAAACGACAGTCTGAGAATGGTGATAACAGAACTTTACTCAAATAAATATACTTATATCGACCTTTTAGAATCGAATTTTATTGATAATTTTTATTCATTAAGACTAGAACCCCTGATATTTCGTAATATTATTTCAGAAACCATGTGGATAAGTGCCACACCTGTTAATCAATCTAAACTGGCAATGAACCATGAATTTAGAGAGGTCGTTAAAGCAAATATTGGTTGGATAAGGTTTATGATTGATATATATGCCAATATTGAGGAGGAGATTATCACACTTATTAATCAAATTGAATGTGAGATTAATCAGTTATGAGGATATAAGGTCGCATTTTCCAATTTATGTTGGCGGAGGTGTTGTTGGATTCTTTATTAGTATACGCTCTCAGCCCTGTAAAGCGTATTCCCTTTGTTTTCTGTGTAAACCGCGTATTCAAATTCCCTGTTTGTCCCATATGCACCAAACTCACCCTGCTTATTCACAGCAATATAGTAAACAGGAAGATCTTTTGCATCAGGTATTTTCTTCACAGCGCGCATCACAGCTTCTTTACATGCTGCTTGAGGTGAAAGGCCGTTTCTCATTAATTCAACGATTAAATATGTGCCCAGTGTTTTCATAATTACTTCACCGACACCAGTTCCACCTGCACCGCCAATCTCGTTATCCACATACAGTCCGGCGCCAATAATCGGAGAATCACCAACTCTGCCATGATGTTTAAAAGCCAACCCTCCGGTTGTACACGCTCCTGATATATCTCCGTTATTGTCAATGGCCAGCATGCTTATTGTATCATGGTTATGCATATCGATTGGCTCATTATTTTTGCTTTTTTTCCAATCTTCCCATCGTTGTCTTGAGGAATCTGTATGCAAATCTTCTTTTTTGAATCCATTTGCCAATGCAAACTGTAGAGCTCCTTCACCAGCCAGCATCACATGAGGCGTTTTTTCCATGACCTGTCGTGCAACTGATATGGGGTTTTTAATATGCTGCAAAAATGCAACGGCACCACAATTCCCATGTTCGTCCATGATGCTGGCATCCAATGTAATATTCCCATCTCTGTCAGGATTACTACCAACTCCGACAGATGTAACATCAGGGTCAAGTTCGGTAACCCTGACTCCTTTTTCCACTGCATCCAGGGCCCTGCCGTTTTGAATCAGCACTTCCCATGCAGCAATATTTGCATCCAAACCATGGGACCAGGTGGAAATAATAAAAGGTTTGTTTTTTTGATCTCCGCGAGGGTTATGTGCCAATAAACCTGTTGTTGGTAAGGCGAAAAAACCTGCAAGTGTCGAAAATGACCTGATCAAAAATGTCTTTCTTTTCATGGTGATGTGCTTTTACAGATCCTAAATTACTTTTAATGTTGAATATATTCTAAATATCTCTTTTCAAATATGATGATGAATGTTTCCTGAATCAAGGCTGTCCAAAGTTATAGCGTAAGCTGATATACAGACTTCTTCCTATACCATCTA
>JAOZUK010000586.1 GCA_029938715.1 Bacteroidales bacterium | reverse complement strand
TACTAACTTACTAACTGAATATAACTTGTTTCCCAAGTTTTATTCACCAATACAATACAAATGCTCTGATCCCCTCAGGTAGACCACCCCATCGGCAAATACCGGCAGCGCATATCCACCCTCACCCAGTTCAGGCTCGGAAATTACTGTACCCTCGCGACCTGCCTTAATAATATGTGTGATTCCGGCCAGGTCAACGATATATAGTTTTCCGTCTGCAATCATGGGAGAAGAGTAAAATCCTTCATCAAACTCCTTTTCCCACTGTTTCTCGCCGGTTTTTGCATCATAACACACAAGGACCCCATAGGAGGTAGCCAGGTAGAGCAATCCGTTGTGTGCCACAGGACTGGCAGCCTCTGCCAGGTATTCATCATCTTCCCAGGTATATTCCGTATCCGGCTTTGGTTCCACCGCTACCAAGCGGGCATATTCGTTGGTAGCAAAGACCAGACCATCTTCATAAGCCACCGATGGGCCCACTTCTCCCATCATGGCTTCCACCCTCCATAATTCAGCACCTGTTTGCAGATCGTGCCCCATCACAAAGGGATCGGAGGTGGTCACTATCTGAATCTTTCCATCCACTTCTATTAGAGCGGGTGAAGCCCACGAAATATGTACCGGACGCTCCACATCCCATATGGATTCCCCGGTGGAGGTGTTAAGTGCAAGCATCCTTCCTTTGGTATTGGTATCGTATTGAATGATCAGTTTGGCTTCCCATATCTGAAGTGAGGAAGAGTGCCCATAGTGGTTGTTAGGTACACCCAGGTTGCGTCCCCATACCTTATTTCCTGCCAGGTCGAAAGCAACCACATTGCCTGTGGCGAAAATGGCATACACACGTTTCCCATCAACTGCCATGGTTGGTGCAGCCAGTCCGGTATCATCTGTGACCCGTGGTGGAGAAGCAGGAGAACCGGGAATATCCGTCACCTCCTTTTCCCATTCCAACTGTCCCGTATGGCGATTGTAGCATGCCACAATCCTTGCCTGGCTGTCCCCACCGGAAATAAAAATATGATCCCCCCAGATCACAGGAGTACTAAATCCACGTTTGCTGGTAGCTACTTTCCACTTAATATTCTCCCCGGTGGATCCATTCCAGCTGACAGGTATATTCTTATGGTAGGAGACACCCAATCCCATATATCCTCTGAAGACTGCCTGGTTCTTTTTAAAATCCTCTTTTGTGAAGCCTTCAGGTTGCTGAGTTGAAGGTGCCGCAGTTTCCTCAGTGGAAGAGGCAATAGCTGGTTCCGGGCTCTCTGTCCCTTCAGGATCAGCTTCCTTCGCTTCCGATACAACCCCTTCACTTCCTGCCTCAACCTCACCCTGCTCTACGGGGAAAACCTCAATAACCTCCACATTACTCTGCGCGGCCTCTGTCTCCTGCACCACTCCCATGGACTGGTATGATTTCAGGTAATCGTTGCTTAATACGGCTGCCACAAGTGAAAGCCCCAGCACCAGTCCACCTGTCATAAATAACCAGTACTGTGCATTGGCACGGGCCTTTAGCAGCTCCTCGGTAACCTCTTCCGGCTGTTCGATTCTGGCCCTTAGATCGGTAAATATTTTCAGGGAGATAGCCAGGACAATGCCCCCTACCAGCAATAGGTAGGTTCCCGTCTTTATCTGCCAGCGACTGGTGAAGTAGGCTTTGCGTGCCAGCAGATCAAAACTTCTGATTTCTTCCTTCAAGATCTCACTATTGGGTTCACTGGCCAGTCGTTCTACCAGCGCTTCGATGGTTGCACTTTCCAGCGGTTCATGCTGTTTCATTTGCCAGAAATTCAGAAGCAGCAGCAACGCCACCACTCCGCAGAATATCCCTGAAATAAGAGCTACCCTATGGGCCAATTTTATATTTTTTTCCCTATTCATCTATCTAAACTTT
>JAOZUK010000585.1 GCA_029938715.1 Bacteroidales bacterium | reverse complement strand
GATTCCGCCACAATTCTTTTTGTTCATCAGAGGCAAAATTGCCCAGGACACGGGTGGCTGGGTCGCCGGTAAGGCCTGTTTCCAAAAGCAGGAAGAGAATCATTGAAACAACAATCATGGTAAAAATCATGAATCCGATTCGTTTTGAAAGCAGTAAAAGCATTTTTATTCCTTAAATATGAAATCGGCTTTTGTGCCTGGTAAGAGGGGTTTGAGCCTCTTACCAGGCATTATATTGATGTCAATTAAGCCAGAGAAACTTTATGAAAGCGGTAGTATCTGGTCGGATGCATCTCAAATCCAACCAGATTTTCTGAAACTGCAGTAAAAACTGACCGGAAGAACGGTTGTATCAGAACAGCATCATCCTGCAGGATTTTTTCAACCTTCTCCATCTTAACCCGGCGATCCTCAACACTGAATGTTGCTTCCGCTTCATCCAGGGCGGCATCAAAGGCAGGATTATTATAGCTGGATTCATTCCAGGGTACACCGGCACGGTAGGCCAGACCCAATACCATTACAGCGAGAGGTCGATGGGTCCAGGATGTGAGGCTCAAAGGTGCTTTTGTCCAGACATCCCAATATTGTGCCGATGGCATAACATTCATTTTGATGTTGATCCCGGCTTTGGCGGCATCTTCTTTGAGAACGGCAACAGAATTCTGTTCCCAGACACCATCGGTATTCCCCACATTGCAGGTAAGTTCTATGCCATCTGGGTATCCTGCTTCGGCAAGCAGTTTTTTTGCACCTTCAATATCCTGTTTAACCGGCGGCAGTTTAAAATACTCGGGGTGGATGGAGGCGACATGATGGTGCTCTGCAACTACCCCTAAGCCCTGGTGGGCAATATCCAGCTGTCTCTGCACATCACAGCATTTCTGAACCGCTTTACGTACGCGGATGTCATCAAAGGGTTTTTCCGTTACCTTCATACGGATAACCCCTGTCTGTGTGGATGGAATGGAGACAACTTTGATACCGGGAAGACTTTTGGCTGCTGCCAGTGTTGTCAGGTCCAGCATATAAATTCCGTCGACCTGTTTTGAAGCGATAGCGGCAAGGTATGCCCCGGCATCCTGGCCCAGGTCGATGAACCGAATCTCATCGAGGAAAACCTCTCCACCCCAATATGGTTCTTTACGTTTTTTTAATACGGCTATTTCACCGACTTTGAATTCAGAAAGAGCGTATGGTCCAGTACCTACAGGATTTTTGGAGAGATCTCCTCCTTCTTTTTCAAAATTACGGTGAACGATAGCAGTGGGGTAATTGTAAAGATTTTCGGGAATAGAGAGAACTGCTGATTTCAGGTTAAGTTGTACCGTATGATCATCTACTTTCTCCACTGCACCTTTGATCATGCGCTTGACAGGGTTGCCTTTTTTGTCTTTCTCGCCGGTCTCTTCGAGCATGGCATTGAACAAACCCAGGTTGGATGATCCGGTTTTGGGGTCAAGCCAACGGGTAAAGTTAAACACTACGTCATCTGCAATAAAATCATCTCCATTGGACCACTTGACATCTTTTCGAAGGTGGAACGTCCAGGTTTTCAGATCATCTGAGGCTTCCCAACTTTCTGCCAGATTTGGTCTTGTGATATTGTCCGGTCCTGTTTCAACAAGATATTCGGTGATATTTCGGGCAACGATAGATTTTTCCGTCCATGAGTAAGTGGCTGGATCAGCCATTTCCATCACCTGCATACCAAATTTTAAGGTACCACCTTTTTTTTGGCCGGCTTGAGCTGATGAAACCAGATCCGGTAAAATATTTTCACCAAGTATTGTGCCGGCAAGACCATAGGCAGTGGCGGCAGATATGCCTAATAAGGTTGTTGTACGAAGAAATTCACGGCGGGAACATTTTCCCTCCGCCAGACTTTGCTTCATTTCCTCAACA
>JAOZUK010000584.1 GCA_029938715.1 Bacteroidales bacterium | reverse complement strand
GTGGCCCTTCCCGAAGAAAGTGTTCTTAATACGGTTACATATCCAAACTGCTCGGAGAGGGGTACCTTTGCTTTAATTACCCTGGCTCCGGCTTTTGAATCCATTCCTTCCACCTGTCCGCGTCGCTTATTCAGGTCGGAGATGACATCACCCATATACTCTTCGGGTGTAACCACCTCAACTGCCATAATGGGTTCCAGTATCACTGGACGCGCTTTGGAAGCAGCATGCCTAAAGGCCTGCCTGGCGCAAATCTCAAATGAGAGCTGGTCTGAATCCACTGCATGGTAAGCTCCATCCAGAAGTTCAACCTTCAAATTTTCTATGGGAAATCCTGCCAGCGGTCCGTTGAACATGGCGTTTTTGAATCCCTTCTCCACGGATGGAATATACTCCCGGGGAACTCTGCCTCCCTTGATTTTGTTAACAAATGTAAGGCCCTTGACATTGTCGTCGGAAGGACCAATCGTTACTTCTATATCTGCAAATTTACCACGACCCCCGGTCTGCTTCTTAAATACTTCCCGGTGTTCAACCTCGATGGTAAGCGCCTCCTTGTAGTTCACCTGTGGTGTACCCACATTGCACTCTACTTTAAATTCGCGCTTGAGGCGGTCCATCAGAATCTCAAGGTGCAGTTCGCCCATTCCATTGATGGTGGTCTGACCGCTTTCTGGATCACTTCGAATCTGGAAGGTAGGATCTTCTTCTGCCAGTTTATTCAAAGCAATTCCCAGCTTGTCAATATCAGCCTGGGTTTTAGGCTCGATGGCAATTCCAATTACAGGTTCGGGGAATTCAATGGCCTCAAGGACCATGGGTTTCCCCACGTTGGTAATAGAATCGCCAGTCCTTACTTCTTTCAGTCCAACCACAGCACAGATGTCGCCTGCACCAATCTCCTTTAAAGGATTTTGCTTGTTGGCATGCATCTGATAAATGCGACTGATGCGCTCCTTCTTCTCTGTACGGTTATTCAGCACCATCACCCCTTCCTGGAGCAGGCCTGAATAGACCCTTACATAGGCCAGCCTTCCAACAAACGGGTCGGTGGCAATTTTGAATACAAGACCGGTTAAGGGCTCTTCATTTTTGGGTTCCCTCGACATCTCCTTCTCTGTCCTGGGATCAATACCAGTAACTGCTCCTATATCAAGCGGACTGGGCATTAAATCGGTAATGGCATCCAGCAGACGCTGAACTCCTTTATTCTTAAAGGCAGATCCGCACAGCACCGGAACAATGTCCATATTGATGGTGGCCCTGCGGGTATAAGCCATAAACTCTTCTACAGTAATGGAATCCCTGTCTTCCAGGAATTTGTTGAGCAAGGTATCATCAGAAACACAAACGGCTTCAACCAGCTTCTCTCTCCACTCTTCAACGGTTTCGATCAGGTCCTCGGGAATGTCGCAGTACTCGTACTTCATTCCCATCTCCTCATCCTCTTTCCAGATGATGGCCCTGCGTTCGATCAGGTCCACAATCCCCTTGAAGTTTTCTTCGGCTCCGAATGGAATCTGCAGGGGTACAGGATTTGATCCAAGTTTATCCTGAATTTCCTGAACAACCCCAAAGAAATCAGCGCCTACCCTGTCCATCTTATTAATAAAGGCCATCCGTGGGACACGGTATTTGTTGGCCTGACGCCAAACTGTTTCTGATTGTGGTTCCACACCTCCTACCGCACAAAATACAGCTACTGCACCATCCAGTACCCTCAACGAACGTTCAACTTCCACTGTGAAGTCCACATGACCCGGAGTATCAATAATATTAATCTTGTACTCCTGGTTGTTGTTGTTCCAGAAAGTGGTGGTGGCTGCTGATGTGATGGTGATACCGCGCTCCTGCTCCTGTACCATCCAATCCATAGTGGCGGCTCCGTCATGGACCTCACCGATGC
>JAOZUK010000583.1 GCA_029938715.1 Bacteroidales bacterium | reverse complement strand
TCTTCACGAGAAAACAGACCGAATCAATGGAATAAGGGAATGCTAGAGACGGCCTCACGGCTGGGGCGCCCTTAGGTGAGAGTCAACACGATAAATGATGGAATAAAAAGTTAAAATGTGCAAGATATGTGATGGAAAGGTAAGGAGCCCCCTCACGTACCTTGGAAATATAAAGAGGACTCCTGCCTAAAACACTAAGGCAGGAAAATGTTACCAGAATTACTACAAAGCCCCGACCTATTTCACCTTCTTCACCGTATTGATATTGACTTGGCCGATCAACAACAGAAAGCCGGATGTCCATTCTGCGGCAGTACTTTGCATTACTCCAATTACCAACGTCAACCACGAGGCGGCCCACCGCTTGCTGACGAATTGTCTATTCGTTTCAGTCTCTGCTGTAGCAATGAGAAGTGTCGTCGCAGAACCCTCCCGAAGTCAACGATTTTCATGGGGCGCCGGGTGTACTTTGGTGCCGCTATTTTAATCATAACAACCCTTAATCAAAATATGCCACAGGAATATAGCAAAAACTTATTGGTGCAACTGTTTGAAGTAAATAGAAAAACAATCAACAATTGGCTTGCATATTTCCGTGAGATTTTCCCAAAGACAGAAATATGGAAAACAGTACGCGGCCTCATTGGTTGCGAGGTTGAAAACCAGAACCTACCAGAATCTCTGGTGAAACATTATTGTGAACACAGCCGGTCACCAGAAAGCGCAATTCTCAACTGCCTTGGATTACTGTCAACCGGCCTTGCAGCCGTATAAATGATGGAGCAGTAACTTCCCGCAAAAGATGGGGACTATTTCTTTTTCCCAGATCCTGTAGGCTGGTTTTTGTCAAAAAACGAGCAGATCTTCACAAGGAAGATCTCAGAATTCAGACAGGAGCCATAAAATGAGAAAAAATAGTCATTCCCGGATAGAATCGTGGCCACAACTGCGCTTTTCCATCGTCGGCGGTCTTCTTGCAAGCCCCCCGGAACGTGGAGAACTTGGAAAGAAGATCAAAAGCCTTGCAGAAAAAGTATATCATCATCCATGCAAAGATGAATCTATCACCTTCGGTGCGTCCACCATTGAGCGCTGGTATTATAAAGCGTTGAACGGGAACAATCCTGTGGAAGACCTTGATCGAAAGCCCCGTTCAGATATCGGTCAAAAGACAGCATTGTCCAATGAATTGCTCATGGAACTGGGTAAACAATATTGTAATTTCCCCCACTGGAGCTACCAGCTCCATACAGATAACCTGCTTGCTTTGATCGACGAGAAGCCTGAACTTGGTAATCTTCCTTCATATTCCAGTGTCTGCCGTCGCATGAAAGAACGAGGCTGGTATAAAAAGAAATCGCCCCGCAACAAAACCAATGGTCAGAAAAAGGCAGAATCGCACCTGGAACAAATGGAAGTTAGAAGCTACGAATCTTCCCATGTGCATGGCCTCTGGCATTTGGATTTCCACAAAGGAAAACTCAGGGTAGCTGACAACAAAGGCGATTGGCACACTCCAATTGCATTGTGCATACTTGATGACTGCTCCCGGTTATGCTGTCACATCCAGTGGTATATTCAGGAAACTGCGGAGATATTACAACATGGCATGATGCAGGCTTTTATGAAAAGAGGCCTCCCTCGCAGCTTAATGACAGACAACGGCGCTGCGATGATTGCCAAGGAGACCCGAAATGGCCTGCTGGGGTTAAGCATAAAGCACGATTTAACATTACCTTACAGTCCCTATCAGAATGGCAAACAGGAGTCGTTTTGGGGACAACTTGAGGGACGACTGATGTCCATGCTCGCCCGGGTTGAACCGTTGACGCTTGAAACGTTAAATTATGCGACTCAGGCCTGGTCGGAGATGGAATATAACAGAAGCCGTCATCAGGAAATAAACT
>JAOZUK010000216.1 GCA_029938715.1 Bacteroidales bacterium | reverse complement strand
AGCATACTCGCACAGGTTAATTACGCTTAGGTGAAAAAGAAAGAGCGCAATTATACGATATATTTACAAGATATCCTGGTTGCAATGACCAGAATAGCAGAATATCTTGAAGGTTACACTTTTGATCAGTTCAAAAAGGATTATAAGACAGTAGATGCAGTAATTCGGAACTTTGAAATTATCGGAGAGGCTTCGAGGAAGCTACCTGATCACATCAAAGATAATAATCCAGACCTACCTTGGGATGAGATGTATCTGCTTAGAAATAAGGTAAGCCACGAGTATTTCGGGATTGACTATGAAATCATCTGGGATGTTTGTATTAATCATCTTCCGGAAAACAGAGGGCAAATTCAGTCAATTATCAATAATCTATAGAATCTGGGTTTGACATTCAACACCCATTTCACGTTGCTACACAACGCAAAAAGAGTGTATCCACCAATTCGTCATCAAAACCTTTTAACCTCTCCCCTTCTAAGATCGAACGATTGTTTTGTTGAATCTGTAACGGAATAAATGTTGCCTTAGGACCAAAGCTATATCAACATAATCCGAGTACATTATAAGACAACTGATGCTTTCTTGCTATGATCTGTGGATCCTGCTCTGTCGCTGAAATCAGGCATTATGTTAAATAGCCGCTCTGGCCATTGCGCAAAAGCCTGCGCTACCCCGCCACTTTAGTTCATTTAGTTACAGCACGCAAAAGCTTTTCTGAATGATTATTATCTGGAATTCTGATAGGTTACAAAGCTTTCAATAATCCGATTCAATACTTTATCTGGGGATACAGCGCCCAATCCCATTTCTTTAAATATTTCTTTACCCGGTAAATCGACAGCAATTGTATCAACAAATGTTTGCATATCTGCTTGAATGCTTTTTGGCAATTCAAATGTGTCGTTTTCAGCCAACAATACTGCTAACCGGAATACATCGCCTTTATGTTTGCGCAGATGTTTACTATCTTCAGTACTACCATTAGCTATACGTTCGGCAATTTCCAGGTATGCTTTTGCTTTCAGGCAAATCAGTGCCTCGGTGTTGGCACGGTGTAAGCCGTTTTCTTCTACGCTGTGCTCCAATATGTAATTATAATACTCGTCGTTCAATAATATGGCTGAAAGACTGCTCAAATCATCATCTACCGGAATAGGTGTAAGATGAGCTTCTTCTTCCAGATCCAACAAGTCTGGATTTCGGGCAAACAATTCTATCTGAAACGGAAATTGTTTATTTTCGGGGTTAATAAAGCGGTAATATTTTCGTTCGTTTTCGCTTCTCTCTTTCCGTATGTAATTACCATTCTTTATAAACTGCCAGAATTGTTTTACATAATCAGCATTCAGTGCTTCTACAACTAAAATAATGTCGATGTCCTTTGTAACACGTGGTGTAAAGCCAGCTTCGTCAATAATCATGTCGCAGGCAGTACCACCAATAATCACGTAGTTATCGGAATATTCCTCAAAATATTCTTTGAATATGTCCAATCCTCTTACCATATATATCTTTCAATAATTTGTTCCAAGGCCATTTCAACACGTTCGTCCTGGCTGTTTTTATAACTCAGGTATAAGGAAAGCGGGTCTACAACAGGAGTATCATTCGGTAATTCCCCTACGAGAATTTTGGGGCTGTATTTCCATATTTCAAGGCAGTACCGGCCTTCATCTTCATTGGGATTAATCAATGTGTTGGTTTTCTGCAATTTATAAAACACTTTTTTTTCAATTGCAAAATATTCCTGTCTTTCCGGGTTCATATCGGTATATTCAGGCAATGCAGAAGCGTAACAATGTAGCATTAATATATCTTTTGGCTTCTCGTCCACAAATACTCGTTTTAAAACAGGATTTACCAACAATTCACGTTTTTCTAAGTCTGTCCATAGTTCATTTCTTTCTAATCTGAACTGGATATTTTTTTCTTTCTCTCCTATTACGTCAATTAGTTCATAGTATTTCAAATCATCAACGGCCTTGGTAATGGCCATTGCGGTATAACCCGTTTTCCTAGCAATTTCCTTAAAAGAATGCTCTTCCAGTTTCCAACTATTATTGCGGTGAATTATGTGATAAATTAGTAAGAATTGAGCTGAAGGTAACAATGTTTCTTTTTTTGGACGAGCACGCAGATTGGTAAAGCTTTCCTTCAAATCAAGCAATAAATCTGGTAAATAAAGTTGTTTGCCCGGTACAATAAAATTGATACCCTTTTCTATCAATCGTTTCCTCACAATGGATGTAATCTCAGGTAATACCAGAACTACTTTTTTATCTGAGGCTTTTTTCAGCAGGTCAAAGTGTTTTCCCGTCTGCATAATGCTGAAATCATCGGTATACTTAGGTTCTGCAAGTAATAGGCGATGGTTAAATAAAACCACTTCATTTAACTTGTAAGTCTCACAAATATACATTGGGAGATTACCCATGCGCTGTTTAGGTATGGGTTTCGGCTGCACTTCTATGCCCAATGTATCTTGGATATAATTCCTTAATTGATACATCTCAGTTTTAATAAATATAAATATGAATAATAAACCTAATAGATATATTGAACAAATATAGGTTTATTATATTGAATATCAAAATGAAATATGCTACTATGAATATATTTTACACCCATTTCACTCAGCTATGCTTCGTAAAAAGAGTGTATCCACCAATCCTTCATTAAAGCTTTTTACCTCTCCCCTTTCGAAGTTGCACGATTTATCCCAGAGTTCACAAATAATCAATATATATCGCTTTGATATTCAAAGCAATATGAACATAACTCAGTACATTATAGGACACTACTACTTCCTGACATTAATCTGTGGATCCTGCTCTGTCACTATAATCAGGCATTATATTAAATAGCCGCTCGGCCAATTCGCACAAGCCCAGCACGCCCTCTGCTTTGGTTCTTACAATGCCCGCCCACAGGCTTTGCTGGAAAATTCTGTACTTTTAATAAAATTGTTGATGTGCTTAATATTGGAAAGCAAATAGAATACTGGATTAATACTGCAAAATCTGATCTGGATACTGCTGAATTGTTAATAAGAGAATCCAGGTATATTCATGGATTATTTTTTTGTCATTTAGCTATTGATAAGGGACTTAAAGCTCATGTAGTGAAAGCTACTGGTAGAATCCCTCCCAAATCCCACAACCTGATTTATTTATTGGATATTTCTAAAATTGAGTTTGCAGAGAGTAATGAAGATTTTCTTGGGATTCTGATGAAATATCAATTGGAAGGTAGATATCCAGATTACAATCCTATGATTCCTGCTAAGGAGAAGGTTATTGAATATATGAATAAATCCAAGGAGATACTGGTATGGCTAGAAAGGAAACTATAAGCAAAGTTTCAGAGTACATCAAAATTCTGAATGAGTCTGGTTTACAGATCGATAAAGCCTTTCTTTTTGGTAGTGCGGCTCGGAATGAGGATCATGAAGAAAGTGATATTGATGTAATGATTGTTTCCAGGAGGTTTGACGACAGTTCAGATGATCATGCATATGGATTGATCTGGAGATTGACTCGTAAAGTTGATACTCGAATTGAGCCATTTGCTATTGGCCTTTCCCGCTTCGATAATGATGATACCTCTCCCCTGCTACAGATCGTAAAAAAGGAAGGGATTCCATTAATATAACATAGTAATAGAAGGGTTTTTTACAGAACACCCATTTCACGTTGCTGCGCAACGCAAAAAGAGTGTATCCACGAATTCTTCAACAAAACCGTTTACCTCTCCCCTTCCAGGATCAGAAGATAGATTCACTGAACCTGCAATAGAATGATAAGTATTGCTTTAGGATCAAAGCAATATGAACATAACGCAGTACATTATAGGACAATGCAAGCAATTCCCGGTCAGCTCCGCTGATTAACATAAAATCAGATATCGCATGTAAAAAATTACTTCCTGAGAATATACCGCTGGTTACGTTGCACGGCAGTAGCATTGTATATCTGGCCACCGCACGGCATGCTCACACGTATATCCACCTTTTTATGGTCAGGTAGTCCAAAATAGGCAATGGCTTCATATCCGCTGGCATATCCATTTGAGACGGTGATGATGCGAGATGCAATCCTTTCCACTTCATTCCCCAGGTTGCCCTGGGTATAAATATCCACTCTGGCATCCACACCGTTTCGATTGGGACCTTCTTCAAGTTCAAGTTTTACTGCCAGGTAGTGGTTTGCTCCGGGCGTTTTGTTTCTCAATAAGATGGAAGGGGCCGAAGTCAGCCACTCAGGACCAAAGAAATCGAGCCGTCCGTCCCTGTCAAAATCGCCAAGCGGTCCACAGGCCCAATAACCATTTCCTTCCTCTATGCCCGACTCAATGGGTTTATCAAATTGAGGTATTCCATCCGAGGCACCTGTGTTCCGGTATACAAAGCTGTTTCCTGCGGTTGCCAGAATATCCACCTTACCATCATTATCCATATCCTGAAGTTGAATATTGGGAGCCCTCCTGGAAGGTTGTTCCAACTGAGATTCCGTGGTAATATCCCGAAGAATAGGATTCCCGTCTGCATCATTTCCTTCGTTGAGGAATACAAAAATCTTTTGCTTAACGGTATCTAAATCGAGGAAATGATGCCCCACCACAATATCCATGTCCCCGTCATTATCCAGGTCGCCCAGATCTGCACCACATGTCCAGTACCCTTCGGCACGAGTGCCTGGCAGCTGGTATTTCCGGGGTACCATTTGATAATTTCTCTCACGGAATGTACCATTCTTATTATTGATAAACATTCTGCAACTATGACTAAAGAACACATCTGGCCAAAGGTCCCCGTTCATATCTCCTACAAATCCACCTAATCCGTACAAACCTTTGCGAAACCCATTGGGAAACCCTGCCTCAGCACTTACATCTTTAAACACCAAATGACCTCTGTTCTCCATCAGTCTTGAATTCCCGCCCGAAATGCTGTCCAGCACCCAATCCTCCTGCATAAAGAGATCCAGAAGCCCGTCCCCATTGTAATCAAATACAAAGGTGTTCCGTCCTGTAAATGGCAGGCCAAAATTGAGCCCTGCTTTTTCCGTCACATCGATGAACTCCCCATGTCCGTTATTCTCGAAGAGGAAATTCCCGGTTTTATGCTGCGTTTTGCTGCTGTTAGGAAGACGGGCATTATGTGAAACCACCAGGTCAAGGTCCCCGTCATTATCAAAATCCGCAAAAGCAGATCCGGAACACCTTCCATACTGACGAACAGGACTTTCCAGCACCTCTTCAAAGGTTCCGTCGCCCCGGTTCAAGAACAATTTATCGGGTTCAGCTTTTGCAGTGTGTCCACGAGCTGCATAAATTGAGTCGGGCCGGTCAGAAAAAGTTCCTACAAACAGATCCGGATAGCCGTTCCCAGTTACATCTCCCCAGGATGCACTGTGACCTTTAATGCCCCTTAGCGGTTCTATTAAACCCGCATCCTGAGTAACATCCTCGAACCGGATCTGTCCTTTGACCGAAAAAGCAGTCATGAATATAAAACTGCAGATTGCTATCATGAATGCAAAATATCTGTACATGTTCATGTGATGAAGATTTAGAAAAGGTTCATTTTCATTACAAGCTTTACCATTAAAAATTAAAGATAACTATAATTGCCAGCCGGCCCCAGTGAACTGACTTATGCTAACATTACTGTTGTTAAAACGGAATTTACATTGAAGTAGTGAAATTGCAAACACCCATTTCATGTCGCTTCGCAACACAAAAGAGTGTATCCAGGGACTATTCATTAAAACCTTTTTACCTCTCCCCTTCCATGTACAAACGAAAGCTTCACTGAACCTGCAACCGACTGATAAATATTGTCTTAGGATCAAAGCTATTTGATTCACACAGAGCCAGCGCACAGGATTTTCTGAACAACTTATACTAATGGAGGTTCTTATTTCCCAGAAAGTTTCTTTTCTTGCTCGATCTGTTCCCTTTCATGTTGTATCTCGTGTTCTAATTGTTTTACTGTTGGAAGATAAAGCTGATTCTAACCGGGACTCTGCGAGATTCTCGTTTTCTTTCACGTTTAAGAACTCCAGCACGAATGGATCCTTTATGATGTTTGCTGGATGCATGACCTTTTTGTTCTTATCTGTATCAAGCTTGAGCTCTTGCTTGTCTTTGCTCATGAGTAACCGGTCAAAGTACAACGAGTTGATTTGTCTTTCTAACTGTCTTGTGCTCCAGTTCCCGGTAATGGCCTCCTGAATATAAAACTCTCTGGCATTCTCTTTTTCGACCTTCAACAACATACGGTAATGGGCCCAGGATAATTCGGAACGCAGTGCGTTCCATTTTGGGAACTCCCTGTAAAACTGGCGCATATAACGATGATGCCGGCTGCTGAAGCTTTTTCCGTACAGTTCTGTTAACCGTTTTGCCAATTCTTCCAGCAAGGCGCTTCCATATGCTGCCCGGCCCTTACCCTTTTGCTCCTCTTCCACGATCTCCCTTCCTACATTCCAGTAGGCTCGAAGCATCTCAGTGTTGGCCGTACGATAGACATTATTTCTGGCATCTTCAAGCACGTGCTATAAATTGATATTATAGCATTGATTGTCTGAGGAATATGCTGTAAAGAAGATTGATATTTTTGAGTCGTTTGCAAAAAATGAAGCCTCGGATGAAAGTGATATTGATCTATTGGTGGAATTATACAGGCCCATTGGTTGGAACTATGTCACACTTCAAATCTACCTGGAAAGTATATTTGGCAGAAAAGTGGATCTGGTCACCAAAAATGCTTTAAAAGAGCAGATCAAGGATAGCATACTCGCACAGGTTAATTACGCTTAGGTGAAAAAG
>JAOZUK010000582.1 GCA_029938715.1 Bacteroidales bacterium | reverse complement strand
TTGTTCTTCTTTCTGCCATAAAAGAGGATAAACCGTATAAGCCCAGACTGGACAGGAAAATAGATAAGGCTGCGAAAAGCGCAAACAGACTACGCATTCTGCTTTCAGACAAATAGAGATTGGCATAATCTTCCTCAAGGAAAGTATAGTCCAGCGGGAAGGCAGGATATAGTTTATTCCAGGTTCGTTCAATATTCTTGATTGTTTTTTTAACATCACTTCCTTCCAGTTTGATAAAAATATAGCCATACATTTTATCAACAAATGGATTGGTAATGTGCAAACAAATAGGGCCTATCTCTTTATGAAGCGATTTAAAATTATAGTCTTTCATGACACCGATGATGACGCCTTTCATACCCCAGAGCCTGAATTCTTTTCCGATTGGATCATCGATTTGCATCTTTTGTATTGCTGCTTCATTTAAGATATAATTGGCTGAGTCAGCGGGAAAATCAATGTTGAAGTTTCGGCCTTCCACAAGTTCAATACCAAAGGTGGGGATATAATCATGTTCCACTTGATTGATATTTATATGCAGCTTGTCCTCCTCTTGCTTCCCTTTCCACCAGATTCCGTATGTCCCAGCACCATTAAATGTGGGCAGATTTGCACCACTTGCAACTCCTTCTACACCTGGATACTTATTCAACTCTTCTTTTAAGAATTGAAATTTCTCCCCCATGTTTCCTATCACGGGGACATAAATTACCTGGTCCGTAATGATCCCCAGATTGCGGTCTTGCATATAAGTTAGTTGACGATAGACCATTCCGGTACAAATGATCATCAAAATAGCAATGGAGAATTGCAGAATAACAAGTACCCTTCGAAATGATACCGGGCCGCTCTTTACTTCTCCCTTTAAGGTCCTGGCCGGAATAAAGGAAGAGAGTAAGAATGCAGGATATGATCCAGAGAGTATACCCGTAAAAATCAATATGGCAATGACTCCGAATAAAAAACGGGCATCCGAATAATCGACACTCACCTCTTTTCCTGTGAAGGCATTGAAAGATGGCAGGGCCGCCTCAACAAGCAGCATGGCGATTAAATAGGAGAGAAGACAAAGCAGAAAGGATTCACCCATAAACTGCTTTATCAATTGTGTCCTGTGTGCCCCAAATACTTTTCGAACACCCACTTCACGAGCCCGTATCGAGGAACGGGCAGTGGAAAGATTTATATAATTGATAACCGAGATTAGAAGAATGAACAGGCCAATGATCATGAATATCCTGATGTAATGGTCTGTTGGCTCCGAATGTCCATATACATCATATTCGAAGGAGGACCTCAGGTGTACATCCGATAAGGGTTGCAATAGAAATTCATAGGTCCCATGGCTGTAGAGCTCTTTGGTAAGTGTGTCTATTTTGGCTTTTAGAGCAGGGTGATCCACATCTTCACTCAACAGTGCATAGGCAAAAAATGAATTGTTCTCCCAATGCAACTTCACGTCATACAGCGGTTCTATATTGTCAAAATGTATCAGTATATCAAATTGTAAATGAGCGTTGGCAGGAACATTTTCAATCACACCTGAAATCGTGATGATTGTTTCATCATCCAGACTAATACTTTTTCCAACAGGATTTTCATCACCAAAATATTTTTGAGCAATCTCTTCCGTAATTACAGCATGGTTAATTGCGGGTAATGGATTTTGGTCCGAGCCATAAACAAATTGATAGGTGAAAATCCTGAAGAATTCCTCATCTGCGAAAGCAATCTTTTTTTCATAAAATTTATTCTCCCCGTGGCTAATCAACATCTCAAACCAAGCAGGAGTAAATCTTGCCGTTTCAATTATCTCGGGAAAGGATTCTTCAAACTTTGGTGCCAGTGGAGCGGCGGTTGCAGAAATGTGAAATTCTCCATCTGCATTGTCCCATGTGGATACGATCCGG
>JAOZUK010000063.1 GCA_029938715.1 Bacteroidales bacterium | reverse complement strand
TAAGCTCGAAAGTTACATCATCATCTTCCTTGATCTTGTCGATCAGGCCAGATACGTGGACAAAATACTCTTCGTCAGATTCGACGTCTTTAATAAATCCGTATCCCTTGGATTCATTGAAAAATTTTACTTTACCTTCTTTCATTGTACAAAATTGAAAATTAATATAATGTCAAAAGTAATACTTTTTAATACCAAATGCACAATGAGTATAGCAACATTTCACTTTTTACCTGGGAATAATGTAAAAATAGACAGCAAAAAAGTGCGAAATTGTGCCTGCGAGTACCAGTAAATGCCAGACAAGGTGGTGATAAGGGAATTTAATGGTAGTGAAGAAAGCGATACCAAATGTGTAGCAGAGTCCACCGATAAGGATCCAGAGTCCACCCATAAGAGGCATTGATCTGAATATGGGCCCTATGGCAATCAGGAGGAGCCACCCCATAACGGCATAAGAGATCACATAAAAAGTGTTAACACCTTTATTATATTCACCTGGCCTGGTGAGGATCAGGAAGGTACCTACCAGAGCCAGGCCCCATTCTATTCCAAAGATAGTCCATCCCAATGGTCCGTTCAGCGTAACAAGCGCTATGGGTGTAAAGGTTCCTGCAATTAAAAAATAGATAGCAATCCTGTCGAAATTAAAAAACCAGTCTTTGGCCCTGCCTATGGGTAAGATGTGTGTAAGTGTGGAGGAGAGGTAGAGAATGATCACAGTAGTTCCAAAAACAGAAGTGCTTACCAAATGCCAACCTGTTCCCCTGGTCAGAGAAGCGTATATCATTAGGACCAGTGCTGCAACTCCAAGAAGCGCACCTGTAAAATGCGATATGGCATTGGCCAGCTCTTCTCCCTGTGAATATTTCTTATTGTTTTTCATTATTTTTGTTTGCAATAAAAATAGCTAAAGCAGCTGCATCGGGCCCACCAGGTGATCCCAAAATGAACTTTTCTATCCCATAATACGTATATTAGTCAGTATGGATGTCACCAGAAGCCAATTCAACCCTATGAAGAGATTCCTGTTTTATATTTTGTCAACTGTAGTATTCGCTGGCTTTTCAAATGCGCAGGATTCCAGGATTGATAGTCTGTTGAACCAGACTGCGGTTATTTCGGGGCCCGAATTAAGCAAAATATACTATGAGCTCTCCTGCGAGCTGCTAGACATAAACCCCGACAGTGCACTATACTTCGCAAACCAGTCGGAGTTAGCCCTGCAAAAGGATGATCAGGAAAACTTACTGCCCTATTTATATAAAAATAAAGGAAAGATCTATGAGATAAAGATGGTCACAGACAGGAGCCTTTTTTACTATAATAAGGCTTATGAAGAGTTCATAAAACTGGAGAATCAGTTGGAAATTGGCGATTGTGCACTGAATATGGGGAATATATACTTTGAAATGGCCAATTTCAGTGATGCCTACTTCTTTTATATGCAGAGTCTGCATGCCTATGAACAAGAGGGCGATCAGAGGGGAATTGCCATGATGCAGAATAATCTGGGAACTGTGGCGCATAAAATGGGGAATTTATCAGAGGCAGAGAGACACTATCAGGATGCATATGAAATATACCGGGAATATGGCCTCTCCACCGATGAATGCAATGTACTTGGGAACATTGGTCTTATTCTTTATGACAAGCAGGAGTATGATTCTGCATTGATCTACTTTCATCAGGTAATGGATATCCTTCATCCCGATTCACTGGGAACAGAAACACAGAGATATATTCTCTCCGGGATCTATGAAAATATAGCACTCACCTATATCGAATTGGGGGCTCTCAATACAGCGCTGAGTTACCTCAGAATGGGATTGGAATTGGCCCAGCAGATTGACGACCAGTATATAATAGGGTCGGTTTATACAAGCCTGGGATCCTTGTACGGGGAGATGAGAAATCAGGAATCGGCTCTTTTCTATCTGCACCGGGCATTAAAGATTGCCAAAGACAGGGGATTCAAAAACCTTGAACTTGAGGTCTATGATGAACTGGCAAAGATGCATGCAGGTTTAGGGAGTTATGCATCGGCATACAACTGGTTGCTAAGGTATGATACTGTTTATAAGGCCCTTTTTAATGAAATTCAATCGGAGCAGATGGCTAGCCTCAGGGCCCGTTATGAGCAGGAGATCAGAGATCAGGAGATTGTACAACTACAATCTGAGGCGCAGGTTCAGAAAATGCTCAATAAGGTCTTTATCATTTTTATTGTCGTAATCGTAGTCCTGGTAATTATCATCGCTGTAAACCTTAGATCCAAAAAGAGAACCAACCAGATGCTGGCCGAGAGAAACCTCCAGATCTCCAATGCCCTCAAGCAGTTGAGCGATTCAGAAAATGAACTTCAGAAACTAAACAAATCCAAGGATCGGATCTTTTCAGTTGTGGCCCATGATCTGCGAAATCCCGTTGCAGCTGTAACTGGATTTTCAGAATTACTTTACGATAATTTTGAACAATTCCCCGTAGAAACACAAAAAGAGTATCTGTTACAGATCCTGCAGGGAACACAGCGTATACAAAATTTACTGGAAAACCTGCTTATCTGGGCCCGGGCGCAGATGAAAGCTGTCAAATACGAACCCGAAACACTGAAAGTGAAATCCATGGCTGAAGATTGTGTCAGGGAAATGAAGGCAAACCTGGATCATAAGAAGGTCGATTGTTTGATAAAGATTGACAAAAAATGCCTTGTTCATGCGGATATGTCAATGATTCATACCGTTTTAAGGAATTTGATTATGAATGCCATAAAATTTAGTTTTCCAGGAGGAAAAATTCGAATTACTTCAAAGAATGAGGCTGAGCGATGTACCATTACTGTTTCTGATGACGGAATCGGTATCCAGCCCGAGATACAGGAGAAGCTGTTTAATTCCAATGAAGTGATGAGCAGTCCGGGTACAACCGGAGAATCAGGATCGGGGCTGGGATTGGTCATATGTAAAGAATTCCTGGAGAGGAACAATGGCACCATCAGCGTGGAGAGTGAACCGGGAAATGGCGCCTCATTTATTATAAGCCTTCCCGTATCGCATTCTACTTCAGTTTCTCCCTGAAGAGTTTCTCAAATTTCTCCACTTTAGGATTAATAACGACCTTGCAGTATCCCTTATTGGGGTTGTTTTCATAGTACTCCTGGTGGTAACCCTCTGCCGAATAGAAGGCATCAAATGGCTCAACGGTGGTAACTATGGGATCCCTCCAGATTCCCTCCTCCCCCAGCGAGGTGATCACTTTGTCGGCCATGATTCTTTGTTCATCGCTATGAAATAAAACAATGGAGCGGTACTGGGTTCCCACATCGTTTCCCTGCCTGTTAAGGGTGGTGGGATCATGGGTTTTGAAGAATATTTCGAGCAGTTCCACATAGCTAACCTGTGTGGGATCAAAAGTAATTTGTACCACTTCGGCATGGCCGGTAAGCCCCGAGGTAACCTGTTTATAGTCTGGATTGGCTACAAGCCCTCCTGAATAACCCGATTCGGCGGTCACAACCCCCTGCACACGCTCAAAAATAGCTTCCACGCACCAAAAACAACCTCCTCCAAAGGTTGCACGTTCATAATTATCCCTCATAACCCTGTTTCCTAATAGTGTAACTGTAAAAACCAGGTTTGCAAATATAATCAAACCGTATTTTCTCATGGCCCTGCAAAATGTTTATACTTTAATAACCCCGTAGCACCAGTTTTGTTTGGGGGTGGAATTCATCGGTTTTTCGTTGTAACTTTATCTCATGGTGGTTGCCTCTCACTTTGAAGTTAGAGCTGACAAAAAGGTACTGTGTCTCCTTTGTCCGCACTCCTGCTTGCTTGTACCCGATCAGTACGGAAAATGCAAGACAAGAGTGAATCGGGATGGGGAGCTTATTACAGAAAGTTATGGCATACTCTCCGCCATCTCCACCGATCCCATTGAAAAGAAACCTCTGTACCATTTCCATCCGGGCCGGTCCATTCTTTCCATTGGAAGCTTTGGTTGCAACATGACCTGTGACTTCTGTCAAAATTGCGAAATTTCACAAATAGATCATCGCATATTTTCACATCACCCCTCGAGGGATCCTGAAGATATAGTGCATAAGGCTCTACTTCACCAAGATAACATCGGTCTGGCCTATACCTACAACGAACCTACCATCTATTACGAGTATATGATCAGGTGTGCCGAACTTATTAAGGAGAATAACCAATGCAATGTAATGGTTACCAATGGGTTCATAAACAAAGAGCCTCTGGATATGCTCCTTCCCTATTTGGATGCAATTAACCTTGATTTAAAGTCCTTTCGGAATGAGTTTTACCGTGACAGGGCCGGTGCCACTTTAACTCCAGTTCTCAACAGCATAGAAAGAATTGTTAAATCGGGAACACATCTGGAACTGACCTTCCTGATTATTCCTGGATTGAATGATACTACAGGTGAATGGAAAGATATGATTGACTGGATTGCAAATATTTGTGGCCCTCACACCGTCCTGCATGTAAGCAGATATTTTCCCAGGTATAAAATGAACATCCCCCCCACTCCGCTAAGTACCATTGAACGCTTTATGGATCTGGCCAGGAAAAAACTGCATTATGTATATCCCGGAAATACACCTCAGATAGAAAGTCACACCTACTGTCCGGATTGTGGAGAGTTGCTTATTGAACGATTTTTATATAACACTTCAGTGTCAGGAATTGATGACAGTGGATCCTGTACTCATTGCCACTATAGGATCCAGGGTGTATTTGAAAAAGAGACTTTATGAGAACCCGAAATCCAGTGGTGGAAGGACGCTTCTACCCCTCTTCAAAAGATAAGATCTTTGAGCAATTACGGGATATAGAGAAGAGAATCCGGTACCCGGAAATTGAAATAGAACCCATTCGGATTTTCGGTACCGTATTGCCGCATGCCGGCCATCTCTATTCAGGGTATCAGACCATTCCATTTTTCCATTTGCTTAAAAAGATGAAGGACTATCCCGACACCTTTGTTATTGTACACCCCAATCACTCGGGTCTGGGAAGGGAACTGGCCATCGATGACTCGGACCTTTGGAGCAATGCCATAGGAGATGTTCCACTGGACCGTGAATTTGCTGAAGCGCTTAGTCTACCGTACGATCGTTTGGCCCATGCTGGTGAACACTCGGCAGAGGTGATCATTCCTTTTTTGCAGTATTTTTTACCATCACATCCATTCTCCATTGTTCCAATTTGCATGCTGGATCAAAGTTATAAAAGTGCATCACGTGTGGCAGTTCAAATTGGAGAGGCAGTGGAGAATACCCATCGCAATGTGATGGTGATCGCCTCCTGTGATTTTTCACACTTCCTGGCTCCTGAAGAAGGCGAAAACAGGGACCAGCTTGTGATTAATGAAATCTTTGACAGGAATGCGTCTGGCATAGAGGAAGTTGTAAAGCAACACCAGATTTCTGTTTGTGGATACGGCCCCATTATGTCGCTTATGGAATATGCCAGAGCACTGCATGCCGACTATAAGGTAGATATTCTGGCCCGGGGTCATTCGGGCGAAGTTATTCCATCCATGGAAGTGGTGAACTACATCTCACTTATTATGTATCAATGACACTAAACAGGGAAGAGCAACTGGAATTGATTCGAATTGCCAGGGAAGCCATCATGGCTAATAACGGCACTGGAATAAAGCAGAGTGTACCTCTATACTCATCTGAAAAGTTTCATATATGCTGTGGCACATTTGTCTCCATCTATGTGGAGGGAGATTTAAGGGGGTGTATAGGTACATTTTCGGAGGAACAATCTCTCTATCAAAACATTAAGGAAATGGCGGTTTCTGCTGCCACCTCAGATTCCCGATTTAAGCCGTTGGTACCAGCTGAACTAGCTCATATCCAGATCGAAATCAGCGTACTCTCACCCCGGATCAGGATATATGATAAATCGGAAATTATCATCGGAAAGCATGGGATATTTATGAGGAAAGGGATGAACAGGGGAACCCTTCTCCCCCAGGTGGCAGTCAACCAGAATTGGTCCGTTGAGGAGCTACTGGGAAACTGCGCTAAATATAAGGCTGGCATAGGATGGGATGGTTGGAAATCAGCTGAACTATTCACTTATGAGGCACATATATTTTCTTCAAAAAACCATTCATAAGTCTGATGGAAACAAGCCAAAGCAAAATACTATTAAAGAATTCTTGATTAAAAGTGGTAATTGTTAAGAAATCTTAAAAATTACTAATTCCACTCTTTTTAGTTGCAATTACGAAACGCTTCGTATATATTTACTACGAAATTATTCGTACAATGAAATTAAAACCTACAGACTCTGAGCTTGAGGTGTTGCAATTGCTCTGGGAGTATGGCCCTCTGACTGTGCGATCACTTAACGACAAGTTGAATACACATCGGAGAGTTGGTTACACCACCACCTTGAAAATCATGCAAATAATGACAGAGAAAGGATTGCTCATCAGGAATACAGAGCATCGTTCTCACATCTATAAACCCACCCTCCTGCCAGAGGAAGTACAATCGTCAGTGCTGGATCACGTAATTAAAACTGTCTTCCGGGGAAACAGGTCAACACTGATTCTTCAGGCATTGGGCAACCATTCTACTTCATCCGAAGAGCTGGAAGAGATAAAAGCATTAATTAAGAAAATGGAGGAGCAGTAGATGGATTTTATTGCCACCACAGGAGACTGGATCGTTGCACTGGGCAAAACCATCATTCACAGTGTTTGGATGGGTTTGCTTATACTAGCCATTCTCAAGCTTACGCTTAATGTCATTCCCGACCGCTTCTCAAACCTGAGATACAGTATTTCGGTTCTATCCATACTCTTGCTTTTGGGATCGGTAATTGCTCTGTTTTTCCTGCTGTATTCACCTCTCGATTCTATACTTTCCTCTCCGGAATTAAGTGGAGACGGGCAATTCCTTCTGGGCAGGATCAGGGGGTATGCAAATGACTCTGAATTTTTCAACTACCATATCATCTATTTGATTAGCTGTTACATATACTTTGCCGGGATTCCGGTTGTAGTGATCCGATCTTTGAGTTTGTTTCGCTACCAGGTTGTGATGAAAAAATCCGGAGCTCCAGTTCCGGGCAGCTGGGAGGAAAAGTTTGATCAGTTGAAGATCTCGCTGGGAATCAAAAGAAGTGTAAAATTGATGGAATCAGGAATAATAACAGTACCGGCCCTTGTGGGATATATAAAGCCTGTCATCCTTGTTCCGGCCGGAATGTTATCAAACCTTTCTGTAAGCCAGGTGGAGACAATCCTGATGCATGAGTTGTACCACCTGCGGAGATTTGACGCAATCGCAAACATGATTCAACTTTTAATTGAGAATATTTTTTTCTACAATCCTGCCGTATGGGCTATTTCAAACATCATTCGGACTGAAAGGGAAAAATGTTGCGACGACAGGGTACTTGATTCATGTGGTGATCCTCTTAACTATGCCCGGGCTCTCTATCAGATCGCCGGCCAAAATACCCATTTCTCTCACCTGGCACCCGGTGCGGGGGGGACAGATAAATTTCAACTATTTCACCGGATCCAAAGAATTTTAAAAATTGATACCATGAAAAATAACATTCGTGAAAAAATATCTTCTATCCTCCTGCTTATTGGAGGAGTAGTTATAATGCTAACAATCACAAGCTTTACATCAGGCTTCTCCATCGTAAAGAGCAATGAATTCAGGCATATGGAAACGGTATCTCACTCCCCCAAAACCACTCCCCCACCTGCTTCCGTTTTAGATACGATACCAGAAGTTGCACCCGTTGAAACACCTGCAGACCCATCGGAAGCAGAGGTTGATTGGGACGAAATCAAAGGAGAGATGGAAGAGGCCCGGATTGAGGCGATACAGGCCATTGAAGAGATAGACTGGGATGAGATCAAAATGGAGATGGAAGAGGCCCGGATTGAGGCGATACAGGCCATTGAAGAGATAGACTGGGATGAGATCAAAATGGAGATGTCTGGTTTAAGGCTCCATCTTGACTCTGTTTTAAAGGATATGGATTTTGATTTCGATTTTGAAAACCTGGAGATGGATACGGATATTGATTTCGACAACCTTGAGGTGGATATAGATATGGAATTCGATAACCTGGAGATGGAGATGGATTCCATTCGCGTGGCAGTGGAATTTTAAAAGAATTTGGTATTTAAATTATATCCTCTATATTTGTTAGCAACAGAAAGACGCAGACTACCATTAGATAGTCACTAACCCTAAAGCTGAATCTGCACGTGAGGATCCCGGTTCCAATGAGAGCCGGGATTTTCTTTTGTATCACAATTTCCTGGTTTACTTAATCTTACGAGAGTAAAGAGGTCAGCGTAATCTATACGCTTACTGCTTTTGGCACCGAATTTGAACTTAACAAGGCAGATATGTAAAACAAATTAAATCGGGAAATCATGAAAACAAAACAATACATCACCGCAACGCTGATCGCCATGGTTTTTACAACAACTGCCATCCAGGCACAATCAGCCCGACGTCCGGCTTCTCAAGAGAGAGATAAAAGAACCGAAGTTTCCAGGAGCCGTTCAATCAAAGTAAGAAAGCAAGCAACACATACCACTCAGCCTGCCCGCAAGGTTCAGGCACGGCAAGTGCAGCAGCAGAGAAACACTCAGCCTGCCCGCCATGCACAAACCCGGCAGGTGCAGCAGAGGAGCGTTAAGCAAGTCCGTAAGGCCGAACCTCAGCAGGCCTACCGACCCAGAACTACCCAGAAGGCTCATAAGCCTGTGAACATAAGCACATCGCATAATCCAAAAAGCACCTACAAAAAGCCAGAATCCAGGGTGTATGTTGACAATAGCCGGACCAGATATTATAAAGAAAATAAGTACTCCACCC
Source organism: Bacteroidales bacterium (assembly GCA_029938715.1). Lineage (GTDB taxonomy): Bacteria > Bacteroidota > Bacteroidia > Bacteroidales. The sequence continues at coordinate 14,068 of JAOZUK010000063.1, read as the reverse complement.
AGCGCTATTACACAGGTCACCATTATCACAATGCATATCCAACCCGCAAGGTTAAGTTTCATTACCATCATGATACATATGCACACAATTACCATGTACTTTACTATCCTTCCTACACCAATATCTACTGGAACAGGAGTATGTATCGCAATTACCGTCAATGGTATCCTGAATATAGCTGGAACTATAAATACGGACGCAGAATCAACACCATCTCTGTATTCGAGGCTAAATATAACCTGGGGGAAGTAGCCAATGTTTATGGAAGGGTTTATGCCACCTGGTATAACGAAGAAACCAATGATTATCTACTCTTCTTTGGGGGAGACTACCCCAACCAGCAATTCACAGTGGTTTTACCAGCTCGAATAGCTCGTAAATTCAGTTGGAGGCCTGAACGTTACTTCCTTGGGGAACATATCACCATTACTGGATTGATTACTACATTTGATGGAAGTCCCGAGGTTGTGGTAAGAGACAAGCACCAGATTGGAATCTACTAAATACCATTTGCACAAGATGAAGAGGCCCCCGGAATCGGGGGCTTTTTTATTGAGGAGGAGGTGGAGCTAAGCAAGAGATCCGCTGAATGGAAAAAGCAGTAAAGACTCCCTGGCCTCCCTCCTTTATATTGGACCTGACATTGGCAGGCGGACCCGAGAAAAGAGGGTTGTTGCCAGAAATTTCCAGCTGTGCGTCCACCACAAAATTGTAATAGTTCTGATCAATGCTATTTAACTCAAGTGTGACGGTATCGCCCTCAAGCAATGCCTCTCTTGGATCTTCATCAGAAAGAAATCCAACTGGTAATCCAAAAATGTAGATGCCATTAAAGAAGTCATCGGACTGAACTAAGTATTTAATAAGTGTATCGGCAAGCAGATCGCTATTCTTCCAGAGTTTAAAGTTATACCACTCCCTGCTGGGAGGATCCAGTGCATACATCAGGACCTGGTAACCAGAAGTAAATGGGGTTTTAAAGTAGGTCAGGTTGATTGAATCAAGGAGAAGACCACCGGGTATGGTGCTTTCTGCATGGTAGAATTCATCCTCTCCATCCTCATCCATATCTACATGACTAATGTTTAAGCGATAAGTTTCTCCAGGGACACCTCTGAATGCATCCGGAGTAAGATAGACTCCGGGCAGAGTATCGTTTTCTTCCAGGGTGATCAGTCCCTTATCGAATTCCAGCTCAACCAGAGCCCCCGATACTTTTGGAGCGGGTTCATTAAGGAAGTAGTCACTGGAGGAGGATAGCTCCACCTGATGGTGCACAGAGTCGCTCGTTATTTCACCATAAACCACCAGTCTGCGATAGGTGGAATCTAGCTCAATTTCAACGATCTCGGTACAGGATTCCAGTCCTATGGCTACCAGGAAAAGGATCATTCCATATGTTATATACTTTCCCTTCATCAGAACTTAAAATTATAGGTAATAGCAGGAATCACTGAGAACAGGTAGGTCATCTCCGCATAGGTCAGGTTTGGATCTGTATCATCCTGAACAAAATCCAGGGTCCATACATTTTTTCTTCCATAGGCATTGTAAACCGAAAAATTCCACTCCCCCTGCCATCTTCTTCCTGGTTTATTTTTACCCCGTATGGTCAGGGAAAGATCAAGCCTGTGGTAGTCAGGAAGGCGATATTCATTCCTTCCTGTATAAACAGGGAGAATATTGCCCAGTATCTCGTACCTTCCCGCTGGAAGGGTAAATGGGATACCGGCGCTGTATATCCAGTTGGCAGCCAGGCTTATGCGTTTTGAAGCTTCATAATTGAAAACAATGGCCAAATCGTGAGGTTTGTCATAGGGAGCCGCATAGGGAATACCCTCATTGATCTCGGGGATATCACGTATGGTTTTGGAATAGGTATAGCTCACCCAGCCTGAGAATTTTGAAATATCGTATTTTATAAAAAATTCAGCTCCATAGGAGGTGGCTTCACCAATTCTGAGCTCCCCTTCCAGTCTGGGATTGAGCATTAGCTGTGCATGATCTCTAAAATCGATGGAGTTTGTCATTTTCTTATAATAGAGCTCCACCGAGGTTTCAAACTTATTGTCATAAAAATTTCTGAAATAACCACCAGAAACCTGGTCCGATATCTGAGGCTGAATGTTTGGCGAAGCCGGGAACCAAATATCAAGTGGAGTTCCTGCTGATGAATTACTGGCCATTTGCAAATATTGCCTGGTTCTTGAATAACTGGCTTTGATGGAGCTTCTGTCATTGAGGAGGTAGATGGCGGCCAGGCGGGGCTCAAGACCATGGTACATGTTGTAGAATTCCCCTTCCTGGTAGTGGGTTGAATCAATCACCTCATAATCTTCGTTGTATTCCAGGACGGTTGCGGGACCTATATTATAGAACATGGAGTACCTGAGTCCATAACGCAACGAAAACTTCTCACTGACCCTTGATTCACCTGAGAAGTAGAGTCCGTTTTCCAGGGCGCGATTGTCATCCAGCTCAGAATTGATATCATTTCCGTTCTGATCACTGACAGAAATCATTCCGGGTTTGATAATGTGATAAAAGCTAGAGAGTCCATATTTAAAAGTGTGTTCAGGGGCGGCATACCAGATAAAGTCTCCTTTAAATCCATAGTCGTCCAGATAGGAGAGCCAGTTGAAATAAGGCGTAGATCCATCTGGAGTACCCAGGTCATAAAAATAGTGAGAGTTTACCAGGGTAAAATTGCTGAACAACCTTTTGCTGAAGAGGTGATTCCATCTGAATGAAAAGGTTCTGTTCCCGAAATACATTCCTGCAAAATCGTTGGCGAAAACATCTTTGCCATAGTAGCCGGATAAGAAGATTCTGTTCTTTTCATTGATAGTCCAGTTCAGTTTTCCATTCAGGTCGTAAAAGAATAAAGAGTTATCCTGGACCGCTGTATCCTTTGCAAAGGGCAGGAATAAATCAGCGTAAGTGCGCCGACCCGATAAGAGAAATGAAACCTTTTCTGAAAAAAGCGGTCCTTCAAGGGTGAGCCGGCTGGAGATGGTCCCGATTCCTCCGGTGGCCCTGAATTCCTTGTTGTTACCATCTTTCATTCGAATGTCAAGCAAGGAGGACAAACGACCTCCTGAGCTGGCCGGTATATCACCTTTATACAGTTTTACATCCTTGATAGCGTCGTTATTAAATACAGAAAAGAATCCCATGAGGTGACTGGCATTGTAAACTGTGGCCTCGTCCAGTAGAATCAGGTTCTGATCGGAGCTCCCTCCCCTTACACTAAAACCCGATGAGCCCTCACTGGTCACGCTTACTCCGGGAAGCAGTTGGATGGCTTTAATCACATCCACCTCTCCCAGGAGAGCGGGGATTTTTCGGATCGATTGAATGGGAAGTTGTGTGGACCCGGTCTCCAGCCTGGTAATATTGGCATTCCCGGCTTCAGCAGTTACAGTGACCTCTTCCAGCTCCAGTAAAGATTCCTCCAGTTCTATGTTGATGGACATATCCTCACCCAATTGAATGAGACGGGTTACAGATACAAATCCAACATAGGAGTAAACCAGGGTATAGAATCCGGGGTCCAGACTGAAGGCGTAGTATCCATAGGTATTTGTATTGGTTCCAACACCAGTCTCCAATATGGCCACATTGGCACCGATCAGTTCCTCACCGGTGGCTGCATCCCTCACATATCCACTGATTATAACCTTTGCACTACTTCTAAATGAAAAAGAGATAAAAACCAGGAGAAGCATTGAAAATATAATCTGAGTTCTTCTCATTCCTACTGGAAAAATGTCATCTGCAACAATAAACAAATATCAGGCCAATACAACTATTTGGTCTGATATTGTTCTGAAAAAAATTAACAATGTGCGATTGCTCTGCTATACGATCTGGCTCATGGCATCGATAAATGCTTCAACCGATGCAGTGATAATATCTGTGGATGCAGAGAATCCATAATAGACCACAGATTTATGTTCCAACTGCATATGCACTTTCCCCATATCGTCGCTGCCCCTAGTGATGGCCTGAATTAAGAATTCTTCAATCCGGACCTTCTTCTTCAATATGCTTTTGACAGCGTTGATGGCTGCATCGACAGGGCCATTACCCTCGGAAGTAGCTGTATAACAATCACCCTCCCAAACCAGGCTGACCGTGGCAACCGGAACTGTTCCTTTGCCACAAACAACCTGTAGTTGATCTAAATGCAGATTTCGTTTGATGTCCCTGGCACTGGCCCCGGCCAGCATTTTCAGATCCTCATCAATAATCTCTTTCTTAGAATCGGCCAGCTTAAGAAACTCATCATAAATGGAGTCCAGGCCTGCTTTGCTAAAAGTGTACCCCAGGTTACCAAGCCTGTGTTTTAACGCTGCACGTCCGCTTCTGGCAGTAAGTAAAATGGAGGATTCATTGATACCAACCGATTTGGGATTGATGATTTCGTAATTCTCCCTGCGCTTCAGTACTCCATCCTGGTGTATCCCCGACGAGTGAGCAAATGCATTCCTGCCCACAATGGCTTTGTTGGGCTGTACAGGCATTCTCATAAGGGTAGAGACCAGCCTGCTGGTCTTATAGATCTTTTTGGAATTTATATTGGAAGTCAGATTGAGGTGCTTCCTGCTTTTCATGATCATTGCGATCTCCTCAAGGGAAGTGTTGCCAGCCCGTTCACCTATGCCATTTATTGTTACTTCCACCTGCCGGGCCCCGTTTATCACCCCACTCATGGTATTGGCAGTGGCCATCCCAAGGTCGTTATGGCAATGTGTGGAAAGAATGGCTTTATCAATATTGGGAACATGATCGACCAGATACTTAATTTTCTTACCATATTCATCAGGTAATGTATAACCGGTGGTGTCGGGGATATTGATTACAGTAGCACCCGCATTTATCATGGCTTCCACAACCTGTGCAAGGTATTTATTCTCGGCCCGGCCTGCATCTTCAGCGTAAAACTCCACATCTTCCACAAAAGATTTCGCATAGGCCACAGCTTCAGCTCCTCGCTTAATAATTTCCTCAGGATTGCTGTTCAGCTTATGGTAGATGTGATAATAGGAGGTTCCTATTCCGGTATGGATCCGGGGGCGTTTTGCGAATTTCAATGATTCCGCTGCCACTTCTATATCCTTCTTCACAGCACGTGTAAGGGCACATATAACAGGTTCGGTAACGGCTTTACTGATCTCTACTACAGAATTAAAATCTCCTGGACTTGAGATGGGAAATCCGGCCTCAATGACATCTACACCAAGATCTTCAAGAGCCTTTGCTATTTCTATTTTTTCAATGGTATTCAATTGACATCCGGGAACCTGTTCGCCATCCCTCAGGGTAGTATCAAATATATATACTCGATCTTTTGCCATTATCTATAGTTTTTAATGGATTGTAATTAATTCACAAAAGAAGCAAATTATATGAAAACGTGCTATCCAACATATAACAAATTCTCACAAAAGAGATTAAAACTGGAAATTTTGGGCTATTTCCGGCCAAAATCAAATATTTCAGCAATTTTTGGAGTCCTCAGGAGAATTCGTTTCTAAGTGATTCTACCCATGCAGCAATGCGCTCTTTATTCATGGAACCCTGGTTTTCATAATCAATGGCCAGGCCAGCAAACTGATCTCCTCTCACCGCCAGTGAACTCTCAAACTCATATCCTGCAACCGATGTGAATCCAACCAAAGATGCACTACAACTATCGAGAATATCAGCCATAACTCCCATTCCATCCAGGAAGTTTTCAGGGTATCCCTTCTGGTCACCAAGGCCGTATAGTGCAATCTTTTTACCACTCAGATCCAAGTCCTCCAGAGCGGGTACAAACTCATCCCAATAATTAGGGAGCTCTCCGTCAAACCACGTGGGGACACCCATAATAATCTGGTCGAAAGACATAAACAGAGACTCATTGATTTCTTCAGCATTTACCATCTCGACCATGTCGTCATTAAATGCCTCTTTGATTCGCTCGGCCACCTTGCCGGTCTTCTTGGTATTAAAACTATAAATGATTGCGGTTTTATTCATTGTATTCCAATTAGGGCTTAGTAATTTAAAAGTTCGCTGGCTGCTTTTTTAATTCTTTCCAGATCCGGGAGGATTGCAGATTCCAGAATTCTGTTAAATCCCACCGGTGTAAAGGTTGAACCCACACGTTTTACAGGACCATCCAGGTGTTCAAATGCCAGATCATTGATCTGAGCTGCCACCTCTCCTCCAAATCCACCAAACACTTTATCTTCATGAACTACAAGGACTTTACCGGTTTTCTTTACCGTATTGAGAATGGCTTCTGTATCCAACGGACTGAGTGATCGCAGATCCAGTACCTCAATGTTTGCTTTCCCTTCTTTACTGAACTGATCAGCCAGCTCAACACACATGGGTGTTGTATTTCCATAGGTAATGATGCTCAGATCGGTTCCTTCCCGTCGGACCCTTGCTTTGCCAAAGGGGACTTCAAAATCGTCCGGTATGGGCGCGGCCACCCTGGGAGCATTATAGAGGGCTTTGGGTTCCATAAATATGGTTAGTCCCCTCGATCGAATACTGGTCCTTAATAATCCTGCAGCATCATCGGCATAACAGGGGTATACCACCCTTACCCCTGGCAATGAAGTTAATGATCCCTCAATGTTCTGGGAATGATAAAGTCCGCCTCCAATATATCCCCCCGAGGCCAGTCTGACTGTAATGTTTGGCGAAAACTGCCCTTTGGTACGCCAGTACTCATGTGTTGTCTCCACAAACTGCTCCATGGCGGGCCAGAAATAATCTGCAAACTCGGCTCCTTCCACTACAATGCGAAGTTTATCATTAAATCGACTCATACCATTGGCTGTTCCCATGATAAAGTCTTCTGCAATAGGGCCGTTGAAAACGCGTTCTTTTCCAAACTCCTGCTGCATGCCCTTGGTAACATTGAAAATGCCACCTTTCTCCTTATGGGCCACGTCCTGACCCCAGATAAAGGTATCCGGGTTGAAGCGAAATTCGGCTTTTAAAGTCTCATTCAATCCTTCAATCAGTTTTTTGGGCTCACCATTGTAGTTATGCAAACCTTCAGGGTACTTTTCACTCACATATGGCTCTGGTATCACAAAGTCATGAATAGACGAGGGATCCGGATTGGGTGCATTCATCCCCACCTTATGGGCAGCCTTTACAATCTCTTTGGCCTCTTTTTCAAGGATTTCAAGTTCTTCTTCCGTAAAACGATCATACCTGATCAGCAATCTTCGGAATTTCGCCAAAGGGTCGTACTGGTGCACATAGTTTAACTCATAATCGTCCCGATAGAGATCATGCCTGTCAGAGTTTGAGTGGGAATGAATCCGGACACAGTTGGCCTGAACTATAACAGGAATTTCATTTTCAATCACACAGGCTTTTGCCGCAGCCATGGTATTCATACTGTCGAAAACATCTTTGCCATTACAATGGAATATCTTCAGATTCTTAAAACCTGTAAAATTATTGGCCACTTTTCTGTTGGCTGTCTGGTCTGCCTTGGGAACCGATATTCCGTAACCATTGTCCTGGAATACAAATATTACTGGAAGCTTTTCATTGCTGGCCCCATTTATAGCTTCATAGACATAACCTTCAGAAACAGAGGATTCACCCTGTGAGCTGATGGCCACACCGGGAACTTTATACTTTTTTATTGCCCTGGCCACACCTACAGCATGCAGGGTGTGATTTCCGGTACAGGAGGAGACATTATGAACGTTCCATTCAGGTTTGGCAAAATGGTTGGACATGTGACGTCCTCCTCCGGCCACATCTGTATCTTTGGAAATCCCATTCAAAATAAGCTCTTCGGCGGTGAGACCAGCAGAGTGAGAGGTGAGCATGTCCCTGTAATAGGGGAAAAGATGGTCGCTCTCCCGGTCAAATACCTGACCAATAGCCAATTGAATTCCATCATGTCCGGCATAAGGAGCATGATAGGACCATCCAATGGCCTGTTTTAAATAGTTAGGAGCTCGATCATCAATGGCCCGCCCAACAAGCATGAGCTTAAACCACTTGGTAAGGGTCTCCTTATCGGTCTTTTTTATGCTGTATCCTTTTTCTTCTGACATTCCTATTTAGATTTTAAAGTTGCCCGATTCCGGATCAAATGATTCAATGTAGTCTCCCAGACGTTTCAGAAAGGCTCCGCCCAGAGCACCATCTATGATCCGGTGATCATAGGTGAGTGATAACCACATCTTCTGTCTGATTGCAATCACATCTCCCTGTTCTGTTTCCAGCACTGCCGGTTTTTTCTTGATGGCCCCTACAGCCAGAATGGCTACCTCCGGCTGATTAATAATGGGTGTGCCAATATCATTTTTAAATGTACCAAAATTGGTCACCGTAAAGGTGCCCCCACTGATATCATCCGGATTTAACTTGTTGCTACGGGCTGCTACAGCAAGCTCATTCATCTTTTTGGTCAGCCCCGTCAGATTAAGTGAATCGGCATTTTTTATATTTGGAACGATCAGGTAGTTATCTGGTAGAGATACTGCAATTCCCAGATTGATCTTCTTCTTAATAATGATATTGTCTCCGTCAACCGAAGCATTGATCTGGGGAAAGTCCTTTAAAGCTTTAACAGTAGCATTGAGAAATACAGGCAGGAAGGTGATTTTTACCCCTTCCTTTTTAAGGAACTCATCTTTCACCCTGTTACGCCAGGTGACCACTCCGGTTACATCCACCTCAATCATGTTTGTAACATGAGCTGAAGTCTGTTTGGATTTGATCATATGGCCTGCAATCAGCTTCCTGAGTCTGCTCATCTCGATCACTTCATCTCCACTGTCAGCAACCACCTTGACCGCCGGTGTTTCCCGAGTGGAGACAGGAGCAGGAGCAGGAGCAGGACTCTCCACTTCTACTTGATGAACCTCTGTTTTAGCACCTCCCCGGTTCTCCAGAAACAGCATAACATCTTTTTTCTGGACCCTTCCATTTAAACCACTTCCCTGGATTGAATCCAACTCTGCCTGGGTGATCTTCTCTTCCTTGGCTATGGTCCGCACCAAAGGGGAATAGAAACGATCACCTGAGGAGGACACTTTTTCTGTATTTAATTCAGGAACAGGAGTCTCAATGACTGGGTCCGGTTCACTAATTTCTCCAGTATCTTCAGTTTTCTCTTCTACCGATGCAGAAGCATCACCATCCATATCGATAACTGCAATTACAGTTCCAACAGCAACTACCTCGTCCTGTTTGAAAAATATTTTTTTTAAGATCCCTTCAACGGGCGATGGTATTTCCGAATCAACCTTATCGGTGGCAATTTCAAGAAGAACATCATCTTCTTCGATTTTGTCACCCTCTTTTACAAACCAGTTTGTAATGGTTGCTTCTTCTATACTCTCACCCATCTTAGGCATTATAATATCAAAATTTGCCATATTGAAATTAATTGATTGTAGTGTAGTAATAGAATTTTCGATGATATAACAATGCTACCATGAAATTGTTTTTACTCTTCTCCTTCGAAGAGAATATCAAGTACAACTGGTTCATCACAGGGAATTTCGTTAATTGCCGGGGACTTTTTAAATTTCGGATAACTAACCTGAATATCAGGGTATCCAAGATGAACCAGCATGGAAACAGCCGCAAATATTTTTGGCCCATGCGGTACCACAATAATAGTATATTCGTTGCGAAGAGGAAGTATGGTGTCTATGAGGGTCTGGTAGATGATCTGCCCATTCCGTATTGGGTAGGTGATCAGGTTCCTGATGGGTATAGAATTGATCATCGCATGGTTATTAACAAAGACCTTTTCAACAAACTTCTTGTCAACAGGCGGATCAGCATAAAATAAATAGAGTATATCAGGCTTGATCTTGTTATAAATTTCTTTGCTTACCTCCTTCTCATACCCCAGACCCAGAATAAGAGCACTTTTCTTTTTCTGGGTTCCTTCATATTCCTTCTTAAGAAAACTTTTCACAGATTTCACCTTCAGGATCCGCTCATGGTCTTTAAAACCGGCCATTGTATAAACCATACGAAGAGATACTTCGCTGTATTCATCCTGATTTTCGTCAAACCAGTTGAAAAACTCGTGGTACCAGCGGGGAGACATACAGGTACAATCCAGAATCACCCGAATGGTATCTTCCTGGAACATGCTGAACAGGACCCCAAAATCCGGGACCTTCGATTCCACTGAGATTATCTCAAACCCTTGATCGGTAAAATAGGCATTGTTCTCATCGTAGGAGAACTCCTTAAGTTGATCTGTTTGTACCAGAGCTATTTTCCGGCAAGATTTCTTTTCAAATTTCCTTGCAATAGTTGTACACCGGGACTCTAAATCCAGGGCAGTAATAAAAAGATCTGCCTCAAATTCAAGTAGTTGACCTGGTTCAATATGTTGGATAGAAGAGAGTCCCATTTGGAAACAACAAGTGTCACCAAATATAAGGAATATCTAAACCTATTTAATTAATTCGATTAAAGTTTTGGGTTGGTAGCAGGAATTTCGGCAATGGGATGTGGAGTATTTGAATCCATGGAAAAAAGATCAATTTCCGGCCATTCACCCACCCGGTTTACTGCACCAAACATCAAACCAGATACATACCTGTGTATTCTGGAATGTTTGGAAGTACTGGTATTGATCATAACTACCCAGTTAATCCCGTCTTTTTGCCGGACCATCAATGCTGATGAACCTGTTAGGTATCCTGTTCTCCACCAGGTGCCATATTTATCAGTTCCTCTCCAGCCAAACAGGCCCATTCCTGCAGAATTTGGATCGGTCATCTGGGAAATGGATCCTTCAGAAAGTATATCAGGTTGACCATCAAATCCATCTATTGCAGTCAGGAATTTAATTAGCTCGGGGGCGGAGGCCACCCATCCACCGGCAGGCCCCAGCAATTCCATGTTGTTGCCCCCATAGTATATAGGTACCTGCTCACCACTTCCGTCCATGTCATAGGTGGTCATGGCACCTACGCTGCTATGATAGCGTACTTCATTGGGATATTTCTCATGATAGTAGCTTTTACCAATATGCATATCGTGAATATCCAGAGGTTTGAATATATTCATTACCACATAATCCTGGTAGAGCATTCCACTTTTGCGTTCAATAATTTCACCCAATATAACATAGCCAAAATTTGAGTAGCTATAACGAGTTCCTGGTTTGTAGTTTAGTCTTCGACTTAGAGTATAAGTCAATATGTCGTCAAATTTTGCTGGTGCCTCCACATCCATTTTTCGGGCGATATAGAGTGAACTGAAAACCGGGTCGCCTGAATATCTGGACCAACCGGCTGTATGGTTCAACAAATGACGAATGGTTATACTTTCAAGCCTCTTATCTCTATAGGATCTAAAGGCTGAGTCATTTAGAATACCCTTCTCTCCAAAAACAGTTTCATCCAAATCAATGAGTCCATTTTCATGAAGTTTCATGATGGCTACAGCCGTAATCAATTTTGAAACAGAAGCAATGCGAAAGAGATGTCCGGGTTTTACTTCCTCACCTGTCTCACTGTTGGCAATTCCGAATCCTTTTGCATAAACCAACTTTTCATCCTTGGTAACTGCCAGACTGGCCCCCTGGATCTTCCATTTCTTTATGAAAGAATCTACCTGCTTGTCAATGTTCCCTGTTCCTTCAAAATCAGAATAGTGATTATCAAGCACTAAAGAGAAAGGAACCTCTTCATCATTTAGCAAGGAAGGGTAACCTTTATCGGAAAATGTTAACGCAATTTCCCCGAAAAAAAAGAGGACTAACAAGCTTATAAAAATAATAATCTTCTTCACTCAAATTCATTTTTATTTACCGGAAAGAAGCCATTTAGACTTGCAAATTTATGTATTAATGCAATTCCGACGAGAAAGTTCAAATGCTTGATTTCACCCCCCTGTTGTTAATCGCATTATCTATCTGATATACAGGTGTATGTGTTCTAAATGAAACCTCCGCGAAGAGTGTGTATATTTTTCACTATATACACTCTTCGCATACTAAACCGGGGTTTAGTCGAGGTATATATGGGTATTTGTGATCTTCTTCTGACTATTGGTCAAAAGAGGTAAACCTGAAAAGGAAATGTCCTGACTGAAGTGGACAAACTGAGTACTCCCGGGGGGTATAAAACACGAATGGGAGCCAAATTTGCATCTGGTTCCCATTCCACTCGTTAGCTACCGTAGTTGCTAATTCGCGCCAAGTTACTGTTATTATGGCCGGAAAACTAGACCGAAGTCTTGAATTCCCTCTTGCTGCCCGACAAGTCGAACAACTTGCATTTAATGCTGTCCGGAGACAGTAATAAATGCTCAACCTTTAACAACTTCCATCGCGTTTTCAGGTACGCTACGATTTCGGTTCGAATCTCCTTCCATGCCTTTTACAGCGCTTCCGGTATTCCAGTCAACTGCCCGCTCCGAAGATTGGCAGAACAGCATCAATACCTGGTTAGCTGCTCCGTGACTCTTGCTCATGCTTCCAGGTTGCCCTGGCTGCTAATGATCTGCATCATTTAAAGAACTGAGTGGCCTTTTATCGCTCACTTGATGATATCAAAATTAGTCGCAAAAGGGCTTCTGACCAAATTTTAAGAGTCGAAGAATTGAACATAGAATTAACAGGATTTATTAACATTAAGTTAAAAAGAAGTTAACGGAAGTAGTATGTGATTATATATCAATGAATTGGCATTTAGTTCGCATTTAGTTCATTGTTAATATACTTAAAACAGAGACCCTGAAAGCGGATGAGAAAATGGCTTTATCAGATCAGGATCCTGGGGATTGACCTGTTTACGGGAGACTAAATGAGAGACAGGATAGGCATGAATGTATGTTTCATCCAAAGGGATTAAAAGCCTGCTGGCTTTATGGAGGGAGATATCTCCTGAAATCCATTCATTCTCAATTTCACGAGGCAAAATAACAGGCATCCGCTTTTTGGTATTATGAATTTTTTCCATCAATGGATTTGCAATGGTAGTAATAATGGAAAATGTTTGCAATTGCTCTTTACCATCCGGATCCCTCCAGTAAGCATACAGACCTGCAAAAACAAATGGCTCATCACTCTTTAGTCTGATGTACCAGGGAATTCTTATCCCATTTTTTAATTGCCACTCAAAAAAGCCATGTGCAACTACCAGACAGCGTCCACTTCGCAACGGCTCCCGAAAAGAGGGTTTCTCGTAGAGTGACTCAGCCCTGGCGTTATAGGTCCCCTTCCTGATCTGTTCGGCCTTTGTTCTGTCTCTGGCCCATTCAGGGATCAGACCCCATTCCATCAGTCGAACCTGAAAGGGATGTTCCATTGAGATCACAGGTATCAAAGGATTGTTAAATGCTTTATAGAAATAGTTGAAATCGAAATCATACAAGGCCGAGGTATCCACCTGGAAACGACTCTCAATGGCTTTTCTGGTTAGATGAACTTCAATGGTGAAACACATAATAGTGCATAGTAACTAGTAACTAGTGCTCAGAAACTTGTAGTAAATAGTGTTAAAAGTTAAACAATACTTAATGAAGTTTTGTTAAGAAAGCATATTAGTTTTGCATGGATAAAAAACCAGAGATACTCCCCTATTTTCCTTTAAGCATTTTTCTATTCCCTGGAGAGGATATGCCTTTGCGGATTTTTGAGCCACGTTACATGCAGTTAATTGAAGAGACACGTACCTCTGGAGACTCCTTTGCAATACCTTATGTTATTGGCAAAGAAATACAGGAATATGGATGTGAAGTGAGATTGAAGGAGGTTGTTGGAGAAAACTCCGGAGGGAGAATGGTAATTACTGTGGAAGCCATTTCCGTTGTTCAAATTATCAGTTTTAATAAACAACTTGATGGAAAGCTCTATGCAGGTGGGACTGTAAAGAGGCTGCCCTGTTCCGATCCGATTGAAAGTCGGGATCTTTTTGAAATAATCAAGAGCTATATCGATCAATATGATGATAGTTTTCTCAGTTGTTGCAGATTGTCTACAATCACCCGTCAGGATGTTATGAAGGCTCTGAATCTGAGTTCTGAGGACAAGTACAAATTTGCTTGTATGCCC
>JAOZUK010000581.1 GCA_029938715.1 Bacteroidales bacterium | reverse complement strand
TGCTCGAAGGATAAATTTTCATTCTTATCCTGAGCCTGAAGCTGAACTATCGGGGTGATGGAAACTATTATTGACAGAAGAGCAATGCATCGATTTTTTCTCATGATGATCACTTGTTTTTAATTATTAACTTAGGGTTTTAGGGCTAAATCTCAGGCATATCGGGTAAAGTCCATGGGCTGCGATATGTATGTGCTACCAGCTCTTTTGTAAATTCTATTGCATTCACCGGTTCGGTCCAATCCTTTTTAAAAGTCGGATGGCCATCATGTATCTCGAAACCATCTTTTACCACAGTCCGGATGGTTTCATCGGGACCAATATTTGTGAATTCCATGTTTTGCCCGTCCCACTCCAGTTTCTTATTAAGTGATTGCAGCCGAACGGCCAGGACACCCATTACAATCATTTCATTGAAGGGCCCTGCTTCGCTAAAATCGGAGGATGTGGGAACACGGTTCTCCGGGTTCTCTTTGCATGCCCGGACCCAATCCATTTCATGGCTTAAGGTAACCCGGCGCCTTAATTGAGGAGCCTCAGGTTTCCGACCTGATAATAACCAGGGTTCCCTTCCCTGGCTTCCACAGACCAGTGTATCTTTCTCTCCATGGAAAAGAACTCCCCCACCCCCAAGGTTCATACTTTTCCCAGCCGGCCAACCTTCAGGATTTAAAGGTTTTAAACCCCCATCATACCAGGTAACATCAACCTCAGGTAGTTTCATTTTCATCTTTCTGGGTTTTTTCCTTTCGGGAAAAGAAAGTTTGACTATCTGGGCATTTGGTGCACAATCATATAACAGCAAAGTAGAACTACCCTGGACTTTTGTAGGATATCCCAACTGAAGCCCCATAAAAACCGGGTGCAAAATGTGGCATGCCATGTCACCCAGCGCACCTGTCCCAAAATCCCACCAACCACGCCAGTTCCAGGGAGTATACAGATTGCTATACGGTCTCCTCTTTGCCGGTCCGGTAAACAGGTTCCAATCCAAATAATCGGGTATCTTCATTCCGTGGTCTGGCCTGTTTAATCCCTGGGGCCATATGGGACGATCGGTAAATGCCTCCACGTTCTTTACTTCCCCAATTTCCCCATTCATTAACCATTCAATGGTTATACTTGTATCATCGCGTGATGCTCCCTGGTTCCCCATTGTGGTAGCCACTTCATACTTTTTTGCTAGTTTTGAGAGTAACCTTGACTCGTATACCGAATGAGCCAGTGGTTTTTGCAGATAAACATGCTTGTTCAATGTAATGGCATGTGCAGCAGGGCCAGCATGTGTATGGTCGGGAGTTGCGATCATCACTGCATCAATTGATTTGCCCAGCTCATCATACATCACTCTCCAGTCTTTGTACTTCCTGGCATTGGGGAAATAATCAAATACTCGTTGGCTGTAGTTCCAATCCACATCACACAGGGCCACGATATTCTCTGACTCAAGCTCTTTCAGGTTTCCGAACCCACGGCCCCCTACCCCAATTCCCGCTATGTTTAATTTGTCACTGGGCGCTTTATGCCCGAGGCCTGCAATCACCGTACTGGGTAATATGGTTATCCCTGCAAATGCAGTGGCAGTGGTCCCGATAAACTTCCGACGAGTGACCTGTATTTCGTTTTTTTCCATGATATCTACGATACTTAATATTTAACAAACATCTCGACTGCCTCATACTCAGCCATTCCTAATTTATCCAGCATTTGAGCAGTGGCCCGGTTCCTGTTTTCTGAAAATCTCCAGACTTCCATATCTTCAACACCCGGATAGAGCATGTCTTTTTGGGTAGAATGTTTAAAGATTGACAAGCGTTTCGTGATAAGTTCCTCAGGACTGATGGGTACGGCCATATCAACATCCGAAATATCCCACTCCTGCCAGGCACCTTTGTAGAGCCAGGTCCAGCAAT
>JAOZUK010000215.1 GCA_029938715.1 Bacteroidales bacterium | reverse complement strand
CTTTTCTCAATATTCGGAAGTTGAAGTCCGTACCCCATTTTCTTGTCTTCTGCTTTTAAAAGCAGTGCAAAGATCAGCGCAAGGATACCAAAGCTGGTAAATATCATCATGGGCAGGGTATAATTATAGGTCGCTACCTCAACACCATTCTTCATCACATATCCTGTAATACAATATTTTTGTAGTACCCATCCGATCAAAGCAGGAACTCCCATCAGTCCCCAGTTCTGTACCCAGAAAATCAAAGAAAATGAGGTTCCCAGATACCGAAAAGGAATAATTTTGGGCACCGATGGCCACATGGCTGAGGGTACCAGGGAAAAGCCAATTCCGAGGACAATGATCAGAACAATGGCAATGAACCAGTGATCGATAAAGGGCATGGAAAAGAGGGCATGGACAATAATAAGCAGTATTGCACCAATGATCATGATGGACGCACCTTTGCCTTTTTTATCATAAATACCCCCGAAAAGAGGGGTCAGCAGAATTGCTCCGAAAGGGAGCATGGCAGGAATGGTTCCGGCAAGGGAATCGGAAACGTGAAACTTCTGAACCATCAGGTCTGAAGCATACTTCAGAAAGGGGAAGACAGCCGAATAAAAAAGGACACAGAGGATGGCGAGGTACCACCAGCCCCTGTTGTTCAAAATGAATTTGATATCTGAAATTTTGAATTTCTCCTCATCTGCCTCTTCACTATTGGCCGCAAGGAGTTCTGCTTCAGATGCATCCAGTTTCTTGTCCATAAATGTGTAAAGGATGAAAGTAATAAGTCCGATGCAGAGCAGGACCAGCCCCAGCAGGATTGGTTTTGAAACATGTCCCATGCGAAGCGCTATCGGTGCAGAAACACCAATGGCCAAAGCGGTACCCAACCTGGCAACCGACACCTGCAATCCCATGGCCAGTGCCATCTCTTTTCCTTTGAACCACTTCACAACGACTTTGGAAACAGTGATACCGGCCACTTCAACACCCACTCCGAAAATGGCAAATCCGATTGCAGCCATCATTACCTGTGCTTTGGTATCGAACCAGAGGATATGCCAGACTACCCCGTCCAACGAGTGAGTGGAGACTGCCCAATATTTTAAGGCGGCACCGATCACCATGACGGAAGCAGCTCCTATTCCTGTCATCCTGACGCCAATTTTATCAAGAATAATCCCGCCAAGAATCAGCATGATCAGGAAAACATTGAACCAACCGTATGCACTGGTGAAAAAACCATATTCAGCACTGTTCCAGGTAAGCTGCTGTTCCAACAGCCCTTTCAAAGGTGCCATAACATCGGTAATGTAATAACCGGCGAGCATGGTAAATGCAACGATACCCAGTGCAGACCATCGTGCAACAGCTGAATCCCTCAGGCTTTTTCTAATCGCTTCCATCAAATATTTTTTGGTTTATGAATCACTAAAAATAGGAAAAAATTGCAGGCCCCGGTGGTTTTGTAAAACATAGTGGAAAAGTAAATTGTATTGATATTCAAATAATTTCTATTTTGGACGAAATATGGTACGCCATTTGCGTAAGGAATAGAACTTTACTGCGACTATTGTGTGAAGAGATTAAATTGGAGGTTATAATGAAAAGAGTCTTGTTATTAATAGGAGTGGTCATTGCCCTTATTTCAACATCTGCTGCTCAGGAGAAAGTGAAATGGTATTCTATCGCGGAAGCCATTCAACTGGCCAGCCAGGAACCCAGGGTGCTGGTTATCGATGTATATACCGATTGGTGCGGATGGTGCAAGCGCATGGATGCTGATACTTTCTCAGATCCTGCTGTTGCCGAAATAATGAACAAACACTTCTATCCTGTGAAATTAAATGCTGAAGGGAAAGAAGACGTAGTGATCGGAGATAAAACCTTTAAGTTTGTGGAAAATGGCCGCAGGGGCTACCATGAGATTGCAGCCGTTGTGACCAAAGGAAGGCTTTCCTACCCCACCATTTCATATGTGGATGATAAGGGCAGGGTGCTTGAAGCTGCTCCGGGTTATAAAACCGCAGATCAGTTCAAAGTCTATCTGGCCTACTACTCAAATGATACCTATAAAACCCAAACATTTCAGGATTTCTCTGCTTCGTATACCGCTCAAATTTCATCTGAGTAGGAGGATAACATCTGATTCAGTTCAGCTTTAATCTCCTGTTGCAGGGAAGCGGGTTCTACTACTTCTCCATCTTTTCCAAGGCTCAATAGCAGAGATTTGAATTCATAAGTGGGGTGAACCCTGAAACTGAAAACTATCTGATCTTCGTCTTCTTGTTCGATATTTTGTGAATCATGCCAGGGTTGGGTGATCAGGTATTGGGCCTGCGTTTTTTGAACAGCTATTTTGATCAGGGGCGGATTGGTCTGTGGAGCAATAATACCAATGGTATTTTTGAAATAGGCTGAAGTATCGAAGTCCGGCTCCCTGTAGTTTATTCCATGGGCATCCTGGATATCCCTGATCCGGTCCAGCGCATAGGTTCGTACCTGTCCCTTAAATTCGTTTAATCCAATCAGGTACCATCTGAAACCATGCTCCTTGAGCAGGTAAGGATGCACCTCGTTAAAATAGGGTTTATCCTCATAAAATGGAAGGTAATAGAGACGCAATGCCCGTTTCGTCTCTATGGCTGTAATGATGGGATCGAGATACTGAGTCCCTTTTATTTCTGGTGCTTTTCTAAAACTTATAAATCCCCGATCCCCATATCGATCATAGAGTCCGGCTATCAATGTGTAGATCTCCAGGTTGTTTTTGGAATATGCCATAAGGTAATTGATTAATGATACTCAAAAATAACAAAACCATACCGAATAGTTAATTTATTAAGTTCCCACCTGATCAGCGTTTGTTATAATTATTATATTGGTTCCTCAATTTAATCCCACAAACCATGAAACACTTTATAAGCATCGGTCTCGCCTTGTTTCTTTTCAGCTCTCTACTGGCCCAGCCACTGGATATGGAACTATTAAAAGGTATGGATGCTCGTAATATTGGTCCGGGAGGAATGAGTGGCAGGGTTACTGCCATTGATGTTCAGCTGGAAAATCCTTCGGTCATCTATGTGGGAACTGCTTCAGGTGGACTGTGGAAGAGTGAGAACGGGGGTACCAATTTCTCACCGATATTTGATAAAGAGAGCGTGGCCAGCATTGGTGCACTCACTATCGATCCTTCCAATGCTGATGTAATCTGGGCCGGTACTGGTGAAGGCAATCCCCGCAACAGTCTGAATGGGGGATATGGCATATACAAAAGCTTGGATGGAGGGAGAAGCTGGAATCTGATGGGTCTTGAACGGACCAGGCATATCCATCGGATCATAGTGCACCCCACCAATTCGGACGTAGTCTATGTGGGTGCCATAGGGAGTCCATGGGGTCCCCATCCTCAACGAGGGGTGTATAAAACCACCGACGGCGGGAAAAACTGGAACCAGATCCTCTATAGCAATGAGCTATCGGGTGTGGCTGATATGGTGATGGATCCCAATAATCCGGAAAAGCTATTTGTGGCCATGTGGGAACATCAGCGCTGGCCCTGGTTCTTCAAGTCAGGCGGCGAAGGATCAGGATTGCATGTAACAGTGGATGGAGGAGAGAACTGGAAGCTTCTTACCTCTGAGGATGGTCTTCCTGAAGGGGAACTTGGACGTATGGGACTGGCAATTTCCAGAGGGAATAACAAATTTGTATATGCGCTTATCGAATCCAAAAAGAATGCACTCTATCGCTCTACAGACGGAGGTTACACCTGGGAAAAGCGAGGTGAGGAAAACATAGGAAACAGGCCCTTCTATTATGCAGATATTTATGTGGACCCGGCCAATGAGAACCGTGTATACAGCCTCTATAGCGAAGTGAATGTGAGTGAGGATGGAGGCAAATCATTCTCGACCCTCATTGGCAACAACATTCACCTGGATCACCATGCCTGGTGGATCCATCCTGATGATCCTACATTTATGATCGATGGGAACGATGGAGGCATGGCCATTACCTATGACCGTGGAAAGAACTGGCGCCACATTTCCAACCTTCCCGTTGCGCAGTTTTATCACATTGGTGTGGATATGGATTTACCTTACCATGTATATGGCGGAATGCAAGACAACGGTTCATGGAAAGGTCCGGGCTATCTCTGGAGTCGAGGCGGAATTATAAATACTTACTGGGAATTCCTTATGGGAGGCGATGGATTTGAAGTGCTGCCTGCTTCGGGTGATCCAACCACCTGTTACGCCATGTCCCAACAGGGTAATGTACGAAGGATGAACCTTGAGACAGGAGGCAGCGTGGATATTAAGCCCACAAAAGCAGACGATGAGGAGTTACGTTTCCATTGGAATTCGGCTCTTTCACAGGACCCGTTCGATGCCAATACCATCTATTTTGGAAGCCAGTTTGTGCATAAAAGTACCGATCGAGGCGACTCCTGGTCAGTCATCTCACCCGATCTGACCACCAATGATACTACCAAACAGAAATTTAATGAGAGTGGAGGTCTGACCTACGATGTGACCGGGGCAGAGAACCACACCTGCATATTGGCCATCTCACCCAGTCCGGTGGAGCAGGGGGTAATCTGGGTGGGGACCGATGATGGAAATATCCAGGTCACTACTGATGGAGGAGATACCTGGACCAACTGCTCTCCACAAATCAAGGAGTTACCGGAAGGGGCATGGATACCTCAGATTGTCACCTCTGCGTCTGGAGGAGGAGAGGCTTACGTGGTGGTAAATAACTACAGGCTCAATGACTATGCACCCTATCTGTTTCATACGCTCGATTATGGCAGGAAGTGGACCCGTGTAGTGGAACCCCCGGATGTACCCGGTTATGTGTTATCATTTGCCATGGATCCTGAAGAGTCCAGGTTGCAATTCCTGGGAACGGAATACGGACTCTATGTAACCATTGATGGTGGAGAGAAGTGGACCAAGTGGACCAATGGGTATCCCACGGTTCCTACCATGGATATGGTCATCCATCCCAGAGAGCATGACCTGGTTATAGGGACATTTGGAAGATCGGCATATGTGATCGACGATATCAGTCCCCTGCGTGCCCTTGCAAGAGAATATGAGACCATCAAAAGTTCAAAGGTATATGCCATGGAACCACCGGTGGCCTACCTGGCCGATACGAAAAATGCTCCGGGTTACTATTTTACAGGAGATGCTTATTACGAAGGTGAAAACAGATCCATGGGAGCAAGGTTGAGCTATTTTGTGCAGGTAGATGACGATTCTGAAAAAGAGAAGAAAGATACAGTTACGATCATTGTAAGAGACCAGGATAAGAAACTGGTCCGAACTCTGAAGCGTGTTCCTGAAAATGGTTTGAACAGGGCCGTCTGGCGTCTGGACAGGAAAGGGGTAAGGGTGAATTTCAGCAGGACCAGGGACCGTTCCGGTAACGGCGAATCGGGTGGAGGGGGGTATGTACTTCCGGGAGAGTACCAGGTGGAACTAGGCTTCAGGGGAGATACCGTCTCGACCATGGTCAGGGTGAAACCCGATCCCAGAAGGGATTTTGATCTGGCAGGTATGAAAGTCAAACAGGAGAAAACGGATCGTTTGATTGAGAAGTTTGAGGAATTAAATGATGCATTGGGTAAAATCAGGATGTGCCATGAATCCTATAAATTGGTTAAGAAGCTTACAGGAGATGAGATCTCGGATGAGTTTAAAGAGACCGCGAAAAGTGTTAAGATAGAGCTGGACCGGATTTCAAAGCTGGTTTTCAGGGATGAGTCTGTACAGGGAATCTACTATCCTTCAGATGCACTCTCTGTAAGATTGGGAGGAACCTATTCCATAACCGGAGCTACTCAACCACTTACAGCCAATCAGTTGCAGAAGTATGACCTTTATATGGCACTGGCCAATGAAACCTTAGTAGTGATTCATACGTTTATGGATACCCAGTGGCAAGATTATAAAGAACTTGTTGATAAATCGGAGGTAAACCTGTTTCAGGAGTAAGAAAATATCTATCTGTATTTTGTAACTTTACTTACAATGACAGAGGTAAATAGCTCAATAGTGAAAGAAGTTCCCGACACCAGGCATGGCAGATGTCATCTGGTGATCAGGAACAGATCGGGTAGCCGGTTAAATTTGGTGTTGCATGCCACCGAAATAAACAAAGTTCGCGCCATGACCATTCGGCGGATTAAAAGGCTTAAACTGGAGAAAGGGACTTATGTGATGGAGGCCTGGCTCTCCAATGGTCGCATAAACATCAATGCTGTGAATATTCCTCACATCAGCATTGAGAAGATCACCTCTCGCAATGATGTTTCAATACGGGGTCGTAAGATTGTAGCCGATTTTGTCAATGACAGGGCTTCAATTGAAATAGATTCTGAACCCACTACTGGCGACCTGGTACAGAATATTTAATAATTCAGATTGGAAGCCAGCAAACTCTCTACCTGTTTGACAGTCAGTTTTTTCCTGGTGGCATAATCTTCAACCTGATCCTTGCCTATTTTCCCCACAAAGAAGTATTTGGAAGCCTGATTGGCAAATACCAGTCCGCTTACCGATGCTGCCGGTACCATGGAATAATTCTCTGTCAGTTGAATCCCGTACTTCTGTGCCTCCAGAAGATCGAACAGCACCTCCTTCTCCGAGTGTTCGGGACATGCAGGGTAACCATGTGCAGGCCTGATTCCTGAGTACTTTTCCCTGAAAAGATCGTCCATTCCCAGCTTTTCATCGACTGCATAGCCCCAGGTTACCTTTCGCATCTCTTCGTGAACCAGCTCAGTGAAAGCTTCTGCCAATCGATCGGCCAATGCCTTTAACATAATGGAAGAGTAATCATCATGAGATTCTTCAAACTC
>JAOZUK010000580.1 GCA_029938715.1 Bacteroidales bacterium | reverse complement strand
CTTTATCCAAACAAAAATAAAATCCAAACCTTTTTTTAAAAGGCTTGATTAACAGCTCTTTCACACGGAAAAGGTTTGGATTTTATATTTACTTTTTAATTGTTTTTACACTACAAAATTCCGCAAGACTACCTTTATCGTTTTTCCATTTCTTGGATACTCTTTTATCGTTTTCATCTTCAAGAGTGGCAAGTGCCTTAGCTTCCTGTTCAGTGGTTATGTCTAAATACACCATTGATGTCTGAAGCTGCTCATGACCTAACAAAAATGATATCTGTACGATATTCATACCATCTTCCAGCCAGTGAGACGCTTTTGCATGTCGAATCTGGTGGGCATGCAGGTTAATGGGGACTTCATTGCATAGAGCAAGTGCAGTCTGTGCATGTTTTTTCAATTGCTGGTTTACTGCTGGCTGACTCATTTTTCCAGAAGGGCCTATGTTTCGGGAATAAAAAACATAGGATTCTGCCTGAGGAGTGTCGCCATGGAATTCCTTCAGATATTTCCTTAAATGTAGAACAGCCTTTGGAAGGAGATACATCGTCCTTATTTTGCAGCCTTTTCCTACAATGGAAACATTTGGTTTTTTGGTATCCAGATGGAGATATCCTATTTTCATGGATAGAATCTCATCCATTCTTGCAGCCGTGCCATACATAGTAATGATCAATGCCAGATCCCTGCGTCCTGTTTTCGTAGAGAGATCTGGAGCTGATAACAATGCCTGTACCGCTTTCTTACTCATTCCTTTTACCTTTTTATGCGTTTCTCTTCTTCTGGCAATCGTTGATGCTCTCTCTGAAAGATATAGAAATGAAATTTCTCTGATCCCCAAATATTTAAGAAACACCCTTAATGATGAAAGACGATTGTTACAGGTTTGAGGGCTACATCCACGTTTTTCCATAAGCCAGACCAGCCATTCTTCGATATATTCCATGCAGAAACATTCCCGGTGCAGATTTCCCGTATGAATGCCTTTTCCCGTCTCCAGGAAACCGACATACAAGGTCAACGCATAATTATAGGATCTTAAAGTATGACTGCTACGGCTTTTCTGGGAAGGAACATATTCATACAAAAAGGTATTTATGTAACGCGCGATCTTGACGGCTTCTTTAGTTGCTTTCATCATCCACCTCCGGTATAATGCTGTTAAACGTTTCTGCTGTGCGGTCTTTTAGGATATCAGCCAAACCGGGTACCAGTGAATAGTAATACCTGGTGCTTTCCAGCTTGCTGTGGCCCATGCTTTTACTTAGATACAGCAGTTTCGCATCAAATCCAAAACCTTCATCCATCCAGCCGTTAATATTTTCTGTCGCATAATGATGTCTTAATTCGTATGCGGTTGCAGGGGTGCTGTTATACTTGTCCCACATCCGGCGGAAACTTCTCTGTACCCATTTCCGGGTATGAAAAGCATCACCTCCTGCTGGGAAAAAATATGTCCTGGTAGGATATTGCTTCCTGATCAGTGCATCGTATTGCTTCATGATGTCCAACATGGAATCATGAAGTACAACATAATGCTGGGCATGGCCTTTGGAACAACGGATATCCAGAATACCCTGATTATGGTTTACGTCTTCCATACGCAGCAGACGTGCTTCATTTGTCCTGATGCCGCTACTGTAAAGAAGTCGGAAAAATACGGGGATTGTGATTCTTCTGTACCTCGGTACCCTTGAGAGGGGTTCATTCAGTAGGTTGTCACAGGCATAAAAGAAATTTTTCAGTTCAGCCTCCGTAAATGCATGAGGAATGTAGGATCTCCGTTCTTTCCTGGGAATTTCAGGTTCCCTGATATCTGTTTTTCTACGTTTTCTCAAATAACGGATGAAACTGACCACAACATAAATCCTGGATCTGCATGAATTATTATTCTCCGTTTTGCGTTTTCTGCACCAGTTATCT
>JAOZUK010000579.1 GCA_029938715.1 Bacteroidales bacterium | reverse complement strand
TAATAGCAGATATAATACCCGGATTAATGGGATACCGTATTTCTTTTCCTTAATTCCAGGGAATGACAAAGGACAATGGGGTATTATCATAGATCGAAGACATATGCTGAATAATACCCTTCATCATTTGATACTTGAAAAAGCTGACAAGACAAATTTTTACTGGAAGATCACAGGTGAAAATGGGGAGGAGCTTCTTGAGTCTGATTATATTCCGGAAGATATACCTCCTGTGTATGCTGTATTTCCATCAAACCTGCCATTGTTATCATTGGCACTTTACCCGGAAGATTCCGGATTGCTTTTATCTTTATTTCGTCCAGGAGAGCACTTATTCTTCTATATTTTCCTTGTCATCGTTATCATATTGGCTTTTGGGCTGTTTTTTACCCTTCAGACCATCAACAATGAAATGCATCTTTCCAGGATGAAATCCAACTTCATGTCCACCGTTTCCCACGAGTTTAAAAGCCCGTTGACATCCATCAGGCAAACGGCTGAGATGCTGGTTCGCGGCAGGGTCCCATCCAAGGAGAAACAACAGAAATATTATGACACGATATTGCAGCAGAGTGAACGGCTGAGCCATCTTATTGACAATATCCTCGATTTTTCAAAAATAGAAGAGGGGCAAAAGGTTTTCCGATTTGAAAATACCGATATTATTCTGCTTGTTTCAGATATTGTCGAATCATTCCAGGAACATACAGCAGAAGAGGGATTTCAAATCAGCCTTGAAATCTCTGAACCTATCCCTCATGTGTCTTTCGACAGGGAAGCTATGGAACAGGTGATTCATAACCTGATGGACAATGCCTGCAAATATTCAGGCGATTCAAAGACCATTGAGCTTAGGTTATTCCCGAAAGGAAACAAGGTTATTTTCAGTGTCAGGGATTATGGAATTGGGATCAGGAAGGAGGATCATGACAAGATTTTCAGTCGCTTTTACCGGGCTGGTGAAGAGCTTACACAAACTGTTAAAGGAAGTGGGATTGGTTTAACCATTGTGAAGCAGATCGTCGATGCCCATCAGGGAAATATCACTGTGGAGAGCAGTCCTGATAAAGGAAGTATATT
This sequence comes from Bacteroidales bacterium, assembly GCA_029938715.1. Lineage (GTDB taxonomy): Bacteria > Bacteroidota > Bacteroidia > Bacteroidales. The sequence continues at coordinate 841 of JAOZUK010000579.1, read as the reverse complement.
TACTGTAAAATTACCAGTATCTAAAAAATAGCAACTATTGAAGAAGATATTGATCATAGAAGATGAAGAATCGATCAGCATGGTCCTGGAAGATGACTTTCGCCTTGAAGGTTATGAGGTGGAAGTTGCTTCTGATGGTTTAGACGGATTGGAAAAAGCTGCTGATCCTGAAATTGATCTGATCATTCTTGACATTATGCTTCCTGGAATGAATGGTTTTGATATATGTAAAAAACTGAGAAGTCAGGGTATTCAAACCCCCATCATCATGCTAACAGCCAAAGGACAGGAGATAGACCGTGTACTTGGACTGGAGTTTGGAGCTGATGATTATGTCACAAAACCATTTAGCCCGCGGGAATTACAAGCAAGGGTAAAGGCAGTTCTACGAAGAATAGAAAAAGAACCAGATGATGTGGGAGAAAACTTTTTTCGAATGGGCGAACTGGAAGTCGACTTTCTTCAATATGAGTGCCGGATTAGCGGCAGGAAAGTTGCCCTCACGGCCCATGAATTCGGACTTTTAAAATACCTTATACAGAACAGGGAACGGGTAATTGAAAGGGATGAATTACTGGCTGAAGTCTGGGGTAAAGATGTGGTGGTCTCCGTCCGTACAATTGATACACATATGGCCAACCTGAGGAAGAAGTTAGAGGATGATGCAAACCAGTCGAGATTTATCATCAGTATACGTGGAGTCGGCTATAAATTTGCCTCCAAATGAGGCTTAACACAATCTTAATATAACTCAATGATTCCTTGATATATATGCAGGTTCAGTTTAATATTTTTGATAAGTGGAATCAATAAAACTGTAACCTAAAATATATTCATATGA
>JAOZUK010000214.1 GCA_029938715.1 Bacteroidales bacterium | reverse complement strand
AGGTTCAGGACACAAGGACCTCCCGAACCCTATTAAAGAATCAGTTTTAATATGCTGTGGAAAAATCGAGACATTGATCGTTTTTTCCAGCTTATCGCAGCAACCTTAAGTACAAACTCTGCATCTTACTTTTGTAATCTATAAGCATGACACCATGAAAAGCTATATCTCGTATATAATAGTCATTCTGATTTCAGTAAGCGCCTTTCTTTCATGTGAGAAATCCGATCCAATTCAGAAGGAAATCCCGAAAATAACTCTTAACAAAAAAGCCGCGGAGATCATTGAGGCCGATAAAGCGTTTGGTTTCGAATTGTTCAGGGAGGTATGTATTCTGAGTGAAAAGGATAATATCATGATCTCTCCCCTGAGTGTATCCTATGCCCTTGGGATGACCTACAACGGCGCTGCCGGAACTACCCTGGAGGCATTTAACGATGTACTGCATTTCGGGGATCTTACTACGGAGGAGGTCAATGAGAGTTACAAGGACCTGATGGATCAACTGTTAAACCTGGATGACAAGGTTGAATTCTCAATAGCCAACAGTATCTGGTACCGCCTGGGGTTCCAGGTATTATCAGAATTTATAAAGACCAACGAGGACTATTTTGATGCCACGGTGAAGGAGATTGATTTTAGCGACCCCCATACCGTAGAGCTTATCAATCAATGGATCGAGGATAAAACCAACGATAAGATCAAAGATATGCTGGATTTTATCCCCGCGGATGCCGTTATGTACCTGATTAATGCCATCTATTTTAATGCACCCTGGAAATATGAGTTTGAAAAGGGGGATACATACCAGGGAGATTTCAACCTTGCGGACGGGACCATACACCAGTCCGACTATATGCGCGTCTCCGGTAATTTTCAATATACCTCAAATGAGGACTTTACTGCCGTTGAGCTTCCATATGGGGACAGTACCTTCAGCATGGTGGTGATGCTCCCTTCTCATGAGAAAGAGGTTTCAGACCTGGTGGCCAAGCTGGATGTTGCCCATTGGAATTCATGGTTCGAAAGTTCCTGGTTCACTGGTGTCCAGATTGATTTGCCAAAGTTCAAGTATGAATTTAAGGAACTGCTGAATGAACCGCTGACAGACCTTGGGATGGGTGTAGCATTCTCAGAATTTGAAGCAGATTTCACAAGGATCAATCCGGAGGGAAACCTGTTTATCTCCCGGGTAATCCACCAGACCTTTATCGATGTTCAGGAAGAGGGCACAGAAGCCGCTGCAGCCACCATTGTAGAGATTAGTCTTACCAGCGCCGGAGGGGGAGGCAGCCCCATCAACTTCAAAGCAGATAAACCGTTTCTTTATCTTATCAAAGAAAACTCAACAGGAGCAATTGTCTTTATTGGAAAGGTCGGGAAACCCGATTACCAGTAGCTCGTAGTACTATTTCTCGCTTTACAGGCCGCATTTGTTGCAAGAATCCTGGACAAAATTGTAACTTTCAGTGAAGTTCTCAGGGATTTGAGTTATTAGTAAAACTTGATATGAAAGGGCAAGCCAGAAGAAAAACATGATTGATCCGATAGTTGAACCTTCCTATCTGGAACTGCACAGAACCGGGGAATTACAAAAAAGAGGGGAAGCATTATGGCGGAGCATGGAAAGCTGCGAGCTCTGTCCGCGCATGTGCGGCGTCAATAAGCTCAAAGGGGAGAAGGGATACTGCGGAGCCGATTCACAGCTTATGATCTCTTCATTTCATCAGCATTATGGAGAGGAAGAACCCCTTGTGGGAAGGGGTGGTTCGGGAACCATTTTTCTGACCCATTGCAGCCTGAGATGTGTTTTCTGCAGCAACTGGGAGATCAGCCAGGGGGGAAGGGGATCTAAAAGGACGCTTGAGGAAATGGCGGACATGATGCTTGTTTTACAGGATAGCGGATGCCCCAATATCAACTTTGTCACACCCACCCATTATTCCCCTCATATTGTCCTTGCGGTCGATATTGCCGCACGTAAGGGTCTGCATATTCCGCTTGTATACAATACCTGCGGATGGGAACACGTGGAAATAATAAAGGAACTTGAAGGGATCATGGATATCTACCTTCCTGATTTCAAGTATGCGGATGGAGAGATGGCAGACAGATACTCATCAGGTGCGCTTACGTATCCCGAACTTACAAAGAAAGCACTGCTTGAAATGATCCGCCATCTGGTTATGCCAAACAACGTTAGCGGATCGAAGGAAGTGATCTCCTGGATAGCCGGTAATCTTCCCAAAGACACGTACGTAAATATTATGTCACAGTACCGACCCCTGTACAAGGCCAGGGATTATCCTAAAATCGCCCGGAGGATAAGCAGTGAGGAATACACAATGGTGGTGGAATGGGCAAGACAGGAAGGATTGACAAACCTGAATATTCAAGGATAGTGGGATCACCTGTATTGTGACTGGGGATTCTGTGTGGAAAAACCAGTCTGGCTTTTGCAAGTAATACGCAAATTAGATACGGAGTTGTAGAAATATAGGTTTTCATATATTTATGTCCAGAGAAAACCGGACATGGATGATTAGCCGCATTGTAAAATATTTAAAACATCTGTTGTTACTCACAATGGTTTGTTTTGCTGCTAATGTTGGATCTCAACCCGACATAAAACAGTACATACAGAAGATTAATTCAGATGACGGCCTGTCCCATAACATTGCAAATGACATTGTACAGGATGGAAAAGGGTTTATATGGATCGCAACTCATGATGGACTTAATCGTTTCGATGGTTATGAATTTAAAGTCTACCGGTTCAATCCGGCCGATTCAACAAGCATTTTAGGGAATTACATCAAATGCTTGTATGTCGACCAAAACGATGATTTGTGGATCTCAACTCGCTATGGACTAAATTTATATAATCCCGAACAAGATAATTTCACGGGTTTTACACTGGATCAAAATGAAAACCTGGATATTACCAAAATTGCAGCTTCCAACGATGGTGGCCTCTGGATATCAAACTACATGGGCGGTTTTGTCCATTTCGATCCGGGAAGCAAATCATTTATAAAATTTAATACTGAAAATCAGGCGCTAACGACAAATTTTATCATGTCTATCCATGAGGATAGTGATGATATTTTGTGGGTCGGAACAGGAGATAATGGTGTGCTGATTTTCAGGCATATTAATAACAGGTTGGATGTTGTTGGGGAATTAGTTGACAAACTTGAGAAATTTGATATTACACAGGTTGAAGAGATTTTTGAGGATATAAATGGTAATATCTGGATTGCAAGCAGGCAGGGAGTTCTATTCTATCACCGCTCTTTAAATGAGTTCTTCCACATTCAAAAGACGAATGAAACTTCCGGACTCAGTGGAAATATAATCCTTGATATTGGACAAGATTATCAGGGTAATGTATTTATTGGCACCCAGGAGGACGGATTAAACATTTTGTCCCAGGATCAGCTTAAGGCAAATCATCCAAGAACATTCAAATTTTCTAAAATCCTACCTGGTTCCGAAGGATTTAATTTGTCACACAGATCCATCCAGTCCATTTATGAAGATAAAGACCGAAACATATGGCTTGGCACTTTTGGAAACGGAATTAATTTAATACCATGGGTTCAACCCAAGTTTAAACTTTTGAAGCACACGGTTCAAAATGCGCCTGACATAAACTTTGGTAAAATTTGGGGAATATGTGAAGATAGAGATGGACTCCTTTGGATTGGGACAGATGGAATGGGTCTTAAAAGATGCAATTTGATTACAGGAGAAATCAAGCACTATAACAGTGGGAACAAACCTGGCGATATAAGTGATGACGCCATTTTATGCGCTCTATGTGATTCAAAAGGAAGACTCTGGTTTGGCACCTATGCCGGAGGACTCAATCTTTATGACAGGAAAACAGACTCATTTATTCATTTCAAAGTAAAAGATAATCAGAACAACCAGACAGTTAATGATATACGATGTATTTTTGAATCACAAAACCAAGAAATCTGGATTGGGACCAATGGTGTAGGATTGATGAAACTTGATTCTGATCATTTTACTTTTCAGAACATCATCCCTGAAACCGGCGGATTGAGTGCATTCGATATTCGTGCAATAGCGCAGGATAATTCTGGAGGCCTTTGGCTTGGTACTTATGGAGCCGGTTTGTTTTATTATGATCCTGAAACAGGAGAAACAAAGCATTTCGCATTCGATCGGGTAAATTCTGGCACGCTAAAATGCAATATCATCTATTCCTTGCTTTATGATAAGGAGAAGAATCATTTGTGGATAGGTGGCAGCCAGAATGGAGGACTTAATTTATTGAATTTAAACAACTTTACTTTCTCCATATTTGATCATAACAATGGTCTTGCCAATAATATCATTCACGCTATTGAAAAAGACAGTAAAGGAAGATTATGGATGTCTACAAATGCGGGAATTTCTCTCCTTGATCCTTCTGTTAACGAATTTACCAATTATGACAAACTTGATGGCGTTCAGGGACAGGAATTCTCAAATGGTTCGGTACTGAAGAGTTTCATTCATAATATCATTTGTTTTGGTGGTACAGCGGGTTTAAATTTCTTTAATGCGGATGATATCAAAAAGCACATAGATGAAACGCCAATATTAATAACAGATCTGAAAATATTTAACGAGGATGTTTCTCTTAAATCACCAAAAAACAGTGATAGTCCCTTACTTAATACGATCCTTTATACCAAGAGCATAGAGCTAAATCATACGCAAAATAATTTCACCCTGGGTTTTTCCGGATTTCATTACTCAAATCCCGATAAAATTAAATATCAGTATAAACTTGGGCCCGCTGATCAGGATTGGAATAATCTGCAATATCAAAGAAGTGTTACGTTCCAAAATCTCAAGGCGGGTGAATACCAGTTCAAAGTTCGTGCATCAAATGAAGACGGAATATGGTCGGACATTTATGAATCTCTCTTTATTACGATTAAGCCGCCACCCTGGAAGAGCTGGTGGGCTTATGTTTTGTACAGTCTTTTATCGGCATCTTTTATCATCTGGATATATTACTATAACCTGAAAGAGGCAAAAATAAGGCATAATCTCCTTCTCGAAAAAAAACTCAGGGCACAGGAACACGATTTGTACGAAGAAAAAATCCGGTTCTTTACGAATATTTCCCATGAACTCAGAACCCCTTTGATGCTTCTGATAAATCCCCTCGAAGAATTTATCACAAAGGAGAGTATTCACACACGTCTTGGCAGAACGTTTAATGTCATGTACAGAAGTGCCAACAGTCTGTTACAATTAATTAATACACTTCTGGAATTCCGTAAAACAGAAACGGGTAAATTAAAACTACATGCTGGCATGTATAATATCGTTGAGCAGGTGGAAGAAAACTGCATTGCTTTTATGGGAATGGCGGCGAGAAAGAATATAGAATTGAGCTTTAAAACCGATGATAAGGTAATAGAGGCCTGGTTTGATCGCGAAAAGTTAGAGATGATCTTAAATAATATTTTATCGAATGCCATAAAAAATACCCATGAAAACAAGTGCATTTTAGTGAGCGTAATGAAGGATCAGAATTCATCAACAGAATATCCGGAGGGACATATCACCATTCTTATAAAGGACGAAGGGAAAGGAATTCCGGAAGATGAGCTCGATAAGATATTTGAGAGGTTCTATCAGGTAAAGGGGGTAAACAATTCCGGGGGTACGGGTATTGGACTGGCACTCACAAAAAAGCTGGTTGAAATACATAAAGGCAGCATTCAGGTAGAAAGCAAAATTAATCATGGGGCAAGTTTTTTCGTTCTTTTGCCCCTGGGAAACAGCCATCTTACTGAAGAAGAATTAATCTCTGAGCCATCAGATACCCAAATCATCAGGACTGCCCATATTGATAACGGAAATTCCGATTCAATAAATTTATTACTCGAAAAACTCTCCTCCCTTTCACCAGAAATGAGGAAGATTCTTGTGATTGAAGATAACGAGGAGATCAGGTTCTATTTAAACGATCTGTTGAAAGATTATTTCATTGTAGAGGAGGCAGGAGACGGGATCTCAGGTTTAGAAAAGGCAAGGCAGTATCATCCGGCCTTAATTATCTGTGATATTATGATGCCTGAGCTGGATGGGCTCGAATTGTGTAAGATCTTAAAATCGGAGCTCGAAACCAGTCATATACCCATTTTGATGATTACTGCTAACCTCGCACATCATATACACATTAATAGTCTTGAAGTGGGTGCCGATGCATTTATAACCAAACCATTTAAACCGGATTTACTGTTATCACGAATATATAACCTGCTAAAATCAAGGGAGAAATTGCGTGATTATTACCTGAATAGATTTAAAAGTGGAATGGTTTCCGAAACGCAATCGTTGAATAAGGATGAAGAGTTTTTAATCAAGGTAAATGGACTTATTCACAAGAATCTGAATAACAACGATTTTTCAATTACACTACTTCATAAAACACTAGGTGTCAGTCGTACAGTATTTTACAACAAGATAAAGTCACTTACAAATTATTCACCAATTGATTTGATCAGGCATATACGATTAAAAAGAGCTTCCGAATTATTATCTACAAGGGAGTATAAAGTGTATGAAGTAATGATGAAGGTTGGCTTCAATGATGAAAAACATTTCAGACAACTTTTTAAAAAACAGTTTGGTGTTATGCCGTCTGAATACCTTCAGGCATCTCTTAAAAAATGATTTCAAAGATCTTACAATTCCATTACTATGGTAACCACAGATCTTGGAGGTATTGAAATAATATCATCCGCATTATCATGAAGGGAGAATTTCAGATTCTCATCTGATTTTGCCGATGTTGTATAGAGCTTTACAGATTCTGCCTTCCGGTTATCAATCGTTTTCACTTTTATCGGATAAGTAACTGTCTTAGAGTAGT
>JAOZUK010000578.1 GCA_029938715.1 Bacteroidales bacterium | reverse complement strand
AGCGATTAGTAAAGAATTGTCTCTCAAAAGCCAACTCCAGCAAAGCCATGATGGGCATGTATGCTATTGACGAGCCAATTGAAAAATCTTTTCAGAATATAGGGAGAATTGTGTCAACGATTAAAAGACTTGCTCCGGATATTATCGCCTATATGAATTTATTTGGAAATGAGGTTGTTGAAACTCAGCCACAGCTTGTTGGAACTGCTTCTTATACAGAATATCTTGAAACCACATTTGAAGTTATTAATCCCAGCATTTTATCATGGGATAATTATACCATCCAGTACTCAATGGATCAACGGGATCCCATAAAAGCAGCATATTACTATGATAATCTTTTGATGGGTCGTGAATTTGCTTTGAACAGAGGAATCCCCTTTTGGAATACAATCATTGCCAATCAAATACGTCCTTTTACAACGATTCCATCTCTAGCAAATCTTAGTCTTCAGGCTTTTACTTCGCTTGCAGCCGGAGTGAGTGGACTTGCATGGTTTACATTTTTACCTTCGACACACAAAGATTATTTTCATACACCGGTTGATTTTGATGGAAATAGAAGCTTAACATGGTACTATTTAAGAGAAGTAAACAGGCAGGTGAAAGTACTTGGGCCTGTATTATTGAAAACTAAATCAACAGGAGTCTACTTTTCTGGAACCCATCCTGCAAAACTTTGTTCAGGATTGCCCGGTAGAATTGTAAAGTCTGCAGAGTCGGACGCTCCGCTAATGATTGGTGAATTCAAAGGAGATGATGCAGATTATATGATGGTGGTGAACATCAGTCTGGAGAGATCAACAAAATTTGAACTGAGCTTGCATAGCGATGCAAAAATTGAAATCGTTTCGGCAATAGATGGAAAGACTTATCCGATGGTGAAAGTCAGGGATGAGTGGTTAAACACCGGACAGGGAGTACTTTTTAAAATCTCATAAAATATATGATGACTACAATAATTCGAGGATATTCTTTGCGAAGTCTCTTTGTTGGACTGATTGCAGCAGCCTTGTTCGTGTGTGCCGGATGCGCTGCTCCTGAAAAAGAGAAGCCAAATATTATCATAATTAATGCAGATGATTTAGGTTATGGAGATCTTGGTTGCTATGGTGCGGCCGGGGTTCAAACACCTAATATTGATCGTCTTGCAAAACAGGGACGTATGTTTACCGATGCGCACTCGGCATCCGCAGTTTGTACTCCGTCCAGGTATTCATTATTAACCGGAGAATACCCTTTTCGAAATGGAACCACAACGGCAGTTTTTTTGAAATCACCCCTGGTTATTGATACAACTTTATTGACGGTCGGACAAGTGATGAAAGATGCCGGTTATGCCACTGCCTGTATTGGGAAATGGCATCTGGGATTTGGAACTGAAAATCCGGTTGACTGGAACAGAGCGCTTAAACCGGGACCACTCGAATTGGGGTTTGATTATTTCTTCGGAGTTCCGGTGGTAAACAGTCATCCGCCATTTGTGTATGTTGAGAATCACCATGTTGTCGGCTATGATCCTTGCGATCCCTTTGTTTACGGAGAAAAAGCTCAAACAAAAGAATATCGTGAAAAATTCAGCTTAAACGACATTGGGGGAGCAAAAGCAGCGCATGCCCTTTATAAAGATGAAATGGTCGGCACCACCCTGAAAGAAAAGGCTATAGAATGGATTAAGACACATAAAAAAGAGCCTTTCTTCCTCTATTATGCAACAACAAACATTCACCATCCTTTTACTCCTGCTCCCCAATTTAAGGGCACAAGTGATTGTGGTATGTATGGTGACTTTATTCATGAGTTGGATTGGATAGTTGGGGAAGTGCTCTCATTATTGGATGAACTGGATATCGCAGACAATACCCTGATTATATTTACCAGCGACAATGGGGGTATGCTTAATATGGGAGGTCAGGAGGCATGGATAGC
>JAOZUK010000577.1 GCA_029938715.1 Bacteroidales bacterium | reverse complement strand
GTCGATTTATTACAAATATAATATTGTGTCAATTGAGGCATTCGCATTGTTGATAAACAAATAATAACTTCCTTCTATTCCACCCTGGATAACTTGCACCCCTTGATCAGTGACAATTGTGCATAAACAAGATCCATTTTTCTTTTCCAGACTTTGAGTGTTAGGGAACATTTCAAATCAAACTCCTGATTTTCAAAGCTTAAATCAAGGTCTTTAATTATTTTCATCACCGAATTCATCTGTGGATAATCGAACTGAACGTTTAATCGGTCATATACCTTTTGTTCCACTATACGAGTCTGGTCCAGTGCGTCCGATGAAGCAGAGCGGTAAGCATTGATTAATCCTCCAACACCCAGTAAGGTACCCCCAAAATAGCGAATCACTACGACCAGAATGTTGGTCAAATTTCGTGACTGAATCTGTCCAAATATTGGATTCCCTGCACTACCTGAAGGTTCTCCATCATCATTTACCCTGTAACGCTCCATATTGGCTCCAAGGCGCCAGGCATAACAATGATGACGAGCATCATGAAATTGCTTTTGCAGGAATACCATCCGTTCTTTAATCTCATCTTCCGAGGATACAGAATATGCGAAGGCTATAAATTTGCTGCCTTTTTCCTTATATAGTCCTTCCGAAGGATTATGTATGGTTCGGTATAGATCTGTCATCAACCCAGTGTAAACAAAAATAGAGCAACTGCGGAAAGCAGGATGCCCAACCAATTTATAACTCGCAGTTTTTCCCTGAATATAAGGAGTCCCAGTAGTACACTAAGGGCTACAACTCCTATGTTATTCACTCCGAAAATAATAGAGCTATCGATTTTAGAACCAGATGAGGAGATGAAGTTCAGTGCCCGAACCAGGAAGAAGATCGAACCAAAGTTCACTGCACCCAGGAGTACTCCCCAGGCCCAGATGTTTGGTTTCGAAAAATTGCGGTGGTATTTAGGAAAAAAAAGCAGAACGATCAAACCAGACAGGAATGCATTTAAAAATAGGACGGCACTGAACAGAGCGGTGTCGGATTCGCCTACAAACTTGTATTGAGCAAATTTGACAAGGGAATCGACTACGCCCATTCCAAAAAAAAGGATAAGGGGAATGTAGATGACAGAAGGATCTATAAATCCCTTTTTTGGTTTAAACACTGTAAACGCAACCCCGGTTAGAGCAGTAAAAATGGCCACTGTTTTGACTGGAGTTAACTGATCCGATGTATCAATAAGAAGGGAGAATAGAATGGGGAAAATAACTGACATTTTGCTGGCCACCGTGGTGATTGAGATGCCTGTCTTACGCGATGAAAACGCAATAAGAAAGAACATAATAATAAACAGTATCCCTATAATGGTGCTGATGGGGAGCCACTGGGCCTCTTTGATCACATGAAATTTAATGCCCCCTGGATTGATGACGAACCCAAGAATGGAAGCGGTGAGATAATTTAGAACAATCACAGGGAAAGATGGAATCCCCTGGCGATCAAGAAATTTAAAAATTACAAAGATGCTTGTGGAAGAGAGTATGCAGAGGATCAAAAAGTGCATTCACCCTCACAACTTAAGTTTCTTTTCGATCTCATCTACCTGGAGACGGAACCTTTTATCCGTTTCGATCAGGTTATTTACAGTTTTGCACGCATGAAGTACAGTAGCATGATCTTTACCTCCAATTTGTGAACCAATAGTTGCCAGTGATGACTTGGTAAGAGACTTCGAAAAGAACATGGCTACCTGCCTTGCCTGTACAATCTCCCTTTTTCGGGTCTTTGATTGCAATAGCTCCAGTCCGATGTTGTAATAATTACAGACCACTTTCTGAATGTAATCGATGGATATCTCCCGTTTGGTGCTCTTTATGAGTTTGTCGATCATCTCTTTAGTGAGATCGAGGGTGATTTCTTTCTTATTTAAAGTGGATT
>JAOZUK010000576.1 GCA_029938715.1 Bacteroidales bacterium | reverse complement strand
CAATTCTGGCAGGAGTTAAAGCGACGGAGAGTCATCCACGTCATTACTGTATATGCCTCCGCAGCATTTGTTCTAATAGAACTAATTAATAATCTGGCGGAACCCTTAAACCTTCCACCCAACTTACTTATTATCGCGGTGATCGTGCTGGCTGTGGGATTTCCCCTGGCGATTATTTTATCGTGGCTATACGATTTAACCTCAGAGGGAGTCGAGAAAACCAAACCGCTTGAAGAGGCAAAAGAAGGAGAGAAAACAGTGATTCCCAATGCGTGGAAAATTGCAACCTATGTGAGTTTCATCGTGATTATTGGACTGGCCGTCCTCAATATTGTGGGAGGAGGGAAACAGTTACGTGCAGGTGACATTCAGTCATTGGTGATACTGCCATTCGAAAATTATACAGGTGATGAACAGCTTGATATTTTGATATCAGGCATGCATTCTATGCTTATTAATGATGTAGGACGAATCAGCGAAATAAGGGTCATTTCCAAAACTACATCTGATGTATATAAAGATGTCGATATGACAATACCACAGATCGCATCCGAGCGGAAGGTAGATGCACTGATGGAAATTGGTGTCCTATGCATGGGTGACACTATATGTTTTCAACTGAAGGTGCTCGCTCCCGATGAGGAACAAATCTGGCTTGCCGAATACAGGGTGGAGAAAAGCCAGATCTTGAACCTCAATAATGAGATCACCAGACAGATTGCGGATGAGATCATGGTAGAATTAACTCCTGAAGAAGAGCGATTACTTAATAGGGATAGGACGGTTGACAGGGAGGCTTATGATGCATACCTCATGGGTTCTTATTTCCTGGATGACGCTAGTGAAGAATCGTTGAATAAAGCCAGGGAATATTTGAACAGTGCTGTTGAGAAGGATCCTGAATGGGCACCTCTCTATACCGGTCTGACAATGGTCTGGTTATCCATCGCACAAATGGGTTATGAATCGCCGGAAATTGCAGGTCCGAAAATCTACGAAAACCTTAATAAAGCGTTTGAACTGGATCCTGATCTTGCTGATTCTCATTTTATAAGTGCTGCGAGCGCTTGGTTGAGCGAATGGAACTGGGAGAAGAGTGAAAAGGAATTCTTGAAAGCCCTGGCCATTAATCCCAACGACGCCACGACAAGGGTCTTATATGCACAGTTATTGAGTATCCTGCAGCGGCCTGGTGAGGCATTAACACAGGGCCAACTGGCGATTGACCTGGATCCATTAAATCCTTTGATCCAGGTGTGGTATTCAGCCCTATTAATGTGCCTGGATGATTGTGAAACTGCCCTGGTTTATCTGGAAAAAGTAGTGACAAACGATTCGGAACACGTTCTTGCATATGGTAATATTGAAGGGGCGGCATATCGTTGTAAGGATTACAACAAGACATTTGAAGCTGTAATTCATATTCTGCCGCTTGAAGAAGATTCCCTGAAAGAGATTGAGGCGATATTCGATGAGCATGGTTTTGTCGCAGCGTATGAAGAAATTTTGCGTCAGTCGGAGGTGTTGGCTCAAAAAGGATATTTTTTAGTACCCATTGAAATGGCATACAGATATGTGATGGTGGATCAACCGGATAAAGCCATGGATTGGGTTGAAAAAGGATATGAATTACACGATCAAAATATGCCATACATAGCAACTTCTATATATAATCTTGATCCACTATTTGACAATCCCCGGTTCATTAAAATTCTTCAGAAAATGAACTTGCCTTTGCCGGAGGACTAAAGGAATTTTGAAATCATTTGATCCATATGTTGTAGTATTTGACTCATATTCAGCAAGGTTGTAACTTGCATTAACCAAAATCACTCTAAATGCCTGATAGCCCCAACAAACTATCGCAGTTCTGGCAGGAACTGAAACGCCGTAAAGTTCTCCGTTCACTGGCCATCTACGCAGGTACTTCATTTA
>JAOZUK010000213.1:2074-6936 GCA_029938715.1 Bacteroidales bacterium | reverse complement strand
CTCCTGTCTCTCAATGAATTTCTTGTACTGATCAGGGGTAAGCACCTTCTCATACTCAGCATTGCGCTCATCCCGCATCTTCATCATCTTATCCCGCATTGCCTGGCGATCACCTTCGGCTGGAGGTCCTCCGGAAGACATCATTTTCTGGCGCTCGATTTGCATTTTATTATAAAAATCCATATCAACCGCCAATATTTTTTTAGCTTGTTCATCAGTCAGTCCAAGGGCTTCCGCCGTATTCTCCGATCGCTCCTTGATATCTTTTTCGGTCATCTGGAAACCACGTCCTCCGCCAGGTCCCTGAGCCGATATATTTAATGCAAAAAGAGAGATCAGTAGGGTCAGGCCAATCATTCTTAAGTTCAAATAGTTTTTCATTTCCGATTAATTTAAATGTATAATTGATTCTATGACTGACCTATTGCAAAAAGGTTTAATTTAATTGTCAAGTATTGCTGTAACATATTAAACCTTATTGCGTCGAAACAGTCAAAAACCTACAAATAGCAGACCCTGCAAAAGTAATCAACCTTGAAGATAGAAATTAAAAGTCTTACTAAAACCTATTCAGGTGGATTTAAAGCTCTGGATAACGTGGATCTGACCATCACCGAAGGTATGTTCGGATTGTTGGGACCCAATGGTGCTGGAAAATCAACCCTGATTCGAATACTGGTCACCCTGATGCAACCCACTTCAGGCCAGGTGCTGGTAGACGGTAGAGATATCAGCGGATACCGTAAGGAGATGCGGAAGATGGTAGGTTATCTCCCACAGGATTTCAGATTCTTTACCAAGCTCCGTTCCTGGGAGTTTCTTGATTATGCTGCCCGTCTGGCTGGTATGAACTCAAAAAAAGAACGGGGTGAACGTGTGGATGAGATGCTGGAGAGTGTGGGCCTGTTTGAATTCAGGAACCGGATGGCCAATAAACTTTCGGGTGGAATGAAACGCAGACTGGGCATAGCACAGGCACTGATTGCCAGTCCCTCAGTAATTATTGTGGATGAGCCCACCACCGGACTTGATCCCGAAGAGAGGATCAGGTTCAGGAACCTCCTGTCGGACCTGGGCCATTCCGAGACCATTATTGTACTCTCCACCCATATTGTGGGCGATATCTCAAGCACCTGTAACCAGATGGCCTTGCTGAACGAAGGATCGCTCATTTACCACGGTACCCCGGATCAACTGGTGGAAAGCGCAAAAGGATTCGTATGGAGGGCTGAGATCAGCCAGGAGGTTTATGAAACATTAAAGACAGAGGTACCCATTATCTCGACCATTCCTTCCGGGGGAGGATGGGAGGTGCAATTTGTTGGAGAGAAACCAGACGGTATCGAAGCAGTACAGGTAGACCCCAACCTGGAACATGCCTATGTCCACTACATGGACAATAAACTGGAACACTGGAACCTGAAATGAACCTGATCAACATATGGAATGTAGCCACCTATGAGAGCAAAACCCTCTTCAGAAGCTGGTTCTTCAGGATTTTTGCCATCCTGGCCCTCCTGATCCTGTTCGGGACCAATGTGGCTTTGTTCGGGGGACATAATGATGGACTGTGGACCTTCAGGGCCATTGCTGCCAACCTGCCCTACATCAACGTCCTATTTATAAATGTGGCCCAGGCGGTCATTGCTGTTTTCCTGGCTTCCGATTTTCTTCAACGGGACAAAAAACTGGATACCACCGAGGTGATCTATGCACGCCCCATTACCAACGGCGAATATGTAGTTGGGAAAACACTGGGCATTCTGGTGCTGTTTGTGGGACTGGTCTTGTTAGCCCTGGTCATGACCCTGGTATTCAACCTGATACGGAAAGATGTTCCGGTGGAATGGGTGGCCTACCTTTACTACCCTTTGCTTATCTCAATTCCCACCCTGGTCTTTATCCTTGGGCTCTCCTTCTTTATGATGATCCTGTTCCGAAGTCAGGCCATTACCTTCCTGGTGTTGCTGGGTTATATAGGTCTGACTCTTTTTTATTTCCAGGATAAGCTCTATGGCATGCTCGATTACATGGCCTTCAACCTGCCCATGGTCTACTCCGACTTTATCGGGTTTGCAGATCCAAGGCTTATCCTGCTGCATCGGCTTACATACCTGCTACTGGGGACTGGCTTCATCTTTGCTACCATTCGCTTTCTGAACAGGCTTCCTCAAACCGGTCGATGGAACGGACTCAATTTAATTGGTTTTATAGGCTTTGTTTCGGCCGGATTATTGGTTGGAATAAGCTACTACAGCAGCTACCGGGATGTGGCCAGGGACAGGGAAGCTTACCTGGAACTGAACAACCGATATGTGGGAAAACATTTGACCGATGTGATTTCCAACAATCTGAGCGTGAACCAGCAGGGGAGATCCTTGCAGGTTACTTCCGCCATGCGGGTTCAAAATCAAAACGATCTCCCGCTCGATACCATGCTCTTCTCCCTGAACCCCGGATTTAGTATCGATAGCATCACCAGCCTGGGCAGGACCATTGAATATGCCAGAAAAAGACAACTCCTGATGCTGATTCCTGACCTTGGATTGGAAGCTGGGAAAAGGACAAGTTTTAATATCCACTATAGCGGTGTTCCAGACGAATCTATTGCCTACCTTGATATTCCACGTGAACAGATGGATGCAACCAAGCGGATCATGGTCGCCGCCATTGATAAAAAACCTGGGATTATCCATCCCGACTATATGCTGCTTACTCCCGAATTAAACTGGTATCCGGTGGCTGGAGTAGGATTCAACCTGGAGACCTTCCAGCCCCGGGAGCCTGATTTTACAAGGTTCAGGCTTACTGTAAGAGGTGATAGCACCATCACGGCCATCGCCCCGGGAAATGTATCCAAGGATGAGGAAGGGATCCATTTTACACCTGAAAATGATCTGAATGCATTTCCACTGATCCTGGCTCCCCTTGAGAGAAGGAGTCTGGAGATCGACGGAGTGGAGTACAACCTCTATCTGAATCCGGAGCATGACTATTTTTCGGGCTACTTCACCCACATCCAGGATACCATCAAGGCATTGATTACAGAGGCAAAGGATAATTATGAACTGGATGAACTGGATCTCTACTATGCCTTCGACCGGATCAACCTGGTGGAGGTTCCAATCCAGTACCATGCCTATGAAAGGCCCTATATACAGACCGTGGAGAATATACTTCCCGAGATGATCCTTCTACCCGAAAAGGGAGCCGGGATAAATACACTTGATTTTGAGCGGTTTAAACTAGCAGAGGAGCGTCGCAACCGCGATCGTGAAAGCGAAAGAAGTCCCCGCGAGGTCGAAACCGATCAATTTAAACGATTCCTGCAGAATACCTTTTTTAACAGTGAAACCCGCCCCCGGGGCAGAGGGGGCTCCGGAGGCGGGAGCAGGCGCGACGAGCTGATTACTTTCCAGGGTGATATCTCGTACAACAAGAATCCTTATTGCGTATTCCCCCTTTACTACAGTTATGTGACCGGCATCAGCTCCAGAGATTACCCCGTATTCAATTCCATGCTGGAGATCTACCTGAAGGAGGGCTATGAAGTCTCACCCAGAGAGGGTTTCACCGGTGGAATTACCGATAAGGAACGGGCCAACCTCTTACTGAGCAGGAAGAGTATGATCGAACTGTTTGCCAGATGGGACACCGAACTTACTTCATCGCTGATCAACCAGACCGGCAGTTTTATTATCTCTGCCCTGAAAAACAGGGTGGGAATGGGTGATTTTGACTATTTCTTCTATTACTACCTGGAGGACCATGCTTTTTCTGAGATTACTTTTGAACAGTTCTCGGGTGACTTTTATGATGAATTCGGGGTGGAGATTGCACCCTACCTGGAGGTATTTAATGCAGGCGGCGAGATGCCATCCTTCCTTATATCGGAACCGGATTATCAGCAGACCCGTGATGATATTGGAGATGTATACCTGGTAAAATTTAAAATAAGCAATGTGGGAAATGCCCGGGGATTGGTCGATTTCAACTTCCGGATCATGGGACAGGGCGGTTTTGGTGGCGGGGGTGGAATGACCGAAGAAAAACGCCTTTACGAAGTGGAGGCGGGCGAGACCCGGGAGGTACAGGTGGTACTGTATGACAGACCCATGTTGATGACCATCAATACGCTCATATCGGGAAATATCCCTTCCAGCTACAACAATTTCCTTCGGTCTGCCACTGAAGTCACAGCTACCAACCTGAAAGAGTATGATAGAAGTACCGATCAGGCGGTCAGCTATAGATACAAGGATGAATATGTGGTGGACAATGAAGATGAAGGGTTCAGCAATTTCTCCATCTCCCGGGAGAGCAAACTGAAGCAATGGGTCGACTCCAGGAAGGAGAAGGATGACGGACTGCTTTATGAGAGTCTGAACGAGTGGTGGACCCCTTCACGGTGGACCCCTGTGGCGCACTCGGGCTATTATGGAGAAACCGTACGGTCGGCCATGGCCATCCGCAATGGCGATGGCACCAACCATGTCACCTGGAGTACTCGCCTGCCTGAAAAAGGGTTTTACGATGTCTACGTCTACATCCCCGTATCTGCTATGTATAAACGCCCTTCCCGCAGGGAACAGGGCAGCCCACAGGGGGGGCAGGGTCAGGGAACTGGACACGGTAGGGGATTTGGACCAGAGTTTGCCGATAAGGGAACCGATTACAACTACACCATCTCCTCCAGTGAAGGAAGCGAGAAGGTAAGCTTTGAATTGAACAATCCGGAAGATGGCTGGAACCGATTGGGGTCCTTTCATTTCCCGGCCGACTCTGCTTCGATCCGGCTTACCAACCAGACCGACGGCCGACGGGTTATTGCCGATGCAGTGAAGTGGGTGAGAAGGAGATAG
>JAOZUK010000213.1:0-1974 GCA_029938715.1 Bacteroidales bacterium | reverse complement strand
AGTGGAAAGTGGAAAGTATAAAGTGGAAAATTAGAATATGATGAAATATTTCAATACCAGCAGATTCAGAAAGGGATTGTTTATGGCGGTTACAATCACCGTATTCGGAGTCGCTTTGAATGCACAAGCCTTGCTCACCATCGACCGATCCATGGATATTGCTGTAGAAAATAGTCCGGAAATGCAGCAGACTGAGCTCTCCCTGGTACGAAGCCAGGAGAGACTCAATGCCCAGATGGCCAGGCTAAAATCGCAGTTCTCCATTACCCTGGATCCCTTCGAGTATGAGAAGACCAACCGTTTCGATTCCCAGACCAGTGAGTGGTTTCTGAACGAATCGGCCTCTTCAGGAGGAACCTTTGCCATCAACCAGCGAATCCTGCCCACCGACGGTCAACTTACACTGGTCAACCGGTTTTCCTATGACTATAGTTATACTGAGTCCCAATTTGCTACCGACCCAGTCAACCAAACCTTTAACAACCGCCTCTATCTTCAGTTTACCCAGCCCATATTCACCTACAACCGGACTCGAATGGAGACAGAAACATTGGAGCTTGAATACGAAGCCTCGCTGATCAGGTACCTGCTGATTCGGCTTGCACTGGAGCGCAATGTGGCCCAGGAGTTTTATTCGGTTTACTCCAACCAGATGAGTCTTGAGATCGCCCACGAGGATCTGAAAAACAATGAGGAGAGTTACGAAATTATCAAAAACAAAGTGGAAGGGGGACTGCTGGCCCTGGAAGAACTCTACCAGGCAGAGGTAAACCTGGCCACCAGCTATTCCGGAGTGTTTAATGCGGAACTGAACCTGGCTAACAGCCTGGATCAGTTCAAAGTACTTATTGGACTTCCCCTTGATACCACCCTGATGATTGCAGCCGAAATTGTCGCCGATACCATACCTGTGAACCAGGAACTTGCAATTAGTCATGCCCTGGAGAACAGGATGGAATTACGGGAAAGGGAGATCGATTTAGAGAATGCCAATTTCGATCTGATCGTAGCAAAATCGACCAATGAATTTGCTGGTTCTGTAACCGCCTCCTTTGGGGTTCAGGGGAACGATGAGCAGTTTAGCAAGTTGTTTGAAACTCCCACCAACACCCCGGCCATCGGGCTTACACTGAACATCCCCCTGTTTGACTGGGGTGAGCGGAAATCAGAGATCAAGGCGGCTGAAGCTAGCCTGCAAAGCACCCGGATCAGCTATGAGGTAGAACGAACCGACATAGTGATGAATATCCGCTTGGTGGTCCGGAGTATGAAAAACCTTGAGAACCAGATTGAGATCCAGCGCAAAACCGTAAAGAATGCAGAACTGGCCTATGACATCAACCTTGAACGGTACCGCAATGGCGACCTCACTAGTCTTGACCTGGGTATATACCAGAATCAGCTCTCCGAATCCAAGATGGCACTGACCAATGCCATTATTAATTATAAAATTGAGTTGCTGAATCTGAAGATTCAAACCCTTTATGATTTTGAAAAACAGGTTCCCATCATTCCGGAAGAGCTGAAAACCTATGAAGATGAAAACAAATAGAACAACTATAATCATGAAACAGATCCTAACCACTTCTTTCGCCTTTGCTGCTGCAGCCCTGCTGATTAGCTCCTGCAAACAGCCCGATATGGAGGTAAGTACCACTGTTGAGGTGCCCGTTGGAGTGATCGAAGCGACCACCTCATCCATAGAAGAATTTGTAAGCACCACCGGATCAGTCTACCCGTCGAAAGAGGTAATCCTCATCTCAGAGATTACCGGGGAGTACCATCTGCAGGTCAATCCGGCCACCCGGAAACCATATGCCCTGGGCGACCGTGTAAAGGCTGGTGCAATTCTTATTAACTTGGAGGATGAGGAGTATGTAAACGACCTGAGGATCAAATCCAAAGAGGTTGACAAGGAAATCTCCGAGCTGGAGTATGAGAAGCAGCAGGCGCTATATGATAAGGGGGGAGCCA
>JAOZUK010000575.1 GCA_029938715.1 Bacteroidales bacterium | reverse complement strand
ATAGCTTAAGTAAGCCTATCGAATTATTTACACAAAATACTGAAACTACGGTAAATAGGCAATTTATTTTCACAATTGTCCAAACAAAAAACAATAATATTGTATATTTGTTCATATGGCAGGTAGGAATAAAATTAAAGATTCCATTACCGATCTCCTGATTGATATTGGTGAAATCGGTTCTTTCGTTTCAACGATTTCTTACAATCTCCTTAAACACGGTGTAAACCTTCAGGAGCTTTCCAAACAGTGCTACCGAATTGGAAACAAAACTCTTCCCCTGATTTCCATTACCGGGTTTATTCTTGGTTTAGTCCTTACCCTGCAATCCGGGCCGACACTCGCTAAATTCGGAGCTGAATCGATGCTGCCGGGAATGGTTTCCCTTTCCATCATCAGAGAGATCGGACCGGTCATTGTAGCATTGATTGTGGCTGGAAAAGTTGGATCTGGAATAGGAGCTGAACTGGCATCGATGCGGGTAACTGAGCAACTGGATGCCATGGAAGTTTCAGGAACCAATCCGATTAGTTTTGTTGTTACTACCCGGGTCATTGGAGTTAGTATTATGTTACCTCTTCTGGTATTATATGCCGATGCATTCTCCATTCTTGGCTCTTATATTAGTGCCAGTGCCGCATACAATATTTCCCTGGAGGCATTTGCTCATAAGGCTTTTGATGTAATCCATTTTTCTGATCTTATTCCTACAATTATAAAAACCTTTTTCTTTGGTTTTGCCATTGGTCTTATTGGAAGCTACAAAGGGTATTTCGCAAAAAGAGGGACTGAAGGTGTTGGAGAAGCGGCAAACTCTGCTGTTGTCCTTTCATCCATCTCCATATTTATTATTGATTTGCTGGCTGTGCAAATGACACATATACTTAATTAAAACCAGATGGATCAGCCCTTAAGCAATAGTGTGGTGTTGAATGTAAGTGGTCTGAAGAAATCTTTTGGGAGTTTTCATATCCTGACCAGTGCGAATCTCGAATTAAAGGAGAAAGAAAACATGGTCATTCTTGGCCATTCCGGTACCGGTAAATCGGTTTTATTTAAGTGTATCGTACGACTTATTGAACCTGATGCTGGCGATATTACTGTACTTGGAAAGAATATCCTGGCTCTGAAAGATGAAAAATTAACCGAATTACGAATAAAAATTGGGTATGTATTTCAGGGGGGGGCCCTATATGATTCCATGTCCGTCAGGGATAACCTTGAATTTCCCCTGAAATATACCAAGGGTCCGGAAAGGACTAAAGCAGAACTAAATGAATTGGTTGAAGAAGCCCTTATTAATGTTGGTTTGATTGAATCTATTGATAAAATGCCATCCGAACTCTCTGGTGGAATGATGAAAAGGGTGGGGTTGGCCAGAACACTTATTCTGAAACCGAACATACTTCTGTATGATGAACCCACCACAGGACTCGATCCTGTGACCTCCGGAGAGATCAGTGAACTTATTTTAAAGGTCCAGGAGGACTACAACACATCTTCCTTGATTATTTCTCATGATATCAAGTGTATTGAGATCACTGCGAACCAGGTAAGGGTCCTTAAAGAGGGCAAATTTGAAGCAGGGGGAACCCTTGATGAGATGAAACATCATAAAGATCCTTTTGTGAACTCGTTTTTTAAATAGACATTAATATCCATCGCTATGCAATTCGACAGAGGCAGGAAAATCAGACTAGGTCTGTTTATTCTCGTAGGCACTTTTTTATTTATTGCCATTTTTTATATCATCGGCAGCAGCAGTAAAATGTTTTCAAAAGTCGTTACTGTTCATACCTCCTTCAATGCGGTGAGCGGGCTCCGGTCAGGAGATCATGTGAGATTCTCAGGAATTATTATAGGAACGGTAAGTGATTTGAGGATAGTTACGGATACCAGTGTACTGGTGGACATTGCCATCGACAGGAAAATGATAAAAT
>JAOZUK010000212.1 GCA_029938715.1 Bacteroidales bacterium | reverse complement strand
ATTCACCACATTGTGGAGGGAGATACAGTAATTACCTACTCCAAACCACAGATTGGGGGTGACCTCCCTGAAGGATTCCCACTGGCACAGGGAACCCCCCTGACCTCGGGGTACATTGCCCTCCAGGCAGAGAGCCATCCTTATGAGTTCAGAAAAGTGGAGCTGCTGGATCTGAGTTCTGGATCTGAGTAAATAGCACCTTACATACGCAACCCTGACCGGGGTTGAGACATCTTCTCTGTAAAGATTTAATCAATAACCTGATATGGATGAGGTATGTCCAGACCTTATCCATATCGTCCTAAAACCAAAAGATCATGAAAAGAAACCCCGGTAAAATTTTCACAATTACCCTCATTTTCTCATTCCTATTCCTCGTCCAGACCATGGGTCAGGATGCAACTGAAGTCAACCAGCAACTCCTGGATATGAAACTGGAGCTGCTGAACTCTCAGATAGAGCTATTCAACTCACAATTAAAAGTCTGGGAGACAAAACCTTTGGAACTGGAGCGACAGTTGACCGAAGTAGACCAACGGATTGACCAGCTCGATTTCGATCCTGTCTATTTTAACACTAAACTTCAGGAAATTGAGTCTCGTATGGAGGATTCCAAGCTCGATTTCGATCCAGTCTACTTCAATACCAAACTTCAGGAGATTGAACTATCCATAGAAGATTTGAAGGTTCCCAGAAAGGAGCCAAAGAAAAAGGGATTACAATCTTTTCGTCCAGATTCGGTAATCACGATACCTTACAAAACCGCCATTGCCATCAATCCAATCAGTCTGTTTGAAGGGACTTTCCACATTATCTATGAACGTGCCATAACCCCCAAGATGGGTCTGGCGATCTCGGGACTGGCCACCTTTGCCACCGAGGAGGGGATCTCAGGATTATACATAAAGAATCAGCAGCTGGATTACTACAACGCAACCCTGGCCTCCTCCATCCCTTACAACAATAATAACATCTCAGGATATGGGATTGGCCTTACCTTGAAGAACTATCTGCTCACCGATCAATACAAAAAGCAAAGGTCCCCGGTGGGACTCTACGCAGCGCCCAGTCTTTTAGCCAGGAGGCTCTGGTTATCAGGTATGTCCGAATACTATCATGAAGATGAATGGATTGAGGAGGAAGTAACCCGGTTATTGAACATTTTTGCACTGGGTGTGCATATCGGCTGGAAATTCACCTTTGTCAAAGTCCTCTACATCGATGCGTACATCGGTGGGCAAATTCGTCTGGCCAAATACGATGACGAGGATCATTTCACCAAATACAAAAGCCTCGGTAATATAGATTTCTCCGGTGTGATGCCCACTGCAGGGCTTAGCATCGGTATACTGAAATAGATAGAATGAAAGTGCCAAAGTGCACACAGAGGTTAATTGGATTAAAAAAAAAATCCTACCTTAAACGATTAATCTGGTTGGTTCCTAATATTCAACTATAAATGTATCAACAATGGAAAAAAATAAGATCTTAATACGGGTGAAGGAAGTGGTAAGCAATGTGCTAAAACTGGACCCTTCCGAAATCACCGACAATGCCAATTTTGTTTTTGATCTGGGAGCAGATTCCCTGCAAAGCATTGAACTCATCGCCGGATTTGAAGAAGAGTTTGATATTGAAATGGATCAGGACAAAGCACTGGAGATTCAGAACATTGATGATGCAGTGGAATTCATCGCTCAATACCTTTAGTCGCATATGGACGAATTGCAAATCCTTCGACAGAAAAATCTGGAAACGATTTTTCATCCCGAATCAATAGCCATCATTGGTACAAATAGAGTAAAAGGAACTGTACCACACGACATCCTCGACAATATCCTGAAAGCCGATTTCAACGGTATAGTTTATCCTGTAAGCCCACGAGAGAAAAGTATCAAAGGGCTCAAAGCGTACAAATATGTGATTGATGTGCCTGATGAAATCGACCTGGCCATCCTTGTTTTTCCCAGCTCGGTTTGCCACCTGGCACTCGAACAGTGTGGTAAGAAAGGAATCAAATCGGTCATTATTATCTCTGCCGGATTTAAGGAGGTGGGTGAAGCTGGTTTGAAGAGAGAGAAACAGCTCATTGAGATTGCCCGGAAGTATGACATGTCACTGATCGGACCCAACTGTCTGGGGGTAATCAATACAGCCCCTGAAACCAACATTAACGCATCGTTTGCCAGGGAGATGCCCGAGAAAGGCAACATCGGATTCCTGTCCCAGAGTGGTGCCCTCTGTACCGCCGTGCTCGACTATGCCAGGGCCAAACACATTGGGTTCTCCAAGTTTATCAGCTTTGGGAATAAAGCAGATATAAGTGAAATTGACCTTCTCTACTACCTGATGAATGACGATGAAACCAAAGTCATCTTAGTGTACCTGGAAGAGATCGTCGATGGGGTGGCATTAATGAAGGCTGCCCGGGAGGTGTTGGAGAAAAGCGGGAAGCCTATTCTTGTTATTAAGTCGGGCCGGACCGAGGAAGGGGCATCTGCGGCTGCTTCACATACCGGATCGCTTACAGGAAAGGATGAAATCTGTGATGCAGCCTTTGAGCAGGCCGGGATTATCCGGTGCGACAACATCGAGGAGATGTTTAACAAAGCCATTGCATTTACTTACCAGCCAGTACCGGTTTCGGAGAAAGTGGCCATCATTACCAACGCAGGCGGACCAGGGGTTCTGACCACCGATGCAGCAATTTCAAGGGGGCTGAAACTGGCTAAATTTTCTGATGAAACCACCGCAATCCTTAAAAAAGCACTTCCGGCAACGGCAAACATCAACAATCCGGTGGATGTGATTGGTGATGCCAAATCGGATCGTTACCTGGTAGCCATTGAAGCAGCATTCAGGGATCCTGATGTGGCCGGAGTATTTGTGATCCTCACTCCCCAATCCATGACAGACATCGATGCCATTGCAACTGATATAACCAGGATCGCCAAGAATCAGACCAAGCCCATCTATGCCTCATTTATGGGAGAAAAGGACGTAGCCTCCGGAATAGATATATTGCAGCAGCACAGGATTCCGCACTACTCCCTTCCCGAATCCATGTGTATGGCATTTCAGGCTGTCTATCTTTTCCACACGAATCTAAAGTTGAAAGCGCACCGGATACCCGTGCTAAAGAATATCCAGCAAGAAGTGGCCAGGAAACTGATGGATAATTACAGTTCAAACGGAAGGGAATTCATTTCTGAGGTGGAATCCATTGAATTGCTTCAAACTTACGGGATGCCGGTACCGCAGGGGAAACTGGCCAGATCGGCGGAGGAAGCTGTCACCACAGCGGAGGAGATCGGTTACCCGGTTGTTTTGAAAGTAGTTTCTGATGAGATCATTCACAAAACCGAAGTTAAGGGTGTGGAACTGAATGTTGGATCGGCTCAGGAAGTGCGGAATGCATTTGAGAGGATACGCAGCAATGCTAAATCCATCATGCCGGGGGCCACTATAACGGGTGCCTATGTAACCCCAATGATATCAGGAGGTGAGGAGGTAATTCTTGGCATAAAACGTGATCCCCTGTTTGGCCCGGTGCTTATGTTTGGTCTGGGAGGGATCTTTGTGGAGATTTTCAAAGATATAAGCTTTGGAATTGCACCGCTAAGTTATGACGAAGCTATGCATATGATTGAAAACACCCGGGCTTTTGAGATCCTGCGGGGATCGAGAGGACACAGTCCGCGGGACATAGCTTCAATCGTCGATGCCCTGCTGCGACTGGGCCAGCTAGCTCTGGATTTTCCTGAAATTGAAGAGTTGGATATAAATCCCCTGTTTGTATTAAATGAGGGAGAAGGATGTGTGGTTGGAGATGCAAGAATAATAGTGAAACTATCATAAAAAACTAAAACTAAAACACCATGAGGATTGTAATTAAAGACACCAGGGCTGATACCGGGAAATGGACTGCAGATTATATCTGGAATAAAATAGAGGCATTCGGCCCAACAGCTGAAAAGCCCTTTATAATGGGCCTTCCCACCGGTTCCTCCCCCATGCCTGTATACGAAGAGTGGATCAGAAGGTACAAAGCAGGTGAGATCTCATTTAAGAATGTGGTCACATTCAATATGGATGAATATGTAAACCTGCCCGAAGACCATTCCGAGAGCTATCATTCATTTATGTACAACAACCTGTTTAACCACATTGATATTCCACCTGAAAACATCAACATCCTGAACGGAAATTCCCCGGATCTGGAGAAGGTGTGCAGGGATTATGAACTGAAAATCAAGGAATACGGAGGCATTGAATTGTTTCTTGGAGGAATAGGACCGGATGGCCACATTGCATTCAACGAGCCCGGATCATCCCTGGTTTCCCGGACCAGGGTGAAGACCCTCAGTTATGACACCATTCTGGCCAACTCCAGGTTCTTTAACAACGATATGTCGAAGGTCCCCACCCAGGCCCTGACCGTAGGAGTGGGAACCGTGATGGATGCCAGGGAGGTGGTGATTATTATTACAGGATTCTCCAAGGCACGCGCCGTTCGTGAGGTGATCGAAGGAGGGGTAAGTCACATGTGGACTGTCTCCATGCTGCAGCTGCATGAACATGCCATAATCTCACTGGATGAGCCAGCCACCATGGAGCTCCAGGTGGAATCGGTGAAATACTTTAAGGAGATAGAAGAGATCGCCCATTCCCATTTGCCTACACGAGACCTAACATGAGTTTTCGCCCCTTAACTCAATCTGAAATAACAGCCCTGGAAAACCAGGGCTGTTATGCTTCCGATTGGTCCAAAATCGGAGTCAGTGATCCATTCTCCGCAGATCACATTCATTACGTCCGGTTTCTGGGTGAAGTGAAAATAGGGAAGCTTGGCGGAGTCATCCCAAGCGGAAACGGAGATGAGAAAACCTCGGGCCTCTACCATAGCAAAATTGAACATTGCGAGATTGGAGATGATGTGCTGATGGACCATGTACAGCTGATCAGAAACTACCGGATCGAGGACCGGGTTATTCTGGAAAATGTAAGCTCCGTTTCAGTCAGCGGACCCTCTTCTTTTGGGAATGGATATGAAATTGAGGTGCTTAATGAAGGCGGCGGCAGGGAACTGAAAATATTCGACAGGCTCTCAGCGCAGCTGGCATATATGGTGGTAAGCTACCGGCACGATCCGGAATGGATTGCCTCCATCAACAGGCTCATAGATGCCTATGTCCTGGAAAAAACCTCCGAAACCGGAACCATCGGGCCGGGAGCAACAATCCATGACAGTGGCACCATCAGTGGGGTGAACATCGGCGAGAGCGCTGTAATCCGGGGAGTCTCCCTCCTGGAGAATGGGTCCATCGCTTCCAATGCCCAGGCTCCGACTTTAGTAGGGGAAAATGTGATCGCAAAGAACTTCATCATCTTATCCGGTTCCAGAATAGATAGCGGAGCCTTATTGGATAAATGCTTTGTGGGCCAGAGTGTGGAAATGGGGAAGCAGTTTAGTGCGGAAAATAGCGTCTTCTTTTGCAATTCTGAAGCATTTCACGGGGAAGCAGTGAGTGTCTTCGCCGGACCCTATTCAGTCAGCCACCATAAATCAACCCTCCTGATAGCAGGGATGTTCTCCTTTTACAATGCCGGAAGCGGAACGAACCAGAGCAACCACATGTACAAACTCGGGCCAGTTCACCAGGGGGTGCTGGAAAGAGGGAGCAAGACCGGCTCATTTGCTTACCTGATTTGGCCGGGTCGAATCGGAGCCTATTCTGTTGTCATGGGTAAGAACATGGCCAGCTTCGATACCAGCGATTTCCCCTTCTCCTACATCAACGTGGATCATGAAAAAAGCATGCTCACACCGGGCATGAACCTGTTTACCGTGGGAACACGCCGCGACAGTGAAAAATGGCCCAAAAGGGATAAGCGGAAGGATCCGGAAAAATTTGACCTTGTCAATTTCGACTTGCTGAGTCCGTACATTGTCCAAAAGATGCTCAACAGCCTGGATATACTGACAGCACTTTATGAAAAAACCTCCAGAAAGCAGGAAACAGTATTCTATAAAGGGATTCGGATCAAGCGATTAATGCTAAAATCGACCCGGAAGTACTATGCAACAGCCCTGAATATTTTTGTGGGCGACCAGCTCATAAAAAAACTGGAATCATTGCATGGGACCCCACACATAGAAAGCATCCGAAAGGAGCTCTCCCCCGGCAGCAGGGCGATCCCAAATAAATGGATTGATATGGCCGGAATGATCGCTTCTGACCAGCGCGTTCAGCATCTTATGCGGGAAGTAAAATTGGGTAAATTCAGCCAGCTTGAAGAGGTCTCAGCCAGTTTGCAACAGATTCACGGTGACTACGAGAGTGAGTTGTGGGACTGGACCACACAGGTGCTCTCCACGCGCTTTGAAATAAATGTGGAAGAGATCACCATAGATCAACTGCTTGAGTTGATCACACAGTGGGAGAGTGAAACCATCAAGATGGATAAGATGATCCTGAACGATGCCACCAAAGAGTTTGACAACAGCAGTAAACTGGGATTTGGTATCGATGGCGACCAGGAGGTGGCCGACCGGGATTTCGAAGCCGTCAGAGGCAACCCGGATGAAAATAAATTCATTGTTGGGATCCGTGAGGAGCTTGCACAAACCGAAATAAAGGCTACGGAGTTAAGGAAGCTGCTTGAAGGCATTCCCGGCTAAGCTCATACCTATTCTATCGTCTTCTGCCTCCTCCTCCCGAGGGACGGCTTGAGGGACGGGCACCTGAGGATCCTCCTCTTGATGGGGAAGAAGACGGTCTGCTGTATTGATAGCTGTTCTTGTTCTGATTGTACTGCTGTGATCGCTGATCCCCCCGGTTTCTGGAATTATAATCCTGGTTCAGGTTCCCGGTATTGGGCCGGGTCGAAGGCTGGGTGGAGGGTTGTGATGGCCTGGTCGAAGGCTGGGTGGAGGGTTGTGATGGCCTGGT
>JAOZUK010000574.1 GCA_029938715.1 Bacteroidales bacterium | reverse complement strand
TTGAAGGAATATAGATAGGGCACTTTGTGAGAGGCCTATTAACAGGCCTGTCACCTGGATATAGGTAAAGAAGCCTAATCAATTTTTTTAAACTGCATCAGTTTGGTATCCTCCTTATTGAACAGGTGCAGTTTCAGATCTTTTACCTTATAGCGATGTACCTCCGAAAGCGTTCGGTTATATTCATCAGGAACCTCCATCTGCTCACACATCATACGGGTTCCTGCACCAATGCCAAATCGAAGGATGGATTCATTGAGTTCAATAATTCCCCCAAAATAGTTGTTGCATCCATCCGTTCCGTTGTATTTCATTTCGCCCACATGGATCTCCAGTTGCGGCGGATTAGATTGATCACTGAGATCCCCTGAGTCGATAGGATTACCATTAAGATTTTCTAATACCCAGATATCATTTACTACCAGCCGGTTGTCCTTTTTCTTTTCCAATACCCTAACCAGGGTATAAGCAATGGATGAACCATCGGCAGGAACTGTTGCTACGTCCAGTTCTCTCTCTTTTACAATAAGTTTGTAAATATATCCTGCCTCAAACTCAAATCCGGAAATGGGGGAATAGAAAGACTCCCACTGATTGGGATCAGGCACCTCTGCTTTTTGCACCTGTAAACAGTGACTGGGGCTCTCAGCGGTGCAGGGCACCTTCAGGCTGTTTACCCAGTATATATGCTCCTCCGGTCCGGTCTGGGCTATTCCGGAGACCTGAACCAGCAGGATGGTCATTCCAATGATTATCAACTGTTTCATGTTGGCTATTTTTTAAATTGGTAGAGGAATATAATGACTCCCTTAAAGGCATTCTTTTTACTGCCTTTAATCTCAAGTGTCACTTCAACTTCGGCCTTGGCTGTTCCTCTCAGGTTTGTGAGAGTTTTAAGTTTTGTCACCATACGAACTTCACTATCCACTACAACGGGCAGACCAAATCTCAGGTTCTCGATTCCATAGTTCACCAGCATGGTGACGTTCTTTACCTTGATAATCTGGTACCAGAGGTAGGGTAGGATTGAAACACTCAAATAGCCATGTGCAATGGTGGCCTTATAGGGGCTGTCTGTTTTTACCCTTTCCGTATCCACATGGATCCACTGGTGATCAAGGGTGGCATCTGCAAACTTGTTGATCTGCTCCTGGGTGACTTTGTGATAGTCGGAAGTGCCCAGTTCTTTTCCTACATACTGTTCAAATTCTTCGTAACTGTTAATAATCAATTGTCCCATTCTGTTAGTTTTTGTCAAAGAAAAATAAGTAAGGGTTTGAAAGCTATTTCAAACCGGATGAAAAGATAACCACTGAACCTTTGGATTTGTTTTGGGGGAAAGGGTAAAATATACCTCTAAGTTATTTTTTGAACCAATAATGGTGAAGCTTCCCCGCAATTGATTTTCAGGAATGAGCGGTCCAATAGAGACAACATCACCTATCCCTTTTAGAAAACCATTCACTTCCTCCATGCGGCTGTCCCTTGACTGATCCAGATAGAAATTGGTAGCCAGAATGTTTTTTTCCAGTTCGGGATCCCAACTTCTGATCAAGTCAGCCACCTGTCCTTTCCGCTCCTGAAGGATCGGGGAAACCTGGATCTGGCGGGGAATAAAAAGTTCCTTATCAATTATGGATCCAATTAGTTGATAGTTACAGGCCTGCACTGTACTTCCCACATAGGTAAGGTTGCTAAATGCCATGATCCCAATCCCATACTGGGGATAAAACATATAATTGCTTCCATATCCCGGTAGACCTCCATTGTGACCCACCTCCACAATTCCCTGCTGGTCCTTCATGGATACCAGTCCAAATCCATAACCGCGAATGATTGAAGCAGCTGGATCACCAAATCTTTTTGAGTTGGTATAGAACCGGGGATTTAACATCTGATGCATCTCTCTCA
This sequence comes from Bacteroidales bacterium, assembly GCA_029938715.1. Lineage (GTDB taxonomy): Bacteria > Bacteroidota > Bacteroidia > Bacteroidales. Next base: position 31 of record JAOZUK010000574.1, on the reverse strand, counting down.
GTGTGCTGCGTTTTACGGGTCCGATTTCCGG
>JAOZUK010000211.1 GCA_029938715.1 Bacteroidales bacterium | reverse complement strand
ATCCCACTTACCTCACACATGTTTCTATCCTGCGCCGTGAAGATTACTTCTGGGACAGTCGATGATATTACCCTGACCGACACTCTGGGTAACATAGCCTATACAGAACAATTTTATTCTTTGTGTGGCCTCATTTTCGTAGCTTTGGGATCGACACTGATAAGAGATCACAAATGAAACCAGGCCGCATCATATGGATTTTATGGATCATGCTTTTCGCCAGCATGAGTCTGGTTTCAGGACAGTCTCGGCAGTTCAGTCGTTATAAAGTATCTGATGGTTTATCACAGAGCGAGATTTTATGCATCTTTCAGGATTCGGAGGGATACATGTGGTTCGGGACACAGAACGGACTTAATAAGTTTGATGGATATTCATTTGAACAGTTCTTTAACGATCCGGCCGATTCCAACACCATCTCCAACAACTGGATCTTTGATATCGCAGAGGATGAAGATGGACGCATATGGATTGGGACCAAAGGCGGACTCAACAGGTATGATAGAAATACGGGGGTGTTTACCACCGTCTCTCTCCCTGAAGGCGCAGGTACATCTCAGGATAATTTCATCTATGGACTCACTGCAGATGAAACCTCTGTTTATATCAACCACTCTCCCACCCTGTCCGTTTTGGACTACCATACAGATGAGGTAAAATCTTACCGGAGTACTATTGAGATGGGGGGTGCCCTGTACGACAAGGGCTTTCCAATTCTTAAAGGAAGAGATGGGCTTATCTGGATTGGTTCGGCGAACGGACTCTGCAACTTTAACCTGCAGCTGGAGCAGTTTAGCTACTTCCCTGCCGAAGAACCGGGTCCCCGTTCAATTACAAATGCATATATCACTTCCCTGCTGGAAGATCAGGACGGGAATATACTCATAGGCACCGAAAACGGGCTGAATATCTACCACCCCGAATCAGAGCAGATAGTCAGCCATTTTCACGATCCCCATAATCCAAACAGCTTGAGTCATAACTATATACAGTCCATGATCCAGGACCACCTGGGAGATATATGGATCGGAACACAAGGAGGCGGACTGAACCAGGTATCTGGCCTGATTCCCGAGGGGCGGGGGGATTTTACGCACTTTCGAAACCTGGCCGATAACAACAATTTTATTGCTCACGACATTGTGATCACGCTTTTTGAGGATGAGTCTCAGAACCTCTGGATAGGTACCCTGGCCGGAGTAGATAAGACAGATCTGAAGAAGAAGAACATTAAAACCTATCAGAAATCGGACACTCCCAACTCCATGGATCTGCTCGACAATGTGATCGCTTCCATCTTTGAAGATGAAGAAGGGAAGCTGTGGGTGGGTACCTGGGGGAAGGGAATGAGCATCATTGACCGAAACACCAATGAAGCCATCCACTACATGGCGGAGCAGACAGGTGAGAGACATATTCCCGAAAACCATGTGCATGTGATTTTCAGGGATAGTCAGTCCAGGGTATGGCTGGGCACCAGGAATGGGGTCAGTATACTGGACAAATCTATGAACCGGTTTATACCAGTTGAAGAGTATTTCGATGCGCCCGATTTTAACTATTTCACCAACAACAGGGTCTACTGTATTATTGAAGCCTCCGACCACAGGTTCTGGATCGGAACGGGAAACGGGATTTGCATTCTCGATACTGAAACCAAGGAGAGAACCATCCTCCAGGAGGATGGCGATGGCCCCCTGAGTCTGAGCAGGAATTTGATCTACTCCCTGCTTGAGGACCGCGACGGACAGATCTGGATTGCCACCTCCCGCGGATTGGATCGGTATGACCCCTCCGCCAATCTGATCTATCATTATGAAAGCGATCCGGAATCGGGAAACAGCCTGGTGGATAACTTTACCATTTCGCTCTGTGAAGATACCCGGGGCTACATCTGGATCGGGACCAGTGGGGGAATCAGTATGTTCAACAAGACCGACTCAAGCTTCACCAATTATACAACCTTCGATGGATTACCCAGCAACATCATCTATGATATCATCAGGGATGGAAATGACAACCTCTGGTTTACAACAGGATCGGGACTGGTTATGCACAACCCGGCCATCATTGCATGGGAAGATTTCATTGTTGTGGACGAGTTACTGGGGAAGGAGTTTAATTTAAAAGCTGTTTTTAAAAGCGACAACGGGGAGCTCTATTTCGGGGCCATTGACGGACTGGTCTCCTTTCACCCCGATTCGCTCACCACCAACAACTACATTCCGCCTGTGCGAATCACCTCCATGGAGAAGGAGAACAATAATTTCACGCAACAACTCAGTGTCTATACCAGTGAGATTGATCTGTCGCACAAGGATTATTCGTTGACCATAGAGTTTTCGGCCCTCGATTTCACCAATCCATCCCGAAACAGGTATTCCTATAAGATGGAGGGAATCTCCAATCAGTGGATTGAGATCGGCACCCGGCGATTTGTTCCCTTTACCAATCTTCCGCCGGGCGCCTATACCTTTCGTGTAATAGGCACCAACAGCGATGGGGTATGGAACCGCGAAGGAGCCAGCATAAGCATCACTATTCATCCCCCCTGGTGGAGGAGCATAGCCGCTTATGTGGTCTATCTGGTTCTGACCATTGTATTGATTGTAGCCATCATCAAGCTGAGAGAGCGAAATCTGGTCAGGGAGAAAACAGTCCTTGAAGAGAAAATCAGTGAACGCACTACGGAAATTGCCAGCAAGAACAGCTCCCTGGAACAACAAAAAGATGAATTAAACGAACTGAATGCCATGAAGGATACCTTCTTCTCCATACTGGCACACGATCTTAAAAATCCATTCTCCAGCCTCTATGCCCTTAGCGATCTGGTGGTGGAAAACTATGAGCAGATGGAGGAAGAGGAGCGGCTCACCTCCATGAAAAAAATCAATCAATCCAGTGAGCTTATTTACAACCTGCTTGAAAATTTACTCACGTGGTCCAGAACACAGCGTGGCGATATCGCCTATTCACCCGAAGCCTTTAACCTGACCACCCTGGTGGAGGTCAATATGAACCTGCATCGCGTTCCCGCCGAGAAGAAGGGGATAAAGTTCATTTCGGAATTACCCGAAAAAGTGATGGCCCTGGCCGACCGTGAAATGATCAATACGGTGCTCAGGAATCTGGTCAACAATGCCGTTAAGTACAGTCACACTCAGGGCGCAATCGCAGTGAGCATTGAAGAAACCGATCATGTAATAGAAGTCATGGTCCGCGACGAAGGCACTGGAATCGCCAAAGAGAATATTGAAAAAATATTCCGAATCGATACCAAATTCAAATCTCCCGGTACTGCAGGTGAAAAGGGCACGGGTCTTGGACTGATCCTCTGCAAAGATTTTGTTGAGAAGAACGGGGGGCGTATCTGGTGCGAATCCGAGGAGGGGTCGGGTACAGCCTTCTTCTTTACCATCCCGGATCCTAACAGCTAATCTTTACAGCATTTATCCAGCCTGTTCAGATGATGGATAGATAAGAAAACTTTGTAAATTTACCTTAAAATACACCTTATGGAGCACGACAATATAAACATTAAGCTTATTGGAGCCGTTACTTTGGGGACCATAGGCGGTTTACTTCTTGGAAGCTATATCTGGGGTAGCAAATCAGACAGCAACACAATCTCAAATCACCTGTCGACCCTGAGCAAGATACTCAAAGAGATTGAGGGGATCGATACGGAAGAAGCGGAAGATCTAAAGACCAGAATAACCAATATTTTGAACACCATAGAATCCAATTATGTCAAAGTTGAAAAATAACATCGACAGCATCTCCAACGATACGGAAAACATCGCCAAAGATTATCTTAATCTATTGATAATCCGGATTACTGAAAGACTTTCCCTCTTTATCGGGATATTTTTCTCGGTCTTCATCATCTCCACACTCCTGCTTATTGTAGTGCTTATTGGTTCAATTGCCCTCGCAGGTTTCCTGAATAAAATCCTCGCCAGTGAGTTCTGGGGGCACCTGATTGTGGCTGCTGCTTACCTTCTGGTAATTGCTCTTCTGGTGGTTAAGATGATCCGTTCAGAGACACCCCTTCTCTCCAACCTCTTTGTAAAACTTATGATCTTCATTCTGGATATCGAAGAACCACAGACCGGTTCGGTCAAGGGGCTAAAGGTGGAAAAGAAACGTATCAAAGAGAAACTGGATTTGAACAAGGAGAAATTAAAAACAGATTTTCAATTGCTCAAATACAGTTTGCTGGATGGGCTTATGAAGGAGTTCCTGGGATTGTTTGCCAGGAAAAAGAAGACCACGAAAGCATCCACGAAAGCATCCACGAAAGCAAGCTCCAGGACAGCATCCAAAACAAATCCGGCAACCCCCAAGCCAAAAAAGAGGACCCGGAAAAAGGAGTAACTCCTTCTCTTAGCTAACCCTTCGTATCATCCGACCGGACGTGCAGATCGTGCTGTGGGAATGGGATTTCAATACCCGCCTCATTTAATTTGCCATTCAAACTTACATTTAGCTGGCTTTCAACTGTAAGCCGGCTATCGATATCGGTCCATGCCAGTAACCTGAAATCAAGTGAACTCTCTCCAAAGCCAAGGAAAAAGGCAGAAGGGGCTGGATGTTTCCGAACCTTTTCATGTTCCTCAGCCAATCCTCGTAATATCTCCAGTACTGCCTCGGGATCGGTACCATAGGCCACTCCCACACGTATATCCATGCGCCTGAGATAGTCGGTAAGGGTCCAGTTAATCATGCTGTTAGAGATCAGGTTTCCGTTGGGTACAATCACCTCTGCCCCATCAAAACTTTTGACGATACTTGCCCTGAATCCTATGGAAAGGACTACGCCCATTAATTCACCCACCTGTACTGTATCCCCCACTTTAATGGGCCTTTCGAAAGCCAGAATCAATCCGGATACCATGTTGTTGAATACATTCTGAAGTCCAAAACCAATACCAACAGAGAAAGCACCGATGATGATCGAAAGGTTGCTTAATTCCATACCTGCTGCTGCTGCTGCAAGAAAGAAGCCACCAGTAATCAGGGTAATTCTCAGCAACATGGTCACTGTATGTGGAATTCCTTTGGCAGTGGGGATCCTTGTAAAAATATCCTTTTCAAGGATCGTGCTTATGATTCGGGAAAGAAACACAGAGAACCAGATCACAAAAATAAATATCAATATGTTGGCCGGTGTGATATCTACCGCCCCAATGGTCCACCCAGTATTCAGGGTTTCATCGCCCCACTCCATGAATCTCTCTTTGAAATTCAGCAAGCCCAGTGCGGCTGTAAAGAAAAAGACCCAAAGAAGAAGATTGATGAGACGCGTAACTTTTTTATGAATGACCTGAATACCGTCTCTCACCATGTTCAAACCCTGTAATGTTTTCCCCGCCAATAGCATATAAATAACTGCATTTACGACCCTGGTGGTTACAAATATGAGCAGTGTCAGTATGGTTAATAGTATGAAATTAATAGTGAAATACTCAGCCATTCTGACTGCACCCGCAAAGTTTCCAAAAATGGCTGCAAAACAAAGCAGAGCAATAACAGCCAGTGCAACCCTGATTAATCCGAGTAAAAACTTACTGGAAGTGTGAATGAAAAATGCCCTCCTTAACACCATCATAAGGTAGTATACAAATCCTCCGGTTGACATCACCAGAAGTAACAACCTCTGAAGAATGTCAGAATAAAAAATTACTTCATATATATAGGTTAAGACGTAGAACCCCATGAGTATCTCAATCCAGGGTGAAGCCTTCTTCGTATAACTGCGAAGCACAACAATGATCAGGGGGATCATCAGGAAAAATAAATTTACCACCTGCAATGACATGAAAAACTCTTTGAATAAAAACCTGATCAGTAAAGTGGTAAGAAACAGCACCGTTGCAACAGGAGATTCAATGATTGCAAGCTGGATATCCTTCAGCTCATGTTGTTTACTGATGTACTCTTTCGAATAATTCTTTTTAAAACTGAATGCCAGAACTACTAGAGTCAGTAAGAGAATTGAAATGACCCATAATTGAACCTTAAATCTCGATTTGATCAGTTTCACATCAGCCCGAAGTAATGTCACAAACTGGTCTGCGTGGTGTTTGATAATGGAAGTATCTTTGGAGGCAAATTCCTGGATGAGTGGGGGCATATCCGCACTGTATAAGCTTTCTCCAATCAACTGCTTCTTTACGGAAATACTGTCCAGTAGTGATTTAAGCTGGGCATTTCGTCCCGAAAAAATGTTCTCTTCAATGAGCAGGTTTGTGAAATCCTCCTGAAGAATTGAGTTTACAGAGTCGAGTTTACGTATGGTCTGGTCCATTCTAATTTTAACCACGTCGGGGATGCCTGTTTCACCAGCATTTTCCTTTGAAAGTTCCCATCTTTTCCTATTCTGCACAAGTTCAATGGAACCATCCATAATATCCCTGGTTCGTTTGGTCATCTTCAATTGGAAATCTTTAATCTGGTCGATATGTAAGTCAACCAGATACCTGGCGTTATCCAGCTCTCTTACATTGGTATGATCCATTGACTGAAGTATATCCTCTGCGAGAAACTGATCCACTGCGGTTAGGATGGTATCTCTTTCGAGATCAAACTTCGTATGGTCCTCATCCGATATTTGAAGTTTACCCTGCTTTGAAATAAGCTCGGCGGTCTTCTCATATTCAACCATAAGTTCCGTGGTGGGTATGGGCAGAATAACAACAGTATCTGATACCGCTTTTGCCGCATCGGTCGATTTCTCCTGAGCGGTAATTCCCGGCGAGAACAAGAACGACACAATGAACAACAAGGCTAAAGAGAGTAAGGGGCAAAGTAAATGTTTGATTTTCATATTCTCAGCTGGTTTGTAATCCAAATCTACGAATTTTACATGAAAGTGCAGGAAGAGCTCTCCCCCTGCACTTTCTACTTTATACTTTATACTTTCTACTTTATACTTTCTACTTTATACTTTCTACTTCCTCACCCTAACCGG
>JAOZUK010000573.1 GCA_029938715.1 Bacteroidales bacterium | reverse complement strand
TTGTTTTATATTTCCCTGATATCCAGTTTTCAAGATCCGAACAATACCATTTTGAGAACCTGCGGTCAGACGGCCCTCCTGCCATATTGGTATTCATTTCATCTGTGGAAAGATCAATAACCATTCTGAAGGATGGAGCGAAAGTGGTCTGTCTGCCTGCACTTTCAAAAACCTGTCCCTGGTGCGGAGTGGCAAGACTTCCGATAATGGTAATCGGCCCGCGGTCAAACCCGAAAAATTTAGGAAGCTTGCCGTCAAAGAGAATATTTTTCATGATTACTTTTCTTGTATTGCCCCATTTTTCAGGCTCAACTTTCAGGGCCTTTTGGGCAGCATTTAAATAGAGTTCCTCTCTTGTATTATTGCCAAACCATACTGAATTTTCAGAAAGCAAAATCCTGTCAAAATTGATATAAAAATCATTAAACATTCCCGTATGCCTGTCAATATGTTCAACTGCATCTGTACCAAAACCGTTCCTTCCGAAAACTTGAAGGTAAAGTTCTTTGTAAAATTTATCAAAAAGAAATGCTCCCTTTGAATCAGCGGAGTATTCAAGATTCCAATTCTTGAGTATTTTTCCCTGGATTGTGTCAGGAAGAAGAGGGTCCAGAATCTTCATAAATAATTCAGCCTGTATTGAATATACATCAAAATGTAATTTGTACATGGTCTCACATGTGATGTCATTGTTTTGTGAAAGTAGTTTGCCAATCCGGTCTGAACGGTAAGATCCCATACCCACATTAATTGGATCAACCTTTCCGTATTCATTAAGGTTTTGATTACTTGTGACAAAAAAGCCACATTCGGGATTATAGCATCGCGGCAGATCCCGGGGGCTTTCAAATCCCTGCCAGTCATTCTTTTCTTCCCAGCCGGGTAGGGGAACAAATCCCGTGACCCCTTCCCGTCTCTTCGGCATCAGTCCGGACATCTGGTAGCCGATATTTCCCTCCTTATCTGCAAGAATCCAATTCCAGGATGTCTCTACACAGCCAAGAAGATCCATTCCTTTGACAACTGTTTTTGCATCAAACATTTTAAGACTATTGTCAAAGGTAACCTCACCTGAAAAGGCAGATGCCCAGGTTGTTGTCATGTAGTATCCCTCTTCGTAAGGATCGCCTTCAAGCACACCATGATCATTTTCGAAAAAAATTACTTTAACAGAATTTTTTTTCCTTCTTTTTATTATCTCTTCCCTTTTGGTAAACTTTACCCAAATATCCGGCTTCTGCAAATATTTGCCCTTTTTGCATTTTTCAATCCAGGAATCTGTACTATCCATGAATGTATAGGTAGCACTCCATGCAAGGTCAGGATTCCGACCTACAAGAAGAGCTGGCATTCCGGGCATGGTTCCGCCCATTGCATATTTGTCTTTTGTTTTTAATACAATCTCATACCAGATATTGGGAAGCCTGTTTATTTCCAGATGAGGATCATTTGAAAGAATCGGCTTGCCCGAAGCTGTTTTTTTCCCTGAAACCGCCCAATTATTAGATGCCATCATCAAAGGCGCTGCAATATTCCAGAGAGATACTGGAGAAACGAGTCGTTCCTGTAATTTTATCTTTTTTACAAGGTCGATATCAAGCCCTCCAAGGATTCCCGGGAAAAGCTCGTTCAGCCTTTCTTCATCCATGCCTGCCTGGACAAACTCGATAAAGAGTCTTTCCATTTCACCCTGGGACTGTGAAAGAGTCAGGTAGCCTACCATCCGTGAGATAAGAATAGAGTCTTCAATACACCAGGGTTCCGGTTTAAACCCCAAAAGGTAGCATTCCCATGGAACTTTTTTGGCAAACGCCCTGTTCACCCCTGCACAGTATGCATCAACTATTTCTCTTGTCTCAGGAGAAAATTTTTCGATCTGTGAAGCAATTGAACCGGTCCAGTTCATTCGCCTGAAAAATTTATCTATTTCAAGCATTTCATCACTG
>JAOZUK010000210.1 GCA_029938715.1 Bacteroidales bacterium | reverse complement strand
CAATCTGTGGTTTGGAGTAGGTAATTACTGTATCTCCCTCCACAATGTGGTGAATGATGCTGTCGCCATAAACCACCAGTTCGAAATGGACCCACTCCTCGCCATGATAGGTTTTAGAGGTGGAGCTGATGCAGTGTTGTTCCACCAGCTTGCCATCGATCACCACATGGGTTCCGGGTGTACAGAGGTTTCCGGTGGGACGGTCCCCCTGGCCGGTACCGCCCAGGAACTGGGCCTCAATGCTTACAGGAAACTCCTGGTTCACTAGCATGGATTGGGGCGACTGGGCATGGAACATCACACCGCTGTTTTTAAGGGCCCATCCCTGTCCGCCCTTCACCTGTTCACCCACCACACGGTATTCCACCCTCAGCTTATAATGTGAATAGGGTGTCTTATAGAAGATATGTCCATATTCTCCATCAAAAACAGCATACTGGTCATAACTGGTAACCATTGATCCATTCTCCACCCGAAAGGTATTGTTGAAATTTTCGTTGAGGGGGGACTTATTCATTTTGATGATCCAGCCCTTAAGGTCCTTTCCGTTAAAGAGCTGGATCCACTCTTCAGATTCGGCGGAGCTAAGGGTCCCATTGGTCTGTTTCTTCTGGTTGGTTGGATTGCATGCCATCAACAGGGCAAGGGCAAGTGTAATGAGGTGAGTGTTTTTCATAAGTGTATGTTATGGTTTAGTGTCTAAAGATTATTAAAGAAGGTATAATAGGCTCCCTTGTTCATCTGCTCCACAAGGTAGCACAACTCGGTCATGTGGTAGTCGCCCCACATGCTCGATTCTCCGCAGGGGACTTTCTGGCCCTTGGGTATATGGTCCCAGCCATTGGGACGGTGATACACCGAGTGGAGCAGGATTCCCTGGTGCTGGTTGTTTAGCGAAAGATAGCGATCGGAGAGTAGGGTGTTCAGGGTGGTCAATCCGGCCGCCATGTATGAAGAAGAGGCCTCGGGATCGGATTTTTCCAGGATTTTTCCCAGACGGATCAGGCCCTGTGCTGCAATGGCGGCGGCAGAGCTGTCCACCGGTTCAAAATCATTAAATGGATCGGACGGACTCTCCTGATACCGTCCCAGTTGATGGAGTTGAGGAGCTCCGGTATCCCAGTAGGGGATTCCGTCGGCGGCTGTGTTTTCCATGTAGAAATCACAGGTGGCCCTGGCAGCCTTAAGAAAGACCGAATGGATCAGTCCCGTTTCAGGATCTCCGGGATTGAGTTGGGAGCTGCCCGATCCGGGTTCGGGAGTCTCAGATTCCATGGAAATCAGGTATTCCAGGAATTCGGAGAAGCCCAGCATGGCCCAGGCCAGTCCCCTTGTCCAGGTGGTAAAACCGGAGTAGCCCTGCTGGGAGTTTGGACAGCGATAGTTCCCATCGTTCACATTGAAGATGGACTCATGAGCCACCCGTCCCCATTTATCGTAACTGTCGCGCCCCTCTCCATAGTACACGGCATATTTTGCGGTGGTGAGTCCATGGGTAATGGCCCGCTCCAGGAGATTCACCTCCTTGTCACCCTCTTCCAGTACACGGTGCCCCAATTTGTGGGCTGCCAGCAAGATGCGGCAGGTTCGCATGGTATCGATAAAGAGGGAGTGTGGACCATTAAAGGAGTAGATATATCCTCCATTGGTTACTGGGGTCCATCGCCTCGATTGTACTGCTCCCGAGGCTTTGATGGCCATTCTGTACAACTCCTTCTCTTCGGTTGAGCTCTCAAACAACCCGCTGTTGGCAAACCTTAAAAGATTTCCATAGGTGCTCAGGTTGTTAAAGCCATGGTCGTGAACCCCGAAATGTGTGACGTGGTGTGCCATCTTTTCCAGGGTGTTCTTCTTTCCGATCCGCAGCATCTCCCGGTCACCGGTGGCACCAAACACGAGAAGGGGAATCCCGTACTGGAAACCCTGGGTCCACTCGGTCCACCCCCTGGTGGAGTATCGGCCCTCCACCGTAAAAACAGGTGAACCCTGGGAAGGATCATACTCCTTGTTGATCAGCTCCACCTTTTGGGTGGCCACCTGCCAGAAATGCTCCAGCTGTTTGGAGAGGGAAGAAACGGAGAGTTTAAAATCTACTTTCATAAGTCCTGAATATTATTTTCTGGCCCGGGCCACCAGGGGAATCAAGGCATTGTTTACCGAATCCACCTCCAGCAAGAGATCCAGGGAGCAATTTTGGTTACCCAACCTGTAAAAATAAGAAATTGTGGGAATGAGCCTACAATTGTGCGAAGCTAATCAGTCGGTTGGCATCTTCATCCCAGAGTCTGAGGTTGATGGTTCGCATACTGGAAACAAAGGTGACTGGTTTGATGGTCTCAAAGAGGGGACTGGACTTATGGCACTTCTCCAGGTTGTAATTGGGAATTTTAGGACTGAGGTGGTGAATGTGGTGAAATCCAATGTTCCCGGAAAACCACTGAAGGATCCTGGGGAATTTCAGGAAAGAGCTTCCTTCCAGGGCCATCTGTTTGTAGTCCCACTCTTCCTGCCTGGTCCAGATTACATCTTCAAATTGATGCTGTACATAGAATAGCCAGACGCCCGCTCCGGTGGCCAAATAGATCACAGGCAACTGGATCAACAGGAAGGCCTTCCAGCCCATCAAAAGGATCATTCCTGCAGAAAAAGCGGCAATAATAAGGTCAGAGATAATGACACTGTATCTCCCCGGTCGATCCATGCTCTTTTTAGGGATTCGAAACCAGATCACAAACAGAATAAAGGGAGCCAACAGAAAGATGGTCACCGGATTCCTGTAGATGCGATAATAGAGCTTTTTCCCATTGGAGAGTTCCTGATACTCTTTCACAGTAAGTGTTGTTATATCGCCGTGTCCCCGTTTATCCAGGTTCCCCACCGTATTGTGGTGAATGTGATGCTCCTTATGCCAATAGGCGTAGGGTGTGAATGTTAGACTGCCCAGAATGGTGCCCACGATCTTGTTGGCCCGCGAGGAACGAAAGAAGGATTCATGTCCGCAATCGTGGAAGATAATAAACATCCGAACCTGGAAACCGGCAGTGAGTATGGCAAGGGCCAGCGTAAGGAGGTAGGAGACCTGCAGGCTGTAATACATCACAGGCCACATCAGTAAATAGGGGCCAAAAGAGTTGATAATCTGCCAGATGCTTTTCCCCACATCCGGTTTGTTGAACCTACTTACAATTTTCACCCATTCACGTTGATCCATCTGCACATTTTTCTTTTCCATCTGACCGCAAGTTAGGGTATTTTAGTGGATCGGGAGCCCCGGATGAGCCACATTCAGAAGAAGAGTGATGAAAAGGTTCATTCAGGGATGTAACGGCGCTAACTATTTACTAATTTCGAGGGGATTAAAGGGATTATGAATAGAACGCTTTTACTCATCGGGATGCTTGTACTGGGCGCTTTTAGCCTGTGGGGGCAGTCGTATATTGTAAGGGGTACCATAGCCAATGCAGAAAAGGGACAGGTCTACCTGGCAGCCTTCCATGAGGACCGCTACATCGCCTTGGATAGCATTCGGACCATTTCCGGAGATTTTCACTTCCTCTTTGGCGAAGATTCAGAGCCGGGTCTCTACCGGATCATCTTCTCCGGCCGCTTCATCGAATTTATTTTTAGCCATGAGAATGTGGAAGTCTATGTGGCCTCCGGGGAGAGGGGACCGGTCCCTTACTTTGACAATACGGTGGAAAACCAGGTCTATAGCGAGTTTATGGAGTTTGAACTCAATTATGAGGCACGGGTATTGATTGCCCATGGTCAGCTTCCCGATCCTGATGCAGTGAAAAGCTATAATTCCATTCAGATGGAGCGCAATCGCTTTATGGATTCCCTTTCATTTCTCTACCCCGATCTCTATGCCATCCGGATGATGAATGCATTTCGTTCGCCTGTGATACCGGGGGCCATGACCCACAACCAGCGCATGGATACATTGAAGAGTTGCTTTTTTGACCATGCGGCCATTGATGATCCCGGGTTGCTGAATGCACCTGTTTATACCTTTAAGATGATCGATTACCTCTCTCTTTTTAAGGTGGATACCCTTTCTATGGATCAGCAGGAGATCCAATTCTGTCTGGCGGTGGATGGGATTATGGCAAACGTGTCGGGCAATCCCCAACTGAGATCCTTTGTGACGGATTTCCTGCTGGAAGGCTTTGAATTGCTGGAGATGGAGAGGGTACAGAGGCACATTGCAGAGAACTATCTGGACGAAAACCAGATCCCTAATCTTCTGATTCCCTGATGAAAAGACCCTTACTTCCCTGCCAGGATTCCTCCCAGTCGGCCCATAATTTTGGAGTGGGATGGCTGCCAAACCAGACCGGCAGGCCCCGCTCCCTGAAATGGGGGTGATCCACCCTGCCCACCAGCTCCACCTCATCAAAGTAGAGGGATATGCGGTCCGAGTAACCCACATAGAGTAGGTGCTCAAATTTGGGATTCCTGGGGATCCACTCCATAGGGTTTTTATTTGTCATGGGATTGGGTCTCTTTGAGTCTTCTGAAATAGTCCTTGGAAGCCCTGACCACCTTTGGGGAGAGCAGCAGGGCGGAAATCATGGTGGGGAAGGCCATCAGCGCATAGGCTCCGTCGAATATACCCACAACGGTACCCAGGGTGGCTGTGGCTCCCAGTGGGATGGTGAGGATGTAGAACCACTTGTAGAGGTAGTCTCGTTTGGCTCCGAAAATAAAGGAGAAACACTTGGTTCCGTAATAGGGAAAGGAGAGCATGGTGGATACAGAGAATACAGCCACACAGACGGTCAGCAGGTAGGATCCCCAGCCGGGCATGGCCTGCTCGAAGGCATCGGCTGTCAGGGTGATGCCATCTGACTCACCCGCATTCCACACGCCGGTCATAATCAGGGCAAGGGCAGTCATGGTACAGACGATGATGGTATCCACCACCGGACCCAGCATGGCCACCAGTCCCTCTCTCACCGGTTCATTTGTTTTGGCGGCACCATGGGCCATGGGAGCGGTTCCAATTCCGGCCTCATTGGAGAAGGCAGCCCTTCGCACACCCGTGATCACCAGTGCTCCCAGCGATCCCCCCAATACGGATTTGGCCGTAAAGGCATCTCTGAAAATCAGCCCGAAACTAGGCAGGATCTGGTCGGTGTTGGAGAAAATAATAAAGAGCACAGCGATCACATAGAGCAGCACCATAAGCGGTACCATTCGACCGGTAACTTTTCCGATCCTTCTAATTCCCCCGAAGATCACAATTCCCACCAGAAATGCCACCACCAGACCTGACAACAGATTGGAGGTAAAACCGGCGGCGATGCTGTTAGGTACCAGTACCACATCCCGTACAATCTGGGTCAGCTGGTTCACCTGGAACATGGGCAGCACCCCAATCATCCCCAGCAGGGAGAAGAAGATGGCCATGGGTTTCCAGTTTTTCCCCAGTCCTTCCACAATCACATACATGGGTCCGCCCTGCAACTCCCCGTTGGAGTCCCTTCCCCGGTACATCACCGCCAGGGTGCAGGTAAAGTATTTGGTGGTCACACCCAGGATGGCACTGACCCACATCCAGAAGATGGCCCCCGGTCCGCCCATGGTAATGGCCAGGGCCACACCCGTAATGTTACCCATACCCACGGTGGCGGCCAGTGCAGTGGAGAGCGCCTGGTAGTGGTTAATCTCTCCCGGTTCATCGGGATCGTCATACCTTCCCAGTAGAATGGCAATGGCATGCCTGAAATACCTGAAAGGAAGCAGCCTGGAGTAGATCAGAAAAAAGAGCCCACCCCCCAGCAGAAGCACCAGCAGGGGAGTGCCCCAGGCCAGGTCGGAAAACCCGGTAATCAACCTTTCGGCAGTGGATATGTTATCCGTGTTGTCTATGGCCCGGTTGTTTTATATGATTCAGTGGCCGCTATGGTTTCGGTCTGAACCTGCATAAAATTATATCAGCTCTGCATAAAAATTTGATCTGCTCTGCATAAAATTCAATCTGCTTAATCCATGATCCCCATTTGCCTCATGAGAAAGGATGCATTCATATTGGTGGCAATTCCCTTTCGGATGGTGTAGTCAAACGAGAGCTCCATCTCCTTTATATAACTTTCGAAGCACCAGTTCACCACCTGACCTTTGTACTCGTTCTCCATCTCTCCAAGCGACAAGTCGTGGGTGGCGATAAAGCAGCGGATGGGGTACTTGAGCGATCGTTGAATCAGCCCCACCGATCCCAGTTTTTTATCGGTGGTATTGGTCCCCTTTAACACCTCATCCAGCAGAATCAACAGAGGTTCACCGGTCTCCATTCGCTTGACAATAAGCTGAAGTCGCTTGATTTCTGCCAGGAAATAGGACTCCTCATCCTTTAAGGAATCGGCCGTACGCATGCTGCTATAGAGTCCGGCATACCCGGTTCGAAATGTGGTGGCACAGACGGGACATCCCATGTAGGTCAGCACCATATTGATCCCTAATGATCGCAGAAAGGTGGATTTGCCGGCCATATTGGCCCCGGTGATCACCACCACTTTCTCAGCATCCAGCTTAAGGTCATTATCCACCCGCTTGTGATCGGCGATCAGGGGATGACCCAGACCGGTTACCTCCATCAGAGGCTGACCAACTTCCATATGTGGTACTGCAAAGTGGGGATGGTTGTTGGCAAAACCGGCCAGGCTGATCATGGCATCGGTCCACCCGGTAATCTCAATCCATTCCAGGATCTGAGCATGATTTTTATCTTTCCAGTTTTCCAGCAGATGAAGCATGATAAAATCGAAGAGAAAGAGACCGTTCAGGATAACCCCCAATAGCATATTGAGGCGCTGGTCGAATATATTCAGCAGTTTGGACAGCCTCCTTACCTCTCTCATTCCATCTCCGGCTCTCTCCTTTCGCTGATTAAGTTCTTCATTTGTAAAGGAGCTCTCTTTTATAATTCTCAGAAGGTGGGCATAGCCCTCCAGCAGGTCATGTTTTTTTGAGATCACCGATTG
>JAOZUK010000209.1 GCA_029938715.1 Bacteroidales bacterium | reverse complement strand
ATAAAGATAAACTATAAATGGCAGAACTTACCCATTTGACAGGTATGCCATTAGGTTGTAACTTGCATATAACCAATCCCAAATCATCATGGCTGGTTTTCCTGATAGGATGTCTCAATTCTGGAAGGAGCTGAAGGATCGCAATGTGATTCGTTCAACTACAGTTTATGTGGCTGTGGTTTTTGGTTTACTGGAGCTGATCGATATTATTTCAGGTCCCCTGCATCTCCCGGGATGGGTGCTTACGGTTTTTATTTTTCTGTTTATAGCAGGGTTTCCTATAATCATTCTGGTCTCATGGATCTTCTGCTTTGCCCCTGAAGGGATAAAAAGGTATAAAACTCAACCTACAGAAATTGGTTCTGTTTCCACCGACGAGTTGATCCCTGTAGACACTGTGATCAGGAAATGTATTGAACCGGAAGCGCAAGCGAAACATACTGGCAGGATTTATGGAATCAGTTCTTTTGTGGTGATCTGTTTAGTGATTATTTTCTTTCTGTTTTACAGTGGTAAATCGGCTCCTTTTGAGGAGAGAGACTGGGTGGTACTGGCAGATTTCGTTAATCTGACTGAGGAGGATATTTTTAATAAATCATTGAGTACGGCCTTTGAGATCAGCATTAACCAGTCCAGGCATATCAATGTAATATCCCGTCAGAGGGTACAAGAGGTGTTAAATAGGATTGGAGAGGACAAGGCCACTCCCCTGGATGAAAAACTTTGCAGAGAGATCGCCATCAGGGAGGGAGCAAAGGTCTACATCCTACCGGAGATCAGCAGGGTCGGACATCAGTATATTCTGACAGGGAAGGTACAGGAAACGGCTACTGGTCGGGTAGTGGTATCAGAAATTATTTACAGCGACAACCAGGATGAGATTCTTATGAAGTTGGACAGGTTGACTAAAAAGATACGTCGTCATTTGGGGGAATCACGATACAAAATATCGGGTCAGAGCAAACTGCTTGCAAAGGTCACTACTTCATCCCTGGATGCACTTAAGCAGTATTCCCTGGGAATAGAATACCATTTGAACCTGGATTTCAGCAATGCGGTTACCCATTATGAGAATGCCATCAGGCTCGATTCAACCTTTACAGCTGCCAAGGCATCACTTGGGAATATCCTGTATGAAAGGTTTGACAAAGAGAAGGGGAAATATTGGCTGGATGAAGCCATGTTAACGGTTGATAATCTGACTGAAAGAGAGAAATTGGGAATCCAGGCATTTTATGCAGCCAAGATTGGACAGGATCTGGATCTGAGCCTCCAGTATACCAGGATGAATATTGAACTCTACCCCGATGATGCAGCCCTGAGGAATAATCTGGGCTGGTATTTGCAAAACCAACAGAAGTACCAGGAAGCTGCTGAGGCATATAAGGAGGCCATCCGAATTGATCCTTACGCCATGTTACCATATGGTGGATTAATCTGGATGTTCAGTCAGTATCTGGGGAATGCGGATTCAGTTATTATATGGTCAGAGAGAATGATCAGCCACGGACCCGACAATGGCTGGGGATATTTTTACCTGGGGTCCGGATATTTTACAGTGGATGATCTGCCGAAGGCTGATGCCTCTTTTGAAAAGGCAAGGGAGCTTACTCCGGGTTTGACATTAAATCTTTACAGACTAGCCAACACAAAACGCGTTTTGGGTAGGTATGAAAGTGCCATTGAGGTCTTGAAAACCATTGCTAAGTTGAATCCACAGGAAGCTCCGGCCTATTATCAGCTGGGTATTAACTATCAATTGATGGGCGAGCAGGAAATGGCTGAAACCAACTATCGAAAGTTTAAATCCTTTACAGAGCAATGGGAGCTGGAGATGCCGGATAATCCTGTCACCTATCTGTCAAGAGGAGTGGTATTGTCCCGGCTGGGTGAGATGGAGGAGGGACTTGAGGTGGGTGCAGGGGGATTTGAGATGGATACTTCGGACCACTTCAATTATGCCAGACTTCTGGCAGTGCAGGAGAAAAAGGATCAGGCCATGGAACAAATAGAAATGGCACTGAAAAGTGGATACAGAGACCTTTGCTGGTTAAAGATGGATCCCGATCTCTCAACTCTGCAAGGTGAACTACGCTTTAAACAATTGCTGAATCAATATTTCAAATAGTCTGACGCATGAAGAAGAAAGTATACAAAGGGACTCCTTATTCGCTTTGGAATCCCTTTACAGAGATGGATCAGTTCCTGGGATTTCTGGGCTTTGGTCCCGTTGTGATAGTCAGGGGAAAAGGCCCTTATGTTTTTGACGACAAAGGAAGAAAGCTTATCAATGGATTCTCCTCTCTATGGAATGTATCTATTGGTCATGGCAGACAGGAACTTGTAGACGCTGCTTCACACCAGATGAAAGAGCTTGCTTATGCTTCCTGCTTCAGGCAGGTCCATCCAAAAGCCATAGAACTGGCTGACAAGCTGGTTCAGATTTCTCCGGAGCAGTATCAGTATGTCTACCTGGGTACCAATGGATCGGAAGCAGTTGAGACTGCATTGAAAATAGCCCGGCAATACTTCAGACAGAGTCCACAACAGAAAGATCGGGGCAGGTACAAGATAATCTCTCTAAAACACTGCTATCATGGAGTCTCTTATGGAGCCATGAGTACATCTGGTTTGGAAGAGGAACAACGCATGTATGGACCTGTGCTTGAAGGATATAAGCAGATCGATCCTCCCTATTGCTACCGGTGTCCCTATGGCAAAACCGCATATCCTTATTGCGGGCTGGAGTGTGCCAGATCACTTGAAAACTGTATCGGGGAAGAGGGAGCAGAAACCATTGCTGCATTTATCCTGGAACCCATTATGGGAGCCTATGGGTACATCACTCCGCCTGAAGCGTATTATGGTGAGGTGGGTCGGATCTGCAGGGAACACGGGATTCTTTTTATTGTGGATGAGGTCACCACTGGATTCGGAAAAACGGGCAAACTGTTTATGAGTGAGGAGTGGGACCCGCAACCCGATATGATGTGCCTCTCCAAGGCCATCAGCAGTGGGTATTTGCCACTGGCAGCCACCCTGGTCACCAAAGAGATCTTTGAACGTTTCCTGGGTAAAGGAAACTCGCTGGAACATGGATCTACTGCCAGCGGACACCCGGTTTGTGCGGCAGTTGGACTGGCCAACATTGAAATTATTATCAATGAGAAACTACCTGAGAATGCAGCCAGGATTGGGGGTTATCTGATAAAAAAGCTCCAGTCGATGGCAGATAGGAAAAAGAACATCGGTGAGGTGAGGGGCCAGGGGTTGTTGATTGGAATTGAATTGGTGAAAGATAAATCATCAAAGGAACCATTGTCTGATGATCTGGTTCAGGAGCTTGGTCTGGATGCTGCCAGCAGGGGTCTGCTTATCTATTTCAGGGGCAATATTTTTGGAATCGTACCTCCAATTATCATTGATGAATCAATTGCAGATGAGATCGTTACCATCCTGGATAAAGTGATTGATCTGAGTGCCGGGGCAAATATTAAACGCAAAGCAAGGCTTACGAAAGAGCTTGCACAAACCAAATTTCTGAAATAGGGAATTGATCTTATTTCATCACCTGCTCCAAATATCCCAGTACGAAGACAGCAGGAGCATTCCAGTTAAGGCAAACTTCATTGGAAGCAAAGCTGGCTTCAACATCCGCAAAAGCTTTCGCTGCAAACTCAGAATCATATTTGGTCTGCTGTCTATCCTGTCGGTGGTCATTGGGGCCACCAAGAATAAAGCCCGGCACAGGTTCTATAATTTCATCAGCTCCGCTGGGTCGGTGGTGGGGACTCATCACCTGTTTTGAGCCATAACCCGTAAGGAAACTATATCCGGTGGCATTTTTCCCAAAAATATAGTCGGTATTCCGGATGGCCCCATCCAGGTATTTCTGTTCTCCGGAAAGATGATGGGCAAAACAGAGGATCATGGCCTGGTTGAGTACATCGCTGTTGGAACCCCACTCGAAATGATCTATACTGATGCCATATGGAATCGACTCCATCTTCTGAAGGATTTCATCAGAAAGGGAGAGGTGTTTTTTGGTGAGCGATTCGGCCAGTGCAGGATCAATTTTTTCTCTGTTGGCCAGCAGGGTATGGAATCCCATGTTCCTGATAAAGAACTTCCAGCTATTTGTGATCTGGTGCTCGTAGGGCTCCTCATTTTCCAACAGGTAATTCAGGTAGATCTTTTTTCCGGTAGAGACATATAGTTCTGCGGCAGCCCAGTAATACTCATCACTTAACTGGTCATCCCCATATTCGCCTGTACTTACATCTTCAGGATTCCGGTATACAACCTGGTTGACCGCGGCCCATGCCCATGCCCATGCGCTTTCAGCAGTAACAAGAGCTGCTGCTGAAAATGCAGGATCCACTTCGGCATATACCCTTGATACCTGAGCCATTGTGGCTGCATAGTCCAGACTTGAAGCTGTAGCTTTTCCAATGATCAGGCGATCCAGATCATACTCCTCCGGCATGATAAATCCACCAAATTTCTCTGCTGTAAGTTTAAAATATACTCCCCCATCTTCATCCTGCATGGTCATCATCCAGTCCAGCTCATACCTGATCTCATCAAGCAGGTCACTGATCCCGTTTCCACTTTCGGGAATGTTGAGCTTATCATGAGCCATGGCATCCGGATGAAGCTCCAATAGATTAAGCATCTGGCTCACAGTGATGGATGCATTTACAATATATTTGCCGTAGTCGCCTGCATCATACCATCCACCCGGAGAGCTTAAAAAACCCTTATTACCTGTGGAAGGATGGTACGCACAATTGTCGTCGGGATGTCCGGAACCTCTTTTGTAGATTCCTCCGTACGATTCTTCAATAGCCATAGAGGCCCTTTGATAGTAGAAGCTCTTGATGGAGGCATTCAGTGCCTCGCTATAAAGCTTGTCTTCGATTTCAAAAGGGAATGAAGCTTCCCCTGTGTTCAGCAAAATCCTGTAGGTTCCAGATTTAGTCAGCCTGGTAAAATCGCCTGTTAATACCTTTTCTCCTGATACTTCCCAGGTTCCTCTGTCTGTCAACACTCCTTTATGACGAATCTTTTGCTGCTTGTCCACCACCTGAAAGGAAGTGGCCTCCAGGTCGGCCACTACAAATTCCTTAAGTGATTGGGGATAGTACCCAAGCTGATTGATGCGAATTTGTTCAGAGCCCTCTTCTGGCAGAGGAAGCTCGGGGGCACTACAGCTTAACAGTACTATGGATAGAATGGTAAACAGATAGACGGGTTTCATAATGGTATTGTAGTTTTTGTTGGAGGCTAAAATAGTAGTTTTATTGGAAACTTTCAGGTTCAAAAGGACCAAATGGATACACATCAGGTGTTACCACTGTACCACTTGTAAAAGTAAGCGGGAACGCAGAGTCGGGATTGAAGATGATCTCCACCAGGCCTCCTTTAAAACCTCTTTCCGGTCTGGAAATGTGGATGGCATATTTACCATCAGCCTTCCATTCTATTTCTTCCTTTTCCCAGGCTTCTCCCAGCACATAAATGCGGAAGTCCCTGTCAGCCTCATTGACGCCCTCCCACTTCCGGATGGCATAATCAGCAGTGGGATCAACCTCCATATATATTGTATCGTTACTGATATTCCAGTTGAAGTCGGGGATGGCGGTCCCGGTGATCACAGCCTGGTAAAACGGGATAAGGCTCATGGGCCGATAGCTCCCACTCAGACCATGATTTCCATTGGGCACATACTGCAGATAACTATCCCCTTTCAACTCTTCCCAGTAGAATTTCCAGGAATCGGTTAAAAAGAACTCATCGCTGGTGCCATTGATCAGTAGTTTGGGAATGGTCAATTGATCCACAAAGGAATAAGGTCCTACAATTTCAAGCATCTTCTTAAAATCTTCTGTATTCAACCTGTTCATAATGCCCTCAGTCACATAATCTTCAACAGCCGGTGACCATTCGCCGTAGCACTGCCAGTGGTGATTGAATGAAGGAACAATGTTCAACAGATCAATGACAATAGGAGCCATGCCAATTACACGGTCATCTACAGCAGCGGTGGTCCATGTGGTCCATCCTCGTTTTGAGGCCCCTGTCACAAAAAACTCCTCAACAGGTTTCTGAACATTCTGGCTAATTTCCTGGACCACATCCATTGCTCTGACCACAGCCCTGGTCATGGGGAACCTGGCCAGCCATTTCATCATGTTGGGTGATGCTCCACTCTCCAGGTATAACCTCCATCCATATGCAATCAGGTCATCCTCGTACCTACCCTCCTTTTGATCTCCTTTAAAGTTGATGGGTTGAAAGGGAATATTGCTTACATGTGAAACAATTGAGCCGGTGGCGACAGCGGCTTTTATTAACAAAATATCTGCAGAAACAGGGAGGGTATCCCCGGTGGAACCACCCCCAATGAACATCATGGATTCAGTTTCCCAAACCTCATCAGGGACTACAATACTAATCCAGTGCCACCATTCAGGATGATCCACTTCCTCCTCAGTGAGCCAGGTTCCGGATACCATTTTGATTCGGTATTCGGTCCAGCTTTCACCCTTTTCTGTTTCAATAACCTCATATCTGAATGCATCATCTTCTGCGTAGACATATTCTTTGAGAGGAGAGGTAGTCTCAGGTTTAATAACCGGACCACCACAAGCAGTCATAATCAGAAGAGCCGGGAAAATGAGAAAAAGTTTTTTCATCGTGTCGGGATTTAATAGTAAGCAGAAACAAGTTAATAATATTTGCTCATTGTCTTCAATGGTTTTTATTTATAGATTTATACTTCAATCAAAATCTTTAAAAATGAGTTTTCTTTTTCTTTTTGGTGGCGGACTGATTGTCACCCTATTGGTGGTCATGTTTATTTTCTTATTTCCTCTTTTGGCACTAATCTCTGCTTTGATGAATGATTTCCATGGAAATGATAAAATCATATGGGTATTGCTTATCATCTTTTTGCCATTTGTGGGATCTCTACTCTATTTTCTGAT
>JAOZUK010000208.1 GCA_029938715.1 Bacteroidales bacterium | reverse complement strand
TTAAAATTCTCTTCATTACTTAAGTATTATTGAGGCTGATTTATCTCTACATCCCCCTTTCTATTTTCAGGTGATATGGTCCAATCAACCAGTTCTCCTTTTACTACTTTTCCCGTAATGGTGGTTTGCTTGCTTAAATGAAGTTTAAAATCAACATCCCAGTTGGCAGGCCAGGCAGGTAGCAGCATAATTTTATTCCCAGCCTCCTGCACCAGCATGCGTTGTAACGCTGTGGTTCCAGCACCAAAATGATCAAAATCAGGACAAGAATCCGGCATACGAACTCCATAAACAGGGAATCTGCACTGTGGCGAAGCATGACTAAAGCGCTCAATAAGACCTGATTGAGCTTCTTTGGCATTCCCGGCATAAGCCCAATGTATTTGATCCTGTGTCCAACATTTATAATCAAATGCATTAACGACGGTCCGGTGTTTCATGGTCCATTCAACAATATCTTCGGTACCATGACCTATTCCAAAAAGCTTAAAGGGAAAAACAGGATATAGCTCTCCATTCTCGGCATTCATTTTTTTACTGTATTCTTCTGCCGGTGCGATAGCTGTGCGACCCTCTATGGTATGCATCGGTACCGGTGGCAATTCATTTTTAAACCGCTTCCACTGGGCTTTGTCTGTCTCTTTTCCCACCTCCAGTTCCAGCAGTCCATCCAGGCAGTAGTGCAATCCGGCGATATCGGGAGCCGGATTAACGGCAATCCAGAATGTCTCCAACACCATTGCAGGATCCAGCTTAACTTTACCATTTTCATCACGAGGATAATGCTTATCAAAAAAGAGCAAAATCTCCCGGGCAAAAGGTACCAACGTTTCCTGTATGAATACCTGATCTTGTGAGTAATTGGCATACTCAAGCATCATGGTCACAATCTCGAGCCCGCTGGTAAAATAATAACTGTGATAGTAACCACTGCCATCATTTTCACCGGGTTTGGTTTTTAAGGGCTTAAAATCAGGGTTTTTACCTCCCCGACCACAATCACGCTCACCGCCTGTTGGCTCAATATTTTCGCGATAATACGCTCCATCGTGCCCAAACCAATCTAAGGTAATAGCTTTTCGTATGGGCAGTACATCATTGTAATAATTGAAAAACGGCAAGGTTAAATCAAGATCACCGCTCATGAATAAAGGCCAGTAAAGCAAGCGCTGGTTCTGAAAGGTATACCTGCGTCCCCAGTCGCGATAATCCTCACTGCTTAATCTGAAACTATCTGTTTCAGTAATAAAGGTAACACGCTCCGTATTCCAGGAATCGTCCGGAACAAACCGCAAGGGTTGTGTAAACAGGCCTCCATTAAATTTGGTCTGGTTTCGTCCCCTGCTCTGGCAGGCCATTAAGTAGCGGAACACATTGTAATTTTGCGCCACAAGTGCTCCACTGTCCTTCTCGTCACGGTGTGTTTTATATCCTTCTCCGTTAAATTGCTCTCTTTGAGCAAGTGGCAGTGTGTTATCAGAAATCGTGATCCAGCTCTTGTCCCAGAATTCAGCCCACCATTGTGTGTCATATCAGGACTTTCCAGCAAATTACCAAAGGTGTTAAAACGATAAGGATCCGGGTAGTCATGGATCATCTCCTCCACACCATAGAATTTCATTTCAGTGGGATAAACACTGCGGTCCCCCACGGCAAAATACCATACGATAGAGTTCTTGCGTTCAACCAGCACATCCTGCGTTGGATTCTCGATGGGCTCATTGGTGATGTTCCAGGGTGAGCCATCAGTACGTTTCCAAAATTCAGGTTCTGCAGTAACATCTATTTTATCATCAGCTTCTACCTGAATGTGATATACAGGTCGATTGGCATCTGCCCAAACCCGAATCTCAACTCCATCGGTTTCAATCCGGATGGATCCGGTCTGCATGTCCAGGATCTGCTTGAACTTTTTACCCGGAGCAAATGGATTTGGAGATATTTCGATGCGAACCCGCCCGGTTTTAAAAATATCACCATTGTAGGTGAAAGCATCATTTTTGGAGAGAAGTAAATAGAGCGCATCATTTTCAATGGCATATACACCTGCTGCAATATCACCGTTTCCCAGGGGCATTTGTCCGGAAGCATCTGTGGAAGGGCTTTTCCATACTACATTATACTTGCTTATGGATTCTGGTTGTGCTAACAGCAGCACCGCATTGAAGATGACAAATGAAACAATAATAATTTTCCTCATAAATTTCTTTTTTAATACAGTTATTAAAGAACATCATCATCCACAGCATTGATCTCATAGCTTCCTGCTAGAAACTCAAATACAATGAATTTGTCCGATTTTGAATCATATGAGATTTTTTTGTCAGCACTTATGGGGTTTCCATCCTCCCATATTATTTTATCATTCACATAGATGGCAAAATTTTCAGATGGCTGAATTGGAACATATATCTTTGAAGTTGTATTTTCGGGCACCACTACCTTGATCTGCATGCCTGTATCTATCTTACCTTTTATCAGCCTTTTCAATTTCACACTTATATCACCTGCTACAGAAGGCACTACACCCTCTGCCCATTTCAAATCGTACAGGCAAGGTTGAATTTTGAACTGCTTCCAGCCAGGTGAAACTGGCTCCACGCCCAAGACTTTCTCTGGTAGAAGGGCTGTAGGTCCCGAACACCACGAGTGGGAGGTGCTCCCCCAAGGCACCCACATTTCGTGCCAGGCACCGTTAAAATCAGCCTGTTTCATTTGGCTTCCCCAGTAGGTTCGCATGTAGTCAAGCGCCCATTGCCCTTCGCCTTCAGAAAACATGGTATATAGCAACCAGTAAGAGAAGGACTGTTCACACGAGCGATCCTGGCGCTTTGAATATTCCACAACCTGAGGTTTATATCCTTCTGGCACCAGGCCATATTTCAGGGCATACACCTGTGTTTGCTGTGAGATATAGGAGCTCTGATAACCGTCTTTGAAGGCCTTGTCTTTCTCCGACCATAACCACTTCTGGATCGAGATTTTGACAGCCTGAGCCATCTCTTCCCATTCAGCAGCCTGAAGATGGTCATTCATTATGTTACGGGCAATCCATGCGGCAGAGTTCAGAGCGCCATAGTAGAGGCAGTTTACACCTGTATTCTCACCGGAAACGTCCATGGGATATGTATCTGGATGATCCAGGACCACCCAACCAGGCACTTTATCCACAAGCCCACGCTCATCTGACAGGTAACCCTGGAAATATTGTAATAAATCCTTCAAATTTGGATACACCTGCTCAACTAATTCAGCGTCGTGGTAATACATGAAGTATTCGTGAAGCATCAGAATCCATTCCAGCTGATAGTCGGGAATGTATGTAGATGTTGTGGGGCCAAGATGGTAACCGGTTGGATAACGTGAGCGCATGGCTCCTTCCTCATTGTGGCGTTGAGAAAATGCTCCACTGAGAAGGTTGTAGTCGTGAAGCAACTTGATATTGGAGCCGAATGCATAGGCCGAATAGCGCATATCGTACCTGGTATCTCCTGCGATATATTGTGTCTGTTCCCGCCAGGGTGTATCCATCCATGTATCGTGTGCACAAATCTGCAGTGTCCAGCGGCCAATTTCCCAAATTTGATTGAGCAGTTCGTCCGAGCAGGTGAAACTACCTGTTCGCTCGACCGGAAAAGATCTGAACTCAGCACCGACCTGATCAATAGATATCTCAGGATTCTCTTTTATAGCCAGGTAGCGAAAACCCCGCCATGTAAGAGGTTGCCAGCTTTGAACACCTTCTTTTGTGATATAGGTATCGGTGTAATCAACGTTGTACTTCATAGTGGGGAGACTGTCAGCGTCCAATCGTTCACCAGTTCCAAGAATCATCTCCACTCCAGCTCTGTTTGCAGTGACTGTGAAACGAGGGAATGCAGTAATCTCTTTACCGAAATCAAACACGCTATACCCCTGTGCATTCCATACCGTAACAGGTTTAACGATCTCATACAATAACCTCTCTCTTCTGATTACTACAATCTGATTCCATGGCATTACCGGAGGGACACCAATCTCCTTTGCCAGCTCCCAGTGAGAATCGTCAAATGAGGATTGCTGCCAGCCTTCGTATGCCAAACGCGCATCGTATCGCTCCCGCATCCCTATGGTATGATCGACCTGACGATGTATTGTACCCGTATCCCACGCAATAGCCTGAGCCACGCGCCAGCTCTTGTCACTAAGGATCTTGGTAACGGCTCCTCTCTTGTCTGTAACATTGGCCTGAAAAAAAAAGCCACCACGGGCGTCCATCCGGTGATGCAATCCTTCTCCAGCATTATAAACAAGCGCTGCGATGGTGTTTGCCCCTTTCTTAAGGTAAGGAGTCAAGTCAATCTCTTCGTAAGTCTGGTATTCAGGATCCGGATTCGTTGGTACGCGATCGATATATTGTCCATTTATATATAGTTCAGCAAAAGCATATGCAGATATATACGCATTGGCTTCCACAGCTGATTTGTTCAACGAAAAGGATTTCCGCACATAGAGATAGTAGTTCCGGGGATTGCTTTCTCCTGAATCCCATATCCAGTTGGCTTCAGGTCTTACACCATCAAGCAGATGAGACGGGGGTAAGATATATCCCTCCTCTTTGCGTCCAGGCTCCTTGCCTTTACCTATTCTATTGCTTTCATTGTTGCAGCTCCACGTGGAAATTGAGACAATAAGTACAGATAAATAGAGTAATCGGGTAGTTTTTTTGCTCTTATAGATCATTTTAGCTACTTGTATTTGTGCTAAAGTTCAGTAATAATACTCTGCCCTGCATAAACTCCGCCAGGTAAATCGATAACCAGTTTTTCCATCCCTGATATTTGCAGATGTATGCGGCTAAGACTCCTGGAGGGATCGGCCACTGTGATCTCCTTCACCTTCCCTTCACTTATTTTCAACATCACAGCTCCTGGTGAATCCAGAGATAGTTTCATCCCTTCCGATGTATCAACCTCTCCAGCCTGGTAAAAAATAGCCTGTACCATGCCTGACTCTTGGTCCTGAACAGCCTGAACATGGCGGTTGTTGACCAGTACCTCAATACCCCGGTCATTATTCATTTGCCCAGCTGTTGTAGCAGGCACAACCATGTACTGGTATTTCACATCCTTTGGAATGGTCGACGTATAATCAAAGCCACCTGTATTTCCCTGGGGCCTTACCCCATGATCGATCCAAAGGGCAAAAACATCTTTTGTCACAAGTTCCTTTGGGCTTGAGGACTGCCTGGTGATGTCAGTCCATTTGCCACTCTCTGCCCTGTTTGACAGGTGTATGTGAGTGGAGTCCGGGAACAGATAGCCTGTGCCGTTATGATACACCCAATTTGCATTTTCAATTTCATGTTCACCCTTCTTAAGCGTCTCCGTCCTGGTGCCTTGAGATACAATCACATCCCCATCTAAAAGTGCCTGGTTCATGGTTGTCACGACCGGCAACGTACGTGATGGGGATTCAATGCCCGATCCCAGGCAGACATATTCATCGTCGAAGAAGAACCACCCCTTCCGGGCCCTGGTGAAATCATGGGGACTGATAAAATCAAAAGCCACTGCCCCATATTCTCCATCGCTAACCGCCCCGACAAAAGAGGTCACTCCGTTCATCAACACCTTGTTAGCCGGTGGAAGTTCTGGCTTTTGCAGGATGGTGGCACCCGGGATCTTCTGCCAGTCATATACCGGCCATATATTCAGGTACTCATCACCAACAACTGAGAGAAAATTTGCACCGTCTCCTTTGTGGTGATTCAATATACCCTCTGAATTATGTGGATACTCCATGTTCTGATTTCGCACCGAGTACATCCTCACTGAAGTATAAAAACCGGGGCGCTGAAAAACAAAATGCTCACTCTGCCAGAAAAAGGTGGCAAAGGAGGCGCTGGGCCTTATCTCACCCTTACGCAATGCGATGATCTCTTCCAGTTCATCTTTCCGGTAGTCTGAAGCAAGCAATAAGCTTTTGGGAGTGCGTTTACTTATGGGCCTAAACGTCTCCTTTCTGGAGATTCCCCTGTTCATGGTTCCCTTCTCCAGGTAGATCCCATATACAGATTGCTTACAGATTCCTTCCAGATAGTAATCAATAAGTTGCTCTATTTTATCCGGTGTAAATTCATATTCAGTTCCGGCCACATGAGCGGCCCACTCCGCAAAAACATCTGCATATGCAGTCCCATAGGAGTAGGTGGTATTCACCCGGTCGTAGCGGTGATGAAAACTGTAATCGATCTGCATTCCTCTGCCCCCAGTATTGAACTTTATCTCGTTATTAATGGCTTTCATGATCTCAGCAAAGCCTGCCTCATCGCCTACCACCAGTCCTCTTTTTGCAGCAATGCCTCCAAATTTGATGCGATCTCCTCCCGGTCTCGCCCCGGGTGACTCCAGGGATCCCCGGCGTGATATCTGGAGCGCTTTGTCCCGGAGCTCAGGCTTAAAATCTCCATCCATCAGGAGCAGTACATTGACCAGTTTCCTGGGTATTGCTACCTGGTTGTCGTACCAGTTATCAGAAATGTAATCGTGATCGCACCAGAATTTGAGTGACTGGTTCACAAGCGTACGAAGCTTTCGATCGTGATAAAACGAAGAGGATCGATGCTGATAGGCCAGGCAAAGTTTCTCCAGATTGAACAGGTGAAAAAGATTCTCGAAGCCGGTTCTGGAGAGATCCTCGTAATTGATATTCGGCCAGCTTCCGTCGGAATTTAGAGAGTTGATCAATTCTGAAACTACAGAATCATCCACTTCATTCATGAGAATCTCTTCAACCACTCTCTGTTTCACGATCTCCAAATCGGACCCGGCAAAAAGTACTCCGGAGATAAATAGAAATAGGAAGGCAAGATAATTAATCGGTCTATTTTTCATTCTATAGTTTTTTTGTCATTCTAAATCTTGAAGCCATTTCAAATTATGCTGTATCAATAGCCCCCCGGAGTTTTGCCCGCTTTACAGAGAGCGGAAAAATCTTTCGGCTCATAAGTACC
>JAOZUK010000572.1 GCA_029938715.1 Bacteroidales bacterium | reverse complement strand
TGAAGATTACTATTTTTGAAAAAGGTGATGCTAAGTACAGTGGCTCCATTGCAAGGGGAATGGACGCATTGAATATTGTAACCATTCCAAACCTGACCACAGCAGAATTATATGTTGAGTCCATCCAGCACAGTTGTCAGGGTGTTGTCGATGAAAAACCCAGTTATGTGATGGCAGAGCGTTCTTTTGAGCTTTTGAAAAAACTGGAAGGGTGGGGAGTTCATTTCATCCATGATCAAGAGGGTAATTACCGGACCTTACAGTACCATGTGAAGGGTAAGTTTCAGGCGGCCATGGATGAACCAGATTTAAAAACCATGCTTTATCAAAAAACTATCGACGGGGGTGCTTCTATTATCAACCGTGTGATGGGTTTAGAATTTCTTATGGATGACGGGCGCATAGCCGGGGCAATTGGATTGAATGTTCGCACAGGTGAATTGGTAGCCTGTAAGGCCAAAGCCGTTATTATTACAGCCGGTGGACAGGCACGTTTTTCTTTGCCCAATAGCGGATATCTGTACGGCACCTTTGACTATCCAGGGAATTCCGGGGATGGATATGTCATGGCATACAATGCGGGCGCACAACTTACCGGAATGGAGTTCACCGATCGCTCACTTTTAATAAAAGACGCCAATATGCCACTGCTGGCTGTGACCATTACCAGGGGCGGAAGGGTACTTGATATCTTTGACCGGATTCTTATGGAAGGGTACTGCCACTCTCTTGGGAAAATGGATGATTCTTTTAATCTGGGGCACGGGCCATTAAGAATCAAACTTTCCCATTTGGCAAATGAAACTATTGAAGAAATTGAAAATATTCTTTTTACAACAGAACGTCCTGCACAGCAACGGTTTTTTAAAGGGAGAGGAATTGATTTTAAAAAACACGACATTGAACTATGGCCCACTGAATGTCAGCTTTGCGGAGGACACGGTATGGCAGGTATCTATGTGGATGAGTTTGCCAAAACCACGGTTCCTGGATTATTTGCAGCCGGAGATGTTGCAAGTGTCCCTAAGCAACATTTAAGTGGCGCTTTTGTGTTTGGAGAAATCGCAGCTGAACAGGCAATAAAATTTATTAGTGAAGAGAAAAATGTCGCAGTGGATTCAGATCAAATTTTACGCGCTGAAAAGAAAAGAAACCGTTTGCTTGATACGGCTGACAAGGAACTCAGAATCACTGAGATAGAATATAAAATTAGAAAATTTATTGGTGATTATGTAATTTCACCTAAAAATGAATATAAACTGAACCAGTGGCTTCACTGGTCAAAAGTTTTCAAAAAAGAGTTGCAGCAGCAGATTTTTCTTTCTAGCAATCATGATCTTTCCAAGGCATATGAAGTGGAAAATATCATTAACTGCGCAGACCTTTCAGCTCATGCCGCTTTGGAACGAAAGGAAAGCCGATGGGGATCTTCCCATTTTCGCAGTGATTTTCCTGAAAAAGATGACATTCAATGGTTGAAACATATTTTGGTTCAAAAAGATCTGGAATGTAATGAAGTCAAAATTTCACATAAATCAGTTCAGGGATTTGCCCAGGAAAAGAGAGTGTTATGTTAATCCGGGATACAAATATAAAGATTGATATGGATAAATGCATTGCCTGCGGCATTTGTGTAGACCGCTGCATAATGGACAATCTTAGATTGTCTGTTGCACCTTGCAGGCAAAGCTGTCCTCTCCATTTAAACTGTCAGGGATATATTCATCTGATAGAAAAAAAAGATAAAAACAATATCATTAAAACAATGGAAACAGCACTGCCGTTCATTGGGATTCTCGGAAAAGTATGCCATGCACCCTGCGAAAAAGCATGCGCACGTTCCAGAGTTGATGCTCCTATTCCTATCAGAGGGTTAAGCCAATATATTACTGATAATGATTCAAGCTATCTTAAACTTGCTTCCAAAATAAATACAAAACAAACCGGCAAGAA
>JAOZUK010000207.1 GCA_029938715.1 Bacteroidales bacterium | reverse complement strand
CCTTCATCACTGCTTTGCCTTCCAGGGCATTCCTATCCATGAATTTCACATGGTGACTGATGGATAGATCTGATTCTGGTACCCGTCCGAACATATGGTCCCTGAATAGTTCCAGGATTTCACCCCGTCTGATCTGTTCCCATTGTGAAGCAGTCCCGATGACATCACCATCTTTGCTTACAACTATTTCTGGCAGGGTTGCCAACAAAAGGTCTGTGGAGTTTGTTTCATTCTGAGTATGGGCCCTGAAGTGACCAAAGATCATGAACAACAGAATTGGAATTAACGCTTTCGGTATATTTAGTGGTTTTCTCATGCTCTTAAAATTACAATCCTTACAGTCAATGGAAAGCATTTTAACCAATTATTTGTTCTAAATAGCTATGAGATCACTCCTGATTATCACAGTTCTGACCCTCTTTATGGTTGCCATGGACCTCTATGCATTCAGAGGTATCCAAAATTTAATGTCTCCCTCCTTCGCCGGAAGCAGACTGTTTATTATGATCTACTGGGGCTTCACCGCCCTTATGTTGATCCTTCTGATCAGGGCAGGTACACAATTTCAGCAGATGCGGGATCCTGCGCGCTTTTTTGGAGTGGCGCTTATTATGGGAATCTTTCTGTTGCTTTACCTACCCAAGCTACTCTTTAATACCACCCAGTTGTTAAGTGATATGACATGGGGAGTTGGAAGATTATTTAACCGGGATGCCGGCTCCTTCAGAAAGTGGTTTCTCATCCCCGGTGCCATCGCAGGGATTCTCCTTTTTATCAGTTTTGGATGGGGAATGATCAGGGGCAAAACCCATGTGAAGGTTTTTGAAAAGTCCATTGAACTGTCAGAGCTGCCCAAATCCTTCGACGGACTGAAAATCGTTCAACTTTCGGATATGCATCTGGCGGGCTTTTACAACAATCCCAAATACATCCGGGAGGTGGTAAAAAAAGTCAACCAGCTTAAACCCGACCTCATTCTCTTTACGGGAGACCTGGTCCATAACTTTTCAGAGGAGATAGATCCTTTTGTGCATATTTTGAACGAACTGAAAGCGCCTCTGGGGAAATTTGCAATACTGGGCAATCACGACTACGGACACTACTACAATTGGGAGTCTGACGCAGAAGAAGAGGCCAACCTGGTGCGGGTGAAAACTCAGTTTAGGGCCTCGGGATTTGATCTCCTGTTAAATGAGCATCGCACCATTTCACTTAATGGACACTCTGTGGAGGTCATTGGAGTGGAGAACTGGGGCAAGCCCCCGTTCCCTCAACTGGGCGATCTGCCTGAAGCAATGAGTGGGACCAATCCGGAGCTGGTCAAGATACTTTTATCACACGATCCGTCCCACTGGGACTTGCAAGTACGGGAAAAAGAGGATATAGCGCTTACCCTATCGGGGCACACCCATGGCATGCAATTTGGTATTGAGATTGGCAATTTCAAGTGGAGTCCCTCTAAATGGACCTACAGGCACTGGGCAGGCCTTTACAGGGAGAACGGTCAATACCTCTATGTGAACAGGGGAATTGGTTATACCGGATTTCCGGGAAGGGTCGGTATAAGGCCGGAGATCACCTTGCTCACCTTACACACCCCCTAGTGATTCTTTAACACTCGAAGAAGCATCTCTGGTGCCCTCACTGGCCGGTTGGTTTTGGTATCGAGAAAAACCAGCACCGCCTTGGCCTCATGGGCAAGAACTCCATTCTCGTTGAATATGCGGTAATAAAATGTAATTCTTGCCATAGGCACTTCTTTTACAGTGGTTTCTATGGTAACCAGCTCATCATATTTAAGTACATTCCGGTATCTGGACTCCACCGAATAGACCGGCATCACAATCCCACTCTTCTCCAGATCATTGTAAGGCATGCCCATTTCACGGATCATCTCGGTCCGGCCTATCTCAAGCAACCTGCCATAGTTTCCGTAGTAGACCACTCCCATCTGGTCCGTATCGGCATAGGTAACTCTGTATGTGGTGGTACTGACTATTGGTTTCATGGTTTAAGTTTTTCCTGTTCTATTCTCTAATCCCCGCTAGTTTTAACAGAAATGCATACTCCATGGCCGTCTCC
Source organism: Bacteroidales bacterium (assembly GCA_029938715.1). Taxonomy (GTDB): domain Bacteria; phylum Bacteroidota; class Bacteroidia; order Bacteroidales. Next base: position 4,925 of record JAOZUK010000207.1, on the reverse strand, counting down.
CTGTATTGTTCGAACCTGCCGGAGGCTCCGCCATGACCGGTTTCCATATTGCAATACATAAGCAACAGGTTGTTGTCTGTCTTCATCTCCCTTAATTTGGCCACCCATTTGGCTGGCTCCCAGTACTGCACCTGGCTGTCGTGCAAACCGGTTGTAACCAGCATGTTTGGATAACCCTTGGCTTCCACCTGATCGTAAGGCGAATAACTGAGCATATAGTCGTAGTAGGTTTTATGGTTAGGATTTCCCCACTCATCATATTCGCTGGTAGTGAGTGGAATATCCTCATCCAGCATGGTGGTAACCACATCCACAAATGGAACAGCTGCTATCACTCCTTTATATAATTCAGGCTGAAGGTTGACCACTGCACCCATCAACAAACCACCAGCACTACCACCCATGGCGAAGAGGTGATCAGGAGAGGTGTAGTTCTCATTGATCAGGTGCTCTGCACAATCATTGTAGTCGGTAAAGGTGTTCATCTTCTTCAGCAACTTACCATCCTCATACCAGGGACGCCCATACACCTGACTCCCTCTGATATGGGCAATGGCATAGACAAAGCCACGGTCAAGCAGGGATAACCGGTGAGACCGGAATCCTGGGTCAATGGTGAATCCATAGGAACCGTATGCGTAGAGCAGGGTTGGGTTCTCTCCATTAAGCACAATCCCTTTACGGTAGACCAGACTGATGGGGATTTTCTTCCCGTCATCGGCCATAGCATAGAGTCGTTTTGCTTCATAATTGGCCGGATCAAAACTACCTCCCAGAACTTCCTCCTGCTTTAAGAGCCTCCTTTCTCTTGTTTGCAGATCATAATCAAAAGTCGAATTTGGTGTGGTGAGGGACGAGTAGCCAAATCTTAATAACTTGCTGTCAAAATCAGGATTGATGGAGATCCATGCTGTATAGACTTCCTCCCCCATTCCAATGTAATGCTCTGATCCACTATCCCAGGGAATTACCCTCAGCTGAGTAAGTCCTTCCTTTCGCTCTTCCACCACAAGGAAATCTTCAAAAATCTCAATGCCCTCCAAAAACACATCCTCGCGATGGGCAAGAACCTCCTGCCAGTGCTCTTTGGATGTGTGAGTCACCGGTGTTTTCATTAGCCTGAAATTGGTGGCCTCCAGGTTGGTAATGATATAAAAGTGATCTTCATAATGTGAAACATTGTATTCAAGCCCACGCACCCGTGGCTGAACCACTTTAAAATCTCCAAGAGGATCGTCGGCGGATAGGTAGCGGTATTCATTGGTCAGGGTACTGGAACTGCCAATGATCATGTACCTGTTGGATTTGGATTTAAACACAAAGGTGCTGAAGGTTTCGTCCTTCTCCTCGAATACCATCACATCCTTCACAGTAGAGCTCCCCATGGCATGTCTGAAAATGGCTTTGCTTCGGAGGGTTTCATCGTCCTTCTGAGTATAAAAAAGGGTTTTACTGTCGTTAGCCCAGGAGGCACCGCCGGTGGTAACTGGAATCTGATCATCCAGCATTTTCCCCGTTTCCAGGTCCTTAATATAGATGGTGTATTTCCTACGGCTTACCGTATCGATTCCAATGGCCAGGTAGCGGTTATCCGGACTCACACTCATTCCTCCCACCTGGTAATAGGCATGCCCCTGCGCCATCTCATTGACATTGGCCAGGATCTCTTCCTCTGCTTCCAGAGAACCCTTCTTCCTGCAATAAACCGGGTATTCCATTCCTTCCACATACCTGGTATAGTAATAGTACCCGTTCTTTCGGTAAGGAACACTTTCATCAGTCTGCTTGATTCTTCCCACTATTTCATCAAACAGCTCGTTCTGAAAACCTTTAGTGTCCTTCATGACCAACTCCCTGTAGCTATTTTCCGCCTCCAGATAGGCAATGACTTCAGGATTTTCCCGCTCTCTGAGCCAGTAATAGTTATCGATCCGGGTATCGCCGTGAATGGTTAGTTCTTTAGGTTTCTTCGCAGCAACAGGGGCTTCCATATGTGTGGATGTTTTGCATGATTGAAAAGTCGTTACCACAATAAGGGTTAACACCACCAGGTTTGGGGTTTTCATTCGTATCATGAGTTTTGTTATTCGCGCAAAATTAATTAATATTTCCATATTGGTCTTAGTCTGCTAAAAATCCTCCAAAATCAATTCTATTACAGGAATTTCAACTGGAGGTTTATTGACCGGAAGGCTCAGGTTGAGGTCATTTTCTGAAAGTTCATCTCTGCCCCAGTGCCCCCTGGGTGCAGAGATCCTGATTTCCGAAGCATCGTGAAGAAACTGAGCATATTTGATTTTTCCCTTATATCCTTTTAAAGTGAAATTCTGCAGTGGGTAGTCAAGCAAGTGAATGTATATCCGGTTTAATGTTGGATTATAGGTGAGCAGACTGTGATCGGGTGGTTGAAATGAATCCGGAGCCTCGGTACAGCCATAGATAGAACGGCTGTTATATTTCATCCACTCGCCCATGGAACTCAGCGAATTTTTAGCCCTGTAATCAATGGTTCCACGTCCTGTGGGACCTACGTTAAGCAATAGGTTCCCGCCTTTGCTCACAGATTCAATAAGCAATACGAGCAACTGTTTGGTATCCTTCCAGGTATGTTCGTCACGGTAATAGCCCCATGAACCGGAAAAGGTCTGGCAGGTTTCCCATGGAATTTTCTGCCCTTCATAGGTTGGCCATTCCGATACTTTGAACTGCTCGGGGGTAGTGAAATCCCAGCCGCCCGCATACTCCTTCAGATCGGCGCGATCATTGACAATGATTTCGGGTTGTAGCTCCCTTACCATTTTCATAAGCTCTACGGCCCCCCAGTCATCGCGGCCTTTACCAAACTTGCCGGGAAAGGAGTAGTCGAGCCAAAGGATATCTATTTTTCCATAGTTGGTCAGGATCTCATGAACCTGTTTTTTCAGATAATCCCGGTACACTCCCATGTCACGGTCTTTGTTAAGCTCATCATATTCATCCTGGCTTGTGGCACTTTGCGGATGAACCCTGTCGATGGTGTATTCAGGATGATGCCAATCAATTAGTGAATAGTAAAATCCGATTTTCAATCCCTCGGCCCTGAAGGCATCGACCCACTCTTTCAATGCATCCTTTCCGTATGGAGTATTTGTAGCTTTATAATCGGTAAACTTTGAATCAAACAGTGTAAATCCTTCATGATGTTTTGATGTGATCACCGCATATTTCATCCCTGCCATCTTTGCCATCCTTGCCCATTCAGACGGATTGAAGAGATCGGGATTGAAATTGTCAAAATATTTCTGGTATTCATTATCTGGTATCCTTTCACGTTTTTTCACCCATTCATGCCGGCCGGCTAATGCATATGTTCCCCAGTGGATAAACATACCAAAGCGATCGTGTTGCCACCACTCCAGACGGTTCGCTTTTTCCTCTTCAGTTTCATCCCAGATTTTCTTCTGGGCAAATGATGATTGACAGATTAAAACAGCCAAAAGGATCGTGATTAGTTTTTTCATGATTTTTTATGTTTAATGAAATAGGCCCGGTTGCTTTTATAGATTGAATTAGATAATGGCCCCATTCCATAGTTCGCTTAAAAATTCCAGCACAGGGAAGATTTCTATATCACTCATTATCCGCTTGTTCTGATCATTGGAAACGACAATTCTCCTGGCATTTGGATGTTCTTCTTCAAATGCCTTCAATCCTTTCAAGTGGTGCCTGTGGATTTCCCGGGACGATTTAATTTCGATGGCTACCTGAGCATCGCCCAGGATGGCATCCACTTCGTAGCCTGATGCAGTTCGCCAATAACTTAGCTCCGGCTGGTCAAAGCTATAGTTGGAATAGGCATATAATTCCTGAATGATAAAGTGCTCAAAGGCTTTGCCATAATCAGGCGACCCCTGTTCAATACTTTTTCTTCGCAATAAATAATTTGTGATCCCCAGGTCGAAATAATAGAACCTGGGTGCTTGAATAACCCTCCTTTTGATCACCTTCTTATATGATGGGATCATATACCCGATCATGGTATCTTCGAGTATTGAGAAGTACTCCTTTATGGTTGGGGCACTGACACCGCATTCAGATGCTATATTGTTATAGTTTAGCATTTCACCGCAGGAGATTGCCGCAATTTCCAAAAACCGCCCAAAGGTCGACAGGTTTCTGGTCAGCGCTTCCGCCCTAATCTCCTCCTGTAAATAATCTCCAATATATGCCTGCAATCGTTTTGCTGCATTTTTAACCTGGTAATGCCTCGGCAGCATACCGTTAATTAATGCTTTGTCCATGTCGAAGTCTGGAATCTCAGTGCTAACCAGGGGGTAGAGAACGTTCCTTACAGCTCTACCTCCCAGCAAATTAGCTCCCGACCTTTTTAGCTTACGGGCACTGGACCCACACAATATAAATCTGAGATTTTTGTTTGTAATCAACCAGTGAACCTCATCCAGCAACTGGGGTATCTTCTGGACCTCATCAATGATAATTAACTCATTATCTTCGCAAATCAATAACTCTTCACGTAAGATATCAGGTCTCCTGTTTAAGCGTTCAAATTGTTCTCCTTTTAGCAAATCGTAATAACGGCTGCCTGGGAATAAGTTCTTCAAAAGAGTGCTTTTCCCAGTTTGTCTTGCACCCCACAGAAAAACAGTATCATCTTTTGCATCTTTGAGCGTTAGATATCGCGTATACATAAGATTAAACTTTATAATATCATGATAATATAAACTATATACTTGTAAATATATTCCTTATCTTACTCATTACAAAGGATTAAATGAATTTTAATCAAGTTATTAAATATTTCATCACCTCATTAAATTAGATGAACGCACTGGTACTTCCATATCTCTATTATCGGAGTCTTCTGGGAGAATACCATTAATAATCCCCACCAAATATCCTACATATTCGTAACTTAGAGAGCTATC
>JAOZUK010000571.1 GCA_029938715.1 Bacteroidales bacterium | reverse complement strand
TACAGCATCAATCAGGACTGCCTTAAGGATGCCATTGTGATATTTGGCCGTGGCTGTACTGGGGAGATGATCTCAGGGGATGGTTTGGTGCTTACCAATCACCACTGTGGGGAGGGTGCCGTGCAATCGCACAGTTCGGTGGAGAATGATTACCTGACAGATGGATTCTGGGCCATGGGCAAAGACCAGGAGCTTCCCAATGAGAGTCTGAGTGTAACCTACCTGCGCTATATGAAGGATGTAACCAGCATGGTGACTGAAGGGATTGTTCAGGGAATGGATCCGCAGGAAAGAGAGCGAAAGATGGAGCTGAATATGGGTGAGATTATCCGTAACGAAACCGAAGGCGGTGAGCTTAATGCAAGGATCAATCCTTTTTACTATGGAAATGCATATTATCTCTTTGTGTATGAGGTTTTCAGAGATGTAAGGCTTGTAGGGGCACCACCTGTTTCGGTAGGTAACTTTGGGTCGGATCAGGATAACTGGATGTGGCCCAGGCATACGGGTGATTTTTCCCTCTTCAGGGTATATGCCGATGAATTTAACAATCCGGCCGAGTATAATCCTTCCAATCAACCGTACAGGCCACGCAAACACCTGGAAATTGCTGCTGGTGGAGTGGAAGAGGGCGATTTTACCATGGTAATGGGATACCCCGGTTCCACCACGCAGTACCTCTATTCAGAAGCTGTAAGGTACATGCTTGAAACTAATCTGCCTATGACCATCGGATTAAGGACCACCAGACTCCAAATTATGAATCGCTATATGAAGGAGTCGGATGTGGTGCGAATCAAGTATGCCACCAAGTATCGCAGGGTGAGCAATTCCTGGAAGAAGTGGCAGGGGATTATCCTGGGGCTCAATCGTAACAATGCTGTGGAGGTGAAGCTTGAAGAGGAAGAGACCTTTAAAAAATGGGTTGCAGCTGATGGCGAGCGTCTGATGAAGTATGAGGATATACTTGACGAATTTGCCCGCCTCTATGAGGAGATGGATCCCTATGGAGTGGCTGTAAGTATGATGGAAGAGTCCATTTTGGCTGTGGAGTTGTTCAGACAAGCGCCAAGAATAGGAGGCATGATGCAGCGGGGTATGGATAAAGAGATGCTTTTATCACAGGTAGAGAGGTTCTTTAAAGATTACCACTGGCCCATTGACCAGGATATTTTTGCCGCCATGCTAGAGTCCTATCATTCTGAAATGCCGGAACGATTTATTCCACCTTTGTATGATGACATCCAGCGTAAGTATAAAGGTGATTATCAGAAATTTGCAGAAGATACTTACAACAAGACGGTTTTTAGCAGCAAGGAGAAGATGATTAAACTGGTTGAGAAATATGGAGACAATCCCGAAGCTGCCGTTGAGCAGGTTGAAAAGGATCCCATATTGATTTATCTGAACGAATTCCGAACACTCTACCTGGTAGGCATTACTCCGGCTTACAGAGAACTTGAGGTTGAACTGGAAGAGAACTACAAATTGTATATGGCGGCTCTGCTTGAGAAGGAGAAAGACCGGTTGCTCTATCCGGATGCCAATTTTACCATGAGGCTAGCCTACGGAAAAGTCGATAGCTACAAGCCTAGGGATGGAGTCCATTACCAGTACCAGACTACCCTTTCGGGAATTATGGATAAAGGCAAAGAGGGATTTGAGGATTACAGGGTACCTGAGAAGCTTTCAAGCCTTTACGAAGCGAAAGATTACGCAAAATACGGAGTCGATGGCACCATGCCTGTCTGTTTTATAGCTTCAAATCACACCTCGGGAGGTAATTCGGGCAGCCCCGTACTGGATGCCCACGGCCGGTTGATCGGTCTTAATTTTGACAGAAACTGGGAGGGAACCATGAGCGATATATACTACGATCCCTCACTCTGTCGAAACATTGCAGTGGATATCCGGTATGTTTTGTTTATCATCGATAAGTTTGCAGGTGCCGGTTACC
>JAOZUK010000206.1 GCA_029938715.1 Bacteroidales bacterium | reverse complement strand
CCGGTTCCGTTTCAGATTGAAATAACTGCATGTAGACATCAAAATCCAGAAATGAAGGAGTGCCAAAGCCGTACCATAACTGGTAGGTTTCCGGGCCGGTCCAAACTACATGAGGGGTTGTGGTAGTCATATCTTCGTACTGCTGTATGGGATTATGACCACTCTCCATCCAGTTTACCCCATCTGCGGAATACATCTTGCGCGTATTGAAATTCCCATCTCCACCGGAGGTGGCCGAGGAACCATTGTAATACATCCACCAGGTTCCATCAGGAGACCTGGATACATCCGGATTGGCCCTGAGTCCGCCCGAGGGGGTAACCGCAATGGTGCTGCTTTTTTCAAAATTTAATCCACTGTTGGTCAACGTGGTGCGGAAAATTTTGCCGTCAGGATGATTGTTATGAAAGTAGAGGTATATTTCACTGGCTACTGAATCTACGCAAAATGCAGAAGGGGCCCATGCGCCATCCATATCGATGCCATTGTCGGCTCCTATCAGCACTCCGTTATGGGTCCATGAGAGGCCATCCAAACTTGTTGACATTGCGATGTAGTTGGTAGGGTCGCCCAAACCACTGGGGTAATAGGTATAATACATCTGGTAGTAGTACCTGGAATTCGTAGCATCCCATAACCTGACCACGGAGGGGTCATTGACCTGCACGTTTTCGATGGTAAATGCCAATACAGGCGTGCTCCATGTGTAGCCGCTATCTTCCGAAAATGAATAGAACATACGGTCCCACGGCAGATCGGATTCGGTCATCCAGCCGGCAAACCACTGTTTCCAGATGGTATCTTCTCGTACAATGGTGGTTGCGTATATATCATAGCCTTTAAAAACCTCGAGGGCGGGAGAGACAGGTTGATCTGCCCGGACAATTACAGCAGGGATCAGTATACAGAAAACAAGTGTTGTGGTTATAATTCTCATGAGGTCTCTATTATCCATATTCAGACAGGAAAAATACGCCATTAGTGCATAAAAACCAATGAACAAAATGAGTGTTGATTTGTGCTAATTGATATTATGGAATGGTTTTTCCCTGGTTATCTTTTATCTTCTTTATGTACTCTCTGGGAGTGAGCCCTTTTTCCTTTTTGAACATGGTAGAGAAATAAGAAGCATTCCGGAAACCTGTCAGGTCACTGACTTCAGAAACGGTATAGCGGAACTCATGGAGCAATTCCACAGATTTATTGAGCCTGTACTTTGCTATATATACATTGGGAGAGGTATTGGTAATTGCGGTAAACTTCTTGTAGAAGCTGGAGCGCCCCATATTCATCTTTTCGGATAACATATCTACAGAGAGATCTACATTGGAAACCTCTTTTTCAAGCAGGGAGTTGAATCTTGAAAGAAACTGTATAACCTCTTGGTTCGCTTCGGTTTCAGTTAGTTCAGGGGTCATTCCCTTCAGATAGGTGTTATGAATTTTATCCCTGATGCGAATCTGACTGTCGATTACAGTCAACAGGTAGTCCAGGTTGAAAGGTTTTGGTATATAAAGATCAGCTCCTCTGCTTAGCCCCTCTATCTGGTCCGATATTTCACTTTTTGCCGAGAGCAGAATGACGATCACATGACTCAATACTTCATCCTGTTTTATCTCATCACAGAGCTCAATACCATTCATGCCAGGCATCATGACGTCGCTGATCACCAGATCTGGTTTTTCCTTCGTGATTACTTCAAGTCCTGATTTTCCATCATGTGCATAACAAACGGAATAGAGGTGTGAAAGTGTCTCTACCAGTAATTTACACAACTCTATATCATCTTCAATAATGGCAATCTTATATTTGGGTATTTGTTCTAATTTTTCGATGCCTTGTTTCCCTGCCTGAATGGGAATTTCTGACTCAATCAATGGTTGTTCTGAATCTTTCACAGAACGTATCAACATCTGCTCTTCAGTATAGAGATCTTTGTCGAGGGGCAGGATAATACTGAAATCAGAACCCTGTTTATAGGTACTCTCCACCCTGATATCGCCTTTATGTACGATCACCAGACGCTTCACGAAATTCAACCCGATACCTGAATTAGAGTAATCAGCTTCCTTGGTGGTTTTACCGGTTTTGGAATAACGTTTAAAAACTGTTTCCAAATCCTTTTTCTTAATTCCCCTACCATTATCCCTGATGGTGATCTCAAGGTATCCTGATTCTGACAATGGGAAAGGTCTCTTCCTGAGTTTATTATAAAGCCCCAGGGCTTCTTCCTTGGATCGAATTTTTCCCTTCACATTGATCCGTCCTCCTTCGGGGGTGTATTTTATAGCATTGGAAATAAGATTAGATAGTATCTTTTCTACCTTGTCGGCATCACAAAGTAGTTCACCGACCGAAGCTGAATACCCATTGACCAGTGTAATCTTTTTAACGTGCGCATAGTTGGAAAGTGCCTTGCAGGTCTGTTCAATGATTTTATCGATTCTCTCCTGACGGATGGAGAGACTTAGTGTATCACTTTCAAGTTCACGGAAGGTGAGGAGCTGGTTAATTAACCTGATCAGTCGATCCACATTCAGGTTCAAACTGTTAAAAAGCTCTTTGGCGTATCCTTCGAATTCAACATTTTTAGATATAAGTGATGTGACCCCGTTGATCACAGAGAGAGGAGTTCTGAACTCATGAGAAATATTGGTAAAAAATCGAAGCTTCATTTCATTGATCTCGCGTTCACGGGCACGTTCCCGAAGTCCCACTTCTAAATTCGACTTAATAACCTGATTACGAAAGCGCAATGCGAATATCAGAAATACGATGGATATAAATGCCAGGAAATAAACTGTATATGCCCACCATGTTTTCCAGGGTGCAGGCTTTATTGTAATTTTTAGAGATGAGGGGTCGGACCACTCACCTGAGCTTCTTCTGGCTTTTACCAAAAGGGTATAATTGCTTGGGGGCAGGTTGGAATAGTTAACGTTTTGAGATTTGTCTGGGAGTTGCCATCGTGTGTCCCAACCTTCCAGCATATGGGCATAATAAATCTGGTCATGGGCATAAAAATCTATGGCTGAATAGTCGATGGAAAAATTTGTCACCCGATGCGTAAATACAAGTTCATCCGAATAGGGTAGTGTTTTACTCAAAATTCCGGATTTATCTCCAACCTCTACCCCGGAATCATTTACGATTAACTCTTGAAAAAAGGTGTTTTTAATAAACTTCTCATTCAGTTTTACCTTCAGGGGATCGAAGTATGAGAGGCCGTTATTTCCCCCAAAATAGATAATGCCATTGGAGTCTGAAAATGAAGAACGGCGGTGAAACTGGTAGTTGCCGATCCCTTCATGGGAGGAAAAGTTATTAAATTGTCCTGGTGCATACATACAGGAGATACCATCTGAAGTGCTGAGCCACATTCTTCCCATTTCATCAAGTTCTATGGCTGTCACATCATTGCCTGGCAAACCATCCTGAACCGTATAATTTATACACTCAAGCGTGTTTAAATTCACCCTGATTAATCCCCATGAGAGTGTACCAACCCACAGAATTGAATCAGATTCTTGCTTCATACAAACGGCTCCCTGCCAGAAGAAACGCTTTCCGTCATGTTGTAAATTTAAGTGCTCGGTGTTCCCCGAATCCCAGTCGTGAGTATATAAACCAGTATACTCTGAACAGAGTATGGAAACATGATTGGAATGCAATATTTGATTTCCTCCTACTATATTTTTCAATGCGTGATTAATGAGTTGTCCATCAATAGAGTATATAAAAATTCCCATATTTGTCACCAGGTATACCAGGCCATCCTTTTCCGAAATATGTTGAATATGTTTTAGATTCAGATACTCCTCAGGGGTAATGATTTCCTGTTTTTTCTGATCAAAAATGACAAGTTTATCATATCCTGCGATCCACATTTTTTCATCGGAATCTAAATAAAGGTTCATGACATTGTCAATACTCATTGACCTTAGTTTCTCATTCAAAAACGCATTGATATTTTCCTTTCCTCCAAGGACACCCTGCGTTCGTGTCCCTAAAACCAAATCGTTGGTATAGTCGTTCCAGGCAATGGTATTAATAAATTCGTCATGGGTCAATCTGTTCAGTCGCTTATCAAAATTGAATGCATTGGGCTTTTTGTAAAATACCTCAATGCCTTTGTCAAATGTCCCTGCCCATAAGTTACCATCTCTGTCTTTAAACAATGTTTTCAACAAATCAGAACTCAGGCCCGCCTCCTCTTTTCCTGTCTTTTCTAATGTTCCATTGTTTAAATCATAGACATGCAGCCCTTTCTCCAATGAGCATATTAGAACGCTGTTTTCATCCCATCTCTCTATGGAGAGGAAAAAGGAGAGTAAAGAGGACTCCTTAAACTCACTCAATAGTCTGTTATTATCGCAATATACCTCTCCGTCAGGTGATACCGCCATAATTCTTAATCCAGACTCGGAAGATAGAAACAGCTTGTTGTCAATAATTTTATGAAAGGCGGCCTGAATGGGGACGATGTCCCTGAGGTTGCTCTTTGTAAATTCTATGGAGTTAAAATCATACCTGAATAAGTTCTGGTAATCTTCTGAAATGGCCCATAAAAAGCGGTCATCACTGCGAATGAAGATGGAGGCATTGATCTGATTGGCGAAATCGGCCTTTTTTAGCCTTTTCTCGAAGAAATTATACTCAAATATGGAGTTCTCCTTTATGAAAAAAGCCCTGTTCCCAATGGCCATCATATCAGATACTGGCATACCTTTTGATAGGGAATGCCACTCTCCTTTTTTAAGATTATACGCAGCTGCACCGAGCCGGGTATTTACAAATATGTGGTTGTTACAATGAAACGTCGATTCAATAAAATCGTAGGGAATACCTGGTGTCTCTCCATTCGGTGAGAAAAAAAAGTGCTTGAATGTGGAGCCATCAAAACGGTTAAGACCACGAGCAGTGCCAATCCAAATATATCCCAGGCTATCCTGGCAAATTGATGAAATATTGTGATTGGAGAGCCCCTGCTCTATGGCGATATTCTCAAAAGTAGGATTGAATGGTATCTGGCCAATTTTACTTCCCTCATCTGCTGCAGATGCAAAGGTGGGTAGTAACAAATAAATAGCAGATAGAATGAGATACTTCCCGATCACAACAATTTGAATTGCAATTAGATTCAGGAGTCTAAATTACAATAAACTATTCAGACTGTTGACAGCTTCAAAAATTGCATCGATTTTATCATCTGCTACTTTATCATCTATATTGATGCAACACACCCCAGTAAGTAAGGGATTATCTGAGTCGGCAACCAGTTTTCTTATGGTTTTATGAATTTCCTTCGGGGACATATTAATGAGTTCCACGGGACTTAATCGCAGGTTGAAAAAGGTGGTGGGCAGAAGCTTTCGCAAGTGGACAACGTTACCTCCCCAGCCAAGGTCGAGGAAATCCAGTTTGGGAAGTCTGGCAAATGATTCTGCATATCTGTGGGGGTCCACACCGCAGTAATGGATCCCGAAAAACTCCTTTGTTTTGCTCCATGTGGCATCGATGGACATAAGGAACTGCTCGTAATCTTCGCTGGAAATCATGGTGTGAGAGCATTCGGAATGAAGGAAGACCGGTTTCGGCAGATGTCTTACACTTCTTGTTACCGAGATGGATGTTGTTCCGGTTTGAGCTGCTACAAAACCTGTGAATTTTTCAATCACACTCGCAATGCAGTTAAAATAGTCTTTCACCTCATCAGGAGTCAACAGCATATCCATCATAATCTGGTCTCCGCGTAGATCCATGGCTATATTCAGTACGCCTCCCCAGTTCACATCGCCAGTGAGATACCCATATTTAGACCTCAGGCTCTCTGTAAGATTCAAAAAGTCTTTGTATACCTTCGAGTTAAAGGCAGCCTCCACGTCAATTTTCACATGCTCCTTATTTGCAGCAATTACAGCCGGAGGATGATTCTCCGTATATTTTACTTCGCATCCCAGCATCTCCGACAACATAAAACCAGCAGCCAGGTGCACAGCCCCGATTTCGGGTCTTGCATTGTCCTTGTGGGCTCCAAGTCCATATTTCCCCCAACGTTCGTACAGTTCCTTTTCCATTCTCTGCTCACTTTCCACTCTTTTTAAAGGATGGAAAAAGAAATCACGGTCGAAGGTAATGCCGGTGTGCTTAAACCACCATTCGGGTGCTAAAACAATATCAGCGGGTATGGTTATATTTTCTCTCATCAATTTCTGCCTGAAATACTTTAGTAACTATGCCAATACCCTGGTATCACCACTTCCATTTTCGAGGTTGATATCCATATTTGGTTTGTTCTCCTGCCAGGCTCCAGCCGTAAAATCGGGTATCTTGATTGAATTTGAATTATTACGCACCGACCATTCCGATAATTCAACTACCGAACTAAACGCTGCTGCATCATATACATCCTTAGCCACCACATGTTCCAGTAGACACTCTTGCCAAAGTTATTCCCCATCTTACTGGTGTTGTAAGCACCATCTCCATGCACAATTTCGCCAAAGAATCCTTGTTTGGCCATATTCAGTGTGGTGATGTGGAAAGGCATAAAGGAGTAATTCTCCATCATCATACAATGCTTCTCTGTTTTCTCCGAAGTTTCAACGATGTCCCAGCACTCCTGGATAGTCACTGCAGCCGGAACTTCAGTGATCACATGCTTCCCCTGCTCCATGGCACAAACCGCCATTTTTGCATGCATATAGGTAGGGGTGGTGATAAGTACCAGATCCAGATCCTTTCGTTCACAGAGCTTTTTCCACTCCTCTTCGGAGCCATGGTAATATTCCGGATTTTGATCCGTATTCTCCAGGTTCTTCTTAATTCGTTCGAATCTGCTATTTTTAGAAAATCTCTTCTATTGTTTTTCATTTCTATGGATTTTTATTTATCAGCTATTTTTAGTTGAACTGGTCCAACCAATCCAGATTTAACAGGACCTAAATTCATTGCCGTCCTAGGAATGGAATAATGGGGTGCAAGTGTATTTGCAACCCGTATTTCAATCTCATT
>JAOZUK010000570.1 GCA_029938715.1 Bacteroidales bacterium | reverse complement strand
CTGTCAACATAATGTGCCACTTTCCAGTCTGACCACTTAATAAGGTCTTTTGAAGTTCGAACCAATATACATTCTTGCTTTGTATCACGATTCAAGTGACCTGTATAATAAATGTACCAGAGGTCCCCGAACTTTACCAGGTATTCATCGCGAGTGGCTCCGGGACCTACCATAACACGACTAAACCCATCTGCATTCTTATGTCGTTCCCAGTTATAACCATCCGTTGAAGTCATCAGACTTATCTGTTTTTCCTGTGCTCCATAATTCGAGGTTGAATCCCCGTTTGAATCCACACCTGTATCATAAGCTCCGTAAAACATATAATAAGTTTTATCCTCTTTTACAATAAAAGGGGATTGAAGAAACTCCTGTCCACGCCAATCCACGATACTCTCCCCGGCATCCCGGTTGGCCCGTATAAAATCATCCCGGGGCAACCATGGTGAGTCGGACAACTGATCTGCCTCCCAGTGCATCAACAGGCGTCCAACTTTCGTATTACGTACACATGCCCATAAATGCCACTTGCCATCTGGTCCCTGAAAAATGTGATGGTCATTGGGCTGGTTGCTGACTTCGACCAATGGTCCCTTATAGTCAACATTCAGCAGTGGCAACTGATCTTCCAGATCAGGTTTAGGCCCTATCATCCACCACTCTCCGGAAATAACCGGCTTGAGCTTAAGCAATATCTGATCATCAGACTGTTTCGTATTGCATGCTGTTAGTATCAGTAGAGCAAATAGCAGAACTATGCCTGAAAGATATGTTGCCCGATGTTTCATTTCTCAAGCCATTTCAGTTTCGCAATCCGGATACCCTTCAGGCTCGGTAGCAGTGCAGCCATGTAATATTCACCTTCATAAAATATAATCTCCGGAGCTGCAACAGCCATCTCTCCAATCATGTATTTGTCATCATTCACACCAAAATCCATCAGATTCGGTGAGCAATACTGGGTGTTCAGGTTTGCCTCTCCATACATCTGGTTGCGAAAGAGGTAGAATTGTCCATCCCTGTTCACGATAAAGGGACACTCAGCATCTCCACCAAACCAGCGATCCTTATCCTCGGGACTACCGCCTGCTGAGACCATCATTGGCTCACTCCATTTTTTTAAATCTGCAGATGTTCGGAAGTAGATAGCAGAATTTGGTTTTTCATCTTTTTGGCTGCCCATATAGTAGCAGTAATACAATCCGTTATATTCCAGGGTCATCGCATCACGCGTATTGTACAAGGGGCCAGTAAAAAGAGCCGGTGTTCCATCATCCTTTATCACCCGGGTAAAGTTTTTGCCGTCCTTACTGGTTGCCAGACAGATATTCACCCAATCGCCGTAGAACATGTAGTAGGTATCGTCAACTTTGATCACATGTGGCGCCTGCAAACCGCCTTTGGTCTCCCCAAGAGTAGTATCTGCTTCCATGGCAATTCCCATGGGTTTCCAATCAGTATCAAACAGAGATTCTCCCTCCCATCGGTGGAAAAGACGCGTCATTCCCCCACATTCAGTATGACGAATGCAGGACCAGAGTTGCCAGCTTCCATCCGCTGCCTGCCACACTCCGAAATCAACCGGCTGCTGACCGGGTGAAGTATATTCACCCAGATCGGGATCACCTGCTACCTGCCACCATTCACCATCTATTGTCGGTATTTCTACACTATTTTTCTCCTGTCCATTTACTGAAACAGCAAATAGTACCAGGACACATGCCGTTATTACTTTTCTTACCATCATTTCTTATTATTTGAGTATTTATTATTTATCAGTCTAGCCTGCCTAATTACCTGCAGTGAGGGCTAATTAAACCCAAAAAACTCCTCTGCATTTTTATGCATAATCCTTTCAGCAACGAATTTTGCAGTTTCCAGATCATATTCTCCTGAATTTACTTTCTTCTCAAGCACATTTGCAATACCATTTCTCACCTGCTCTGCATATCCGACCATTGGAAA
>JAOZUK010000569.1 GCA_029938715.1 Bacteroidales bacterium | reverse complement strand
AGTGGCAAAAAGTTTTCCATCACCCAGACTGCTGCAATCCTGGCGGTCATGGTGTAGAAGGCAATATGTTGTCCATCGGGATGGACAGAAAGATGTCCAATATTATTCATTTCTAATTCAAGTTTCTCAGGTTCTCCGCCCTCTACAGGTATCCGCCATAAGCTACATTTGTTTTGTTTGGGTTGTCGTACTGAATTTCCCTGTGGACTTATTACAAAGTAAATATACTTTCCATCAGGGGTCCATGCGATTGAACTTCCAAATCGCTCACCTTTATCCAATCTGTAAAGTTCCCGAGGTTCTCCTCCGCTAGCCGGTATGACTCTCAGTACTCCTCCCTCATAAATTATAAAAACCAGCCAGTTGCGATCCGGTGAACAGAATAAGTTTAAATGACCTTTATCGGATACGAGATAGAGTTCCTTTTCTGTACCACTTTCTTTATCCCGAACCATAATTTGAGAGGAATTATCAGGATTCGGACGCGCATAGAAAATATCCTTCCCATCGGGTGACCAGTCTCCGCCGCCACCATTCTGCACGATGGTGGTAACATCGCCAGTCAGTGCATCAATCTGGTACATTCCCCAACTATTGTTTAAATCACGACCCGTTACAAGAATAGAGCTACCATCCGGGGACCAGCGGGGTAATTCTATTTGTTTGAGTTTGGGATGGAATTCTCGCTCCTCACCGGTTTCAAGAGTATGAATACAGAGAACATCGGGCCGCATGCGCCGAACGTAAACCAGGGATTTTCCGTCGGGCGAGTAATCGGGATTCAGGTTGTGTCCCTCGAAACTTTCAATTGCCCTCTTGGGCGGAACCAGGGTTTCGCCTGTCTCCGGATCGAGTTTAGCAAAATAAACATCGCGTATAAATCCCCCCCCGATATGGTAGTAAAAAGAACCATCCCTGGTGAATCCCATTGTGCCAAATAGGCCAATATCGGGTTTAACCAGTTCGGGCGCTCCCTGAGGTAAGCCATCAGCGACCGAAATGAGCCATGCACTTAGGGTTCCTGTTCGGTCACTGGCAAAAAGAATATTTTCCCCATCCGGTGCCCAGCCGAGTAAAAAGTCATGAGCGGGGTGTTCAACCAAGGTAATTTCACGACTCCCATCGGCTGACAACAGGAAGATATCACGTGCTGAAGAGTTTTCTTTTTGTGGAAAGTCATACACAATGTAGTGCCCATCCGGTGAAAAGTTCATATTCTTTGGCCAGCCTTTTTCCAGTATTTTGAGAACACGTACAGAACCCTCTTCAGCGGAAACCAGCACAATCTGTTGTGCTCCGTCTTTTCTGGAGAAACATGCCAGAATTTGCTTACCATCGGGGGACCAACCGTAAGTTCGTGCCCAGTCCACTTCTTCATTTTTAAAGAGAATCCGGGGCTCCGAGCCGTCAAGCCCGATAATGCGCAATTCGATAAAGCCTTCCTTATTGAACCAGTCATAAACAATCTGCTTACCGTCGGCTGACCATCTGGAATGTTCGGCAAACTCATCCGATTCAGCATATGTACCCTTATTTGTAAGACGGCGTTTCTTTCCGGTGGCAATTTCGAGGATCCCGAGGTCGCCGGTATCATAGTGCACATATGAGATATATCTGCCGTCAGGCGAAGGTGCTCCCTGGCCATATAATTCATTATCTGCCCTGACTTGTCGGAGATTAAATGTCTTATCTTCTTTTTTAATGACAGGGTCGGTCCTTGAGAGAAGGGATAGTTTCTCATTGGCCAGTTTAACTGCTTCACTCTGTTCAGGATAGTTATCAAGCACCTTCCTGTAAGCTTTTTGAGCCTCTTTCAAGCCCAGTTTCTCATAGCACACACCGATGTTATACTGTGCCCTTGCAGCGTATTCTTTTTCGTCCGGATAGCTTGTAATGAGCGACTCAAATAAGGTGATTGCCTCTTGCAGATCAGCTTTGGTTTCCATTGTGTACTTTGCTTTCTCGAACAGGA
>JAOZUK010000568.1 GCA_029938715.1 Bacteroidales bacterium | reverse complement strand
CGGCTTCGCCGTGTTACAGATTTGGGTTAATGGGTTAGGGTTACATATGGCGTTGCCATGTTACAAAATGGGTTAATGGGTTAATGGGTTAGGGGCTGGGTTTCACATTGAGCGTGAGTCCATCCTTACTTATAATGGTTACCCACTGCCCTTCGGAAACAGGTTCACTGCTTCGGGCCAACCAGCGCGTACCCTTGAACTCTACCTTGCCTTCTCCCTTGCTAAAGGCATCAACAGCTCTTGCTTTCTTCCCTATGAACTCTTCAAGCTGATCCTGAGCCTCCTCATCTTTCTTACTAAAAAATCTATTCTTCAGGTATTTGCGCAACAGAACCAATCCCAGTAGCGATGCTAATAAAAATATGAGTATTTGAATATTCAGATTTATATCGGTGATGGCACAAACCAGGGCGGTTACCCATGCGCCAGCTCCAAAGAAAAGGATGACCAAACCGGGAAGCACCAGTTCCAGAAGCAGTAAACCCAGTCCAATCAGGAACCAGATTACTGCAGGATCGGATAAGATTTCCATAATAAGGTGATTTTCCATTAAAAATAGCAAAAATGATCACAATTTCAATGGGAGTGGCACCTATTATAGGACAGACTATCAGTAAATGATGTTATGCATTAATTAAACTATACTTACATTTGTATAAGATCAGGATCTGTATCATATGCGCAAATACGAATACGTCAATCGGGATATTAGCTGGCTCTCGTTTAATTTCAGGGTACTTCAGGAGGCCATGGATAAAACATTGCCTCTCTATGAACGACTTAAGTTCCTGGCGATCTATTCCAACAATACGGAAGAGTTTTACCAGGTAAGGGTAAGCTACTACAAACATATGCTGCGTCACGAAAAGAAATTTCCAAAACAGCATTTCAAAGAGATAGATCCTGCAAGTATCATTCGCCAGATCAATGAGATCGTTACCAATCAGCAATCAATCTTCCACCTGATATTTGAGGATGAGATACTTCCAGCACTGAGAGAGAATAACATCATTGTGGTAAATGATAATGATAAATTATCTAAGTATCACCTTGAATATATAAGCGACGTTTTTCACTCCACCATCCTGACCTCCATTGAGCCGATACTCCTGGTGAAGAGAAAGGTTCGTCCGTTTCTTAAAACAGGGCACCCATACCTTGCCATGGAGATGGTCAGTCGGGATAGCAAAGAAAATAACCACCTTAAACGATATGGGATTGTAAAGATTCCCACTGATCACAACATCTCACGATTCATAGAGCTGCCTGGTGAGAATGGCAAATACTACATTATGTTTATGGAGGATGTTATCATGCGATACATCAATGCCATCTTTCCTGGTTACAGTGTAAGAAACTGGTACTCATTAAAACTTACCAGGGATGCCGATATGGAGTATGACGAATATGAAGGAGATGACCTGATAGATGCCATTGACAGGATACGTTCGGTTCGTTCAGTAGGTGAACCCAACAGGTTCCAGTATGACCGGGCCATGCCGCAGAACTTACTGGATTACCTGACCACCTCTTTAAATATCTCAAAGGACCTGCTGGTGATGGGAGGAAGCAGACACAACTTTAGAGATTTTTTCAGTTTTCCAAATCCACTCTATCCTAAACTGGAAATTGAATCGCTACCACCCGTACCGATCCCTGCACTGGCAAATCTTAAGAAGCCCATTGCTGGGTTAATCAGTAAAAAAGATTACCTGTTAAGCTTACCCTATCAACCTTTTGAGCATTACCTCAGATTCCTGAGGGAGGCCTCAATAGATCCCACTGTAAAGGAGATCAAAACTACTCAGTACAGGGTTTCTGATCACTCTGTAGTTGTTAATTCACTGATAGCTGCAGCCGAGAACGGAAAAAAAGTTACTGTGTTTGTTGAGTTGAAAGCCCGGTTTGATGAAGAGGCTAACCTGAAATGGGCCAATGAGATGACCAAGGCCGGTATCCGGATCATATATAG
>JAOZUK010000567.1 GCA_029938715.1 Bacteroidales bacterium | reverse complement strand
CCCTTATTACCCTTATTACCCAGGATAGAATTGGGCTTACTGAGGAGCAGAAGCTGGTGGACGAAATCCCGGATGAAATCCCAGACAAAATCCCAAACAAATTCCCAGACAAAATCTTCTAAGAAACCGGCCAGTGTGTCCCAATGACGAAAACAGCAACTGTTCACTCATGGGCAACTTGTGAATGGACATAGACAGGTGACGGAATCGGGAAACAGGCTCTTGAACTGTGGAGGAGTGAAATGGAAAGAAGGTTGCCGCTGGATTGCGACAACCTTCTTCAGATCAATGTACTAATTTGCCTATGGGGTGAAGTGAATTACAAGTCCTTACAGCCCTTTGATTTATCGCCATCCTGAGCTTCACGGGCTTTCATGACAATCTTCTCCAGCATATCGGTGGTAATTGATTTGGGTCTCTCCAATGGATATCCAAGGGCCCTGTCCCAGATGAGATTTGCTGTAATTCCAATGGAACGGCCAATACCAAAGAGTACTGTATAGAACTCATATTCGGTAATGCCATAGTGCCAGTGAATGATACCCGACTGGGCATCCACATTGGGCCATGGGTTCTTCGCCTTGCCCTGCTCTACCAGGATGGGTGGAACCACTTTGTAAAGCATATCTGTGTACTTGAACAGAAGATCATCCTTCATATGGGTCTGACAAAACTCTCTTTGAAGGGTATAACGCGGGTCGGTTTTACGCAGAACGGCATGACCAAATCCCGGAATTACATGTCCCGCGTTGAGTGTATCCCAAACAAACTGCTTCATCTCTTCTTCGGTAGGTATCTGTCCGTCCATCTTCTCCACCAGAGCCTGTAACCACCTGAGTACTTCCTGGTTGGCCAATCCATGCAGGGGGCCTGCCAGTCCATTGATCATTGCTGAAATAGAGAGGTAGATATCGGAGAGTGAACTGGCCACCAGGTGACCTGTATGTGCACTCACGTTTCCGCTTTCGTGATCGGCATGAATAATGAAATTGAGCCTGGATACATCATCATAAGGTTTGGAAATACCCATCATATGTGCAAAGTTGGCTCCCATGTCCAGGTTAGGATTGGATTGAATCCTGTTTCCGTCCCTGTACAATTTAGCATGGATGTATGCTGCTACTTCGGGCAATTTAGCCAGCAAATTCAATGAATCTTCATAGGTTGGATCCCAGTAATCTGCTTTGCTGATTCCTCCCTGATACTTCTTGGCAAAGAATGACTCACGCTGCATGGTCAGTATGGCCGCCGAAAAGATGGCCATGGGAGGCGAAAATGAAGGAAATGCATCGATTACTTCGTATACATAACGGGGCAGAATCCTGCGTTTGCGGAATTCATCTACCAGGTCGGTCACTTCATTCTCTGTAGGTATATCTCCAGTTAGAAGCAGAAAATAAAGTCCTTCCACATAGGGCATCTCTGCACCAGAGGGTTTGGGGAGCTTCTCAAAAACTTCGGGCAGTGTATATCCCCTGTACCTGATTCCTTCATGAGGATCCAGGTAAGATATATCGGTGACAAGACTTTTTAGTCCCCGCATACCGCCAATTGCCTGTCCAACAGTCACCTGGTCGACAACAACGTCACAATAATCTTTAACAAGTTTTTTTGTTCTGGGTCTCTGCTCTTCGATCTTCTGGTGGAGCCTCTCTTTTAATACTGACATATAATTTAGGTTTTACATTAGATAATGAATTAAAAATAGGGGTATACAATATAGCATATATATTCAAATATTTCAATAATTACATACCTTTACAGCACGAAAACTGCCCTAAAACAACTAATGTAAAAGGGCCACCTCATTTGAGACAGCCCCTTCACTTTTTCTTTCTCCTCTGTCAATTAATATCCATATATCGCTGTACTCCCCAGTTCCTCTTCAATACGAAGCAGCTGGTTGTACTTGGCGACCCTGTCGGAACGGCTCAATGAACCGGTTTTGATCTGACCTGAATTGGTAGCCACTGCAATGT
>JAOZUK010000566.1 GCA_029938715.1 Bacteroidales bacterium | reverse complement strand
CTGTAGAAGCCTACCAACGTCTGGTCGCTGATTTCCCAACCCAAAAAAATGAGGTGGCCATTGCCAGGGAAAGACTTGCCAGTTTAACACCAGTTATTGAGAAAGTCTCGTTAACTCCCCCCATACCAAAATTTACCAAGATCGAGATCCCCACAGAACTGTCCTGGTCTGTGAGATTATCTCCCGATGGTAAAGACCTGGCATTAGTCTCAGAAGAAAAACTCTGGATAATGCCTCTTTCCGGTAATATTGGTCCTGAATTCCCTGGTAAACCAATACAAGTGGATACAGATGGAATAGACCTGGAATGGACCGGACTATCCTGGTCGGGTGATGGAAAATGGATTGTCTTTAATGAAATCCCGCATGAAGATAGGCCAGAAAATGAGAAATTAAATCAGAGTATATTTATTGTGTCTACTAATGGCGGTCAACCAAGGAAAATCATTGAAAACTATCGTGATTTCAGTGAAAAGAATTACAGGATCAGTATATCTCCAGACGGAAAAAAACTTGCTTACTCATCTGTAGAGAATAATGAACAACATATTTATACCACACTAATAGATGGAGGCCCACAAAACCAAGTGGTGGATATCCAAGCACGGGAACCGGCTTATTCTCCCAATGGGAAATGGATTGCCTATGTAGAGGATAAAGCTCTGGGCTACGCAGGAGGTAATCTGTGGATTGTTCCTGCGGATGGCGGAGTTCCAAGGCTGGTCGTAAAATCCAATAAGGCTTCCAGTCCAGTATGGTCTCCAGATGGCAGTATAATTGCCTTCGTCGATGAAGAATCTAATAAACAGATCAAGCTCGCTCCAGTAAAGGAAGATGGGAATATCGCCGGGAAAGTTACCAGTATTAATGTCCCCGAGGGTATAGAAAAAATTATGGTCCTGGCAGGATGGACACCCGATAACAAAATAGGGGCATTATTAACCACAAAACAAGAGTATTCCTTATATACATTACCGGTAAAGGGCGGGCAAGCAACGAAGATTTTACATGACTGCCTGGCGATACAGCCTAGGTGGTCGCCAGCCGGGGATCAGATCATATATATAACCACCCAAAACGGGACTATTGAAGAAGCACCCAATTTTGCGCTTGCATCAGTTCCTGCTAATGGAGGAAGTGGTCAGCTCTTTGCAAATAAACAGAACAAAGAATTTGTCCGTCCATCACCACCTCAGGCTGGATACAGGTTTTCCCCTGACGGAAAATCAATTGTCCTAGCCGGCTGGATGCCAGGTGATACGACTATTGGTTTACTTCCGGCAACACGCATTTGGAAGCTTTCTTCTGACGGCCTTGAATTAAAAAAATTAACCAATGAATCAGGATCTTTCGAAGATCTTAGTCCAAGCTGGTCCCCTGATGGTAAAAAAATTGCATTCATACGGTACAGCATACAAGAAATGGTTGGATCTAGTATGAAAATAGACAGAAAGAGTATCTATATCATCAACTCTTCTGGCGGAGAACCAGAATTGCTTGTTTCTGAAGATGAAAAAAGTATTTTGTTATCAGTGTGGTCACCAGACGGAAAAATGATTGCCTATTTAACCAGACTGAAAGATTCTGAATGCAGCCTGAATATAATTAATGTGGATAATGGCACAGCAAGGGTTGTGTGTGAAATCCCAAACTTCATGCCGACTATGGATCCGTGCTGGTCTCCTGACAGCAGGCAGATCGCCTATAATGATGGAAATGTAATTAAAATAGTTAATCTCAGTAATGGAGGCATTGAGGATATTAAAACAAATCTGAAAGACGATGTAAATGTTATTTACAATCTCGATTGGTCTCCTGATGGAGAGCAATTTGTTTTCGGTGGTGCAAATCAGGGAGAAGATGAATTCTGGTTCCTGGAAGATTTCCTCCCACTTGAAAATCTTCCACAAGAATCAGATATAATGCTTGCTGAAGAACCTGAAGGAATCAGGATTAAGCAAATAGTGAAAAGTAATTATTC
>JAOZUK010000565.1 GCA_029938715.1 Bacteroidales bacterium | reverse complement strand
GTGTCAAGCTTGCTGCCATCACATTCAACAAAGATGTAAAAGAGCTGTCTTGTTGCGCGGTTTAGGAAAAAACATATGCTGTGATTCGAACTTTTGGAAAATATATAGCCAATGAAGATGCCAAAAGTTATATACACGTCTTAGCGATACCGTACAATATTACATCCAGGTGGCAAGTGAGTGCGATGGTTCCATGGGTATATAAGGTACCTGATGCATTAGTTAACCGTTTCGGCTTAAGTGACATCAGGGTTTCTACCAAATACCAAGTGTTGAAAAAAGACGGTAAAGCAAAAACTTTTCGTACACTGATCAAGCTGAGCGAAGGAGAAGCCACTATGAACGTTCCAAAAGGCAAAGAACCAAAAAAGGAAGAGTTGGAAATCATCATCCAAGATACCGGGTTTACTCCAAGAGAAATTACTTTTTCTGACAAAGCCTTTAATCCAAAAGAAGATAAATAGTTTATCTGTAATCAGATGAATGGTCGGGCATCAGAGTGATTACATGGTTTAATATTTCCACCTGTTTGCCAGGGCAACCAATGATAACATGACCGGGACTTCCACTAAGACTCCCACGACCGTAACCATGGCAGCAGGGGACTGTAATCCAAAGAGTGCAATGGCAACAGCTACCGCTAATTCAAAGAAATTACTGGCCCCAATCATTGCAGCAGGGGCACATACGGGATGGGGCAATTTAAGAAACCTGCCTCCAAACCAGGCTATAAAAAATATAAAATAGGTCTGGATCACCAGGGGTATTGCCACCAAAAGGATGATCAGTGGCTTCTCGATAATGGTGTTACCCTGGAAGGCGAACAATAAAACCAAAGTGGTCAGCAGTGCCAGAATTGAAACGGGTTTAAATTTTGGCAGAAATTGATTCTTAAACCACTCTGCTCCTCTCTTCTTTATCAAGAATCGATTTGTTATATACCCTGCGAATAAGGGGATAACAACAAAAACAACCACGCTTGAGATTAATGTTTCATATGGTATTTTAATATCAGTGATCCCTATCAGCAATCCACAGTGCTACCCAGAGAGTAAGGTATTTTTCAAATACTCCGATTTGTTTCTTCTTATCGCTCATGTGAAATAGTTTGGATTTGATCTGACAATAGATTAGAATTGAATTATTCCGATATTGGTTTTGTGGCGTTAACTGTGATGCTAAATATCCAGAATTCTCCTTGTTTCGCAGCTTCAATCTCACCGGCTGAAAGGTAGTTTGCTAAGATCTCATCTGGGATAGTGATCTGTTTCTCCTTATGAATGATAAGCTCAGAAAAGCCTTGCTCTTCAATTGTAGCCAGGTAATCGGATTTTTTTACCGCGGTGGATACACAACCTGCATACATTTCAGCTGCTTCTTTCAGTTCATCCGGCAAAGATCCCTCCAAAACTACATCAGAGATACAA
The DNA here is from genome assembly GCA_029938715.1 of Bacteroidales bacterium. Classification (GTDB taxonomy): domain Bacteria; phylum Bacteroidota; class Bacteroidia; order Bacteroidales. The sequence continues at coordinate 554 of JAOZUK010000565.1, read as the reverse complement.
AAATGGCCTTCAGGTTTCAATACTCTGTAGATTTCATGAAATGCTTTCTCTTTATCCGGGACCAGGTTCAAGACTTGATCGCCTTTCTTAATTCCTGCATATTCGGTGGGTAATCCACACCCCAACCCAAGGTCCGCATCCGGATTATATCCTTCAAGTCTTGTGTAATCATCGCTAAAAATCGTATAGTCCATATCATCACAGCAATCCGAACTACCACAACATGAGGATTGGTTTTGATTTTTGCTCTGTAAAGCAATCTCCCCTTATTTGTCCTTAACGATCAGTTTTAACTCTTCGGTTTTCATGTTTGTGCTTTAATTTCTTCAGTGTAAAATTTATAAAACCCTTCTTTGATTTCGTCACGCACCCGTATAAATTCACTCCAGATGAATTCTTCACTTCCGATGGCATGCGAGGGGTCGTCGAAACCAATATGTAAGCGGTTTTTAACCTTGCCCAGGAATGCGGGACATACAGGTTGCTATCAAACGATTCCAGGAAACCATGCGCCATCTGGCTGCGACAACTATTCCCGGTACATAAGATCAATA
>JAOZUK010000564.1 GCA_029938715.1 Bacteroidales bacterium | reverse complement strand
ATAATTCACAAACATATTGCCCGTACCAATATCTTCAATTGCCCTTAATAGGGTAATTGGTGTCTCTTGTCCGCTTTCAAAATAGAAATCTATCCCTTGTAATAAACCATATTCTCCAAGCTTTCTCATGGTTTCTATAAACTCGATATAAAGAATATTTTTTGGGTCCTCCGGAATAAACCCAAAATGAGCGTGCACAGCAGGAATTCCCACTGTCTTGCAAAAATCAATGCCTTGTCTCAGCCTTTCCACCCGTGCTTCACGGTTTCGACAAGGCACTAATCCGATGCTTGACGGTCCATCGATAAAATTATACTTATGTTCTCCGGGTCCCATGCATATCAGGGTACTAGGATGTATTTGATATTTACTTAGAGTATCAGATAATCTTTTTGCCAATTCGGAAGAGTATTCTGATATATTAAGCTGGCACACTGAAAACCCCATATCTTTGACGATTCTCAGATCTTCCTCCGGATTATCTGCCGAAGCAATAACGCCAATAGGCATTTTTTTGAGCGCTCTGTCATTTTTTGTGACAGGGATTTCTTTATACATACTCTCACCACGAGACGATGTAAAGCCGGATACTGCAGCAACGATTGCGGTGGTCCTTAAAAATTTTCTTCTGTCTATTGTCATTTTGTAAGTTTTGTACTTGAATAATTAACAGTTCAGACTATCTGTTGAATTGAGATAAATTCAACTTTGGATCTAACTTTGAATTGGAGAAATATGTCTCATCCCAAGCAAGTAGTTTACCAGAGCTTGCGGCATTCCTTCCCATAATTGCCGAAAGTGTCGATTCAACTCCGGAAGAGGTTTCATTTAAATAATTTCCGGTTTCAATACTCCTAATAAAATGAATCTCTCTATTAGCATCTGCATCATGCAAGGATGAGCGAAAAACGCCGGCACTTCTCTGTTCTTTAGTGAGTTCCTGTGTTTTATTCCTCAGCACACCAGAATCCCACTGATTCTCACCATTGATGAAAACACCTCCCGAATAATGAGCTTCGGCCATTCCTTTTGACCCGATAAATCTTGCACATACATCTCCAAATACAGGACCTATCTGAGTCGAATGCAGACTTACATTTATATCGTTTGCATATTGATATAATACCTGGAAATTATTCCATGTATCTCCAAAATCCGGACCTCCTTTTTTTCCTCCAATACCAATAGCGCTTTCAGGGTGTGACTGTAGTGCCCAGTTACAAACATCAAGCATGTGAATCCCCTGGTCCAGTAATATCCCTCCGGACAAAGCACGGAAATGATACTGATTACGGATGCGGGCTTCATCAAATGAAATACCATCTCTATCTTTAATTGGAACTCCTGATGAGAAATAGTGAAGCTCTCCACTAATAATATCACCAATATCTCCCCGGTGTATTCGTTGGACCATCTCTACATAGGGGGATGCATGACGAATCTGAAACCCGACCGCGATACTTAATTTGCCTTTGATCCTGTTCCCAACACCTTCGACTCTCTTGCACCCATCCACATCAGGTGCTACAGGCTTTTCACAATAGACATGTTTGCCAGCGGCAACAGCAGCTTCGAGAAATTCCGGATGGGTATAAGCGGGAGAAGAGATTAATACTGCATCTACATCTTTATTCTCCAATAATCGCAGATAAGCCTCCGGACCTGTATAGGTATTTGCCTTTTCTATTTTTGAAAATCCTTGTTCAATATTTTTCTCATCGAGTTTAATCTTTGAATGTTGAAGCTTGTCCTGAAAAAGGTCAGCCATGGCAACAATACGTGTATTGGTATGTTGCAACATGGATGATATTACTTTTGTACCTCGCCCGCCACAACCAATAATCCCCATTCTAATTGCTGAATTTGCCTTGGAAGCAAAAGCGATTGATGGACTTAAAATAGTTACTGTTGAAATTGCAGTTGTTTTTTTAATAAAGTCTCTTCGATTTGTCATACTTCAGTATCATTAGTTATTTAATAATAATGGCAACTTCATA
>JAOZUK010000563.1 GCA_029938715.1 Bacteroidales bacterium | reverse complement strand
CTAGCGTGAGTTTATCACGAATTTCAATTTAAACATTTTTCTCTGGAGTTGAACGGGCTGATATTCAATCAGATGTATTGGTATTTCTTGACGAAAAATATGTATACACGAACTATAGTTGATAACTAATGTTGCAATGAGTTAACCTATAGCGTATAATTGCATGTATATATCACAAGTATATACCAATTATGGCTACAATTCAAAGCAAGACAACAAAAGGTTACAAGTACTGGTATATTGTAGAATCCAGGAGAGTCAACGGCAAACCAAGACCGATTGTCCTTGCATATCTTGGCAAAGCAGAAGACCTGCTGAAACGCTTACAGGGGAATCTCTCTTATAAGCTGAAATCTTATTCCCATGGTGGTGTCAGCGCATTAATTGATGTTGCAGCCCGGCTTGATATTGTCAGTATTTTGAATAGGTATGTGAAATCTTCCCGTCACTATGTGGCAGAGAAGCCGGTAAGAAATAATTTGACCGTAGGCATCACCTTTATACTGGGAGCCATCGGGCGTGTATGCATGCCCACCAGTAAAATGGGATGGTGGAACTGGGCGAAGACCACATCAGCAGAATATTTATTACGTTGTAGCTTAAGCAAGGTTGATAGTCAACATTTTTGGGATTTAATGGACAGTTTTCCTGAGGGTTCTATATACCCTGCCGAGCAGGAAATATTGAACCGATTGCTGGAGGTCTACAAGATCAAAACAGATACCTTGTTTTATGACACGACCAATTTTTTCACTTATATCGATACCACGAATGATCACTGTGACATTGCTCAGCGAGGCAAGAATAAGCAAAAAAGAAATGACCTGCGACAGGTTGGCCTGGCCATGGTTGTCAGTAAAGAAGACTATATCCCTTTGTTCCATCACAGTTATCAGGGCAACCTGCAGGATGGTACCGTTTTCAGGGAGGTCATTGAGAAGATTAAAGACCGAATGCAGTCATTAGAGCTGAACCAGGATACCCATACATTGGTTTTCGACCGGGGAAACAACTCTAAGAAAAACCTTGCTATTGTAAAAAGTTTAGAGTTCTATTACGTGGGCGCCTTAACACCTTATCATCATAAAGAGATTATTGACAGGGCAACACAAGAGATGTCCACCATAACAATAAACAATGAGTCATTGGCTGTATACCGCGAAAAAAGCATGATATGGGAAGATGAAAAAACGATCCTGGTATTTATATCGGACCGGTTAAAAGCAGGCCAGATCCGGGGTGTTTATCAAAGTCTTGTTAAAAAGGAAAAGAGTTTAAAAGAGCTCCAACAGGAACTTGTAAATCCAAAAGGAAAAAAACGCAGCCGGGAGGCGTTAGAAAAAAAGATCAAAACCATCGCATCAGGTCAATACCTGAAAGATATTCTAAAATGGAAGCTGATTGTCGCAGGAGATGGGAAGTTCGTTCTGGACTACCAAATTGATCACAAGCAACTTCAATGCGTTGAAGAAAAACTTGGCTTTAGGATTATCATGACCAACAGGCATGAATGGACCAGCCAGGAGATAATCACCGCCTATTATGGTCAATCTAAAATTGAACATGCTTTCAGGAACATGAAGAATCCATATCATTTATCCCTGAAACCACAGTATCACTGGACTGACCAGAAGATAAAGGTGCACTATTTTATCTGTGTGATTGGATATATGCTAACAAGTATTATCTGGAGGGAAGCCAGACTCAAGACCGGGTACACCGGTAGTCTGGATAATTTATTAGACATGCTCAATAATATCAGGCTTGGAACAATGTTAGAGGAATCGAAAAAAACCGGTAAACCAAAAGCAACTTATATGCTGGAGGAGATGACCGAAGCCGAGAAAAGTATAATGATAGCTTTAGGTATAGAAAATGCCCACAATGAACGGCCTAAAATCAAAGATGTTGGTGTATACAAATAAATGAGGCGTATCTTTATGTGTCCCTGAAAGTTATAGCGTTTTAGACAACATCCCGTGATAAACTCACGCTAG
>JAOZUK010000011.1 GCA_029938715.1 Bacteroidales bacterium | reverse complement strand
AGCCGGTAGGGAAGGATCAGGTCAAGGGGTCTTAATACTCCGTATAATCCTGAGAGCAGGCGAATATGCTCCTGGGCAAATAAGAGGTCCTCTTCGCTTAGTTTTCTTGCTTGCAAACCATTAAATACTTCGCCTGAGAATGCCAGGATGGCTTGTTGACCTTCTTCAGCAGAATAGGAACTGCGCCATTCGGCATATCTTTCAAAACTCAGGGTTGCCAATTTTTCGCTCACATTCATCACGCTTTTCAGCTGAGCAATGGAATAGTGTCGAATTTGATTCACCAATTCTTCGGCTCGATCAATGTATTGTGGGAAGCTACTTCTTTCTGTAATTCCGTGAGGAGAAGTATCGATGGTTTTAGCGGGTCCGAGTATGGTGAGCATGGGGGAAGGGAAATATGTTAGTGGTGGTTGAAATTAGCCATTTAATTGATGTTTTCCTTACCTGTACACATGCTACAAATTGGCGTATATTTATAATAGTAAATCAAAATTTGAAATAAATGAATATTAAAATAATAATTATTTCAGTGAGTTTTTGTTTTTCTGCGTCTGTCTATTCACAGGATTCTAAGCACCTGTATCAAAATAACCGTGCCCCCCTGAATGAGAACACATACATGGAACTTCCTCTTGGGGCAATTAAACCGGAAGGGTGGTTGTTGGAGCAATTGAACCTGATGCGGGATGGATTAACAGGGCATCTTGATGAAATATACCCCGAAGTTGTCGGAGAGAGTAATGGATGGCTGGGAGGCGATGGTGATGGCTGGGAACGAGGCCCATACTGGATTGACGGATTGCTGCCATTGGCTTATATTCTGAATGATGATTCACTGAAGGCTAAAGCTCAGGATTGGGTCGATTGGTCGCTGAATAACCAGCAGGAAGATGGCTATTTTGGCCCGGTACCTTTTAAAGATAAGGTGGACAGAATACCCGGAGTCCAACGAACAAAGCGTCAGGACTGGTGGCCCAAAATGGTTATGCTAAAGGTATTGCAGCAATACTATAGTGCCACTAATGATCAACGTGTTATAATTTTAATGGATAAATATTTCCGGTATCAGTTGAAGCAGTTACCAAAAGAACCGCTTGATTTTCTGACGTTTTGGGGAAACAGAAGGGGAGGAGATAACCTTATGATGGTTTACTGGTTCTACAATATAACAGGTGAAGAATATCTGTTGGACCTGGCAGAACTAATACACGAACAAACATTTCCATGGAGCATTGTATTTTTAAATGATGATATCACTGAAACCGCGGAGACACCCTGGCACTGTTTTGAAATAAAAAGGTATCCATATGATACAGAGGAACTTGACAACCTTTCTCTTAAACATTTCGGAGGATTCCACTGTGTAAATGTAGCGCAAGGAATAAAGGAGCCCATCGTCTATTTTCAGCAAAACAAGGATAGTTCTCTTATAGAAGCTGTAAAACGAGCGTTTTATGATTTGGAAACCTACCATGGACAACCTCAGGGTATGTTTGGTGGCGATGAGCCCCTCCACGGAACAGACCCAACTCAGGGAGTAGAACTTTGCTCAGTTGTTGAGATGATGTATTCTCTCGAAACAATGTTGAAGATTACCAAAGATATCGGATTCGCCGATCATTTGGAGAAATTAGCATTCAATGCTTTGCCTACGCAAGCAATGGATGATTATTCCATGAAGCAGTATTTCCAGGCAGCAAATCAGGTTGAAATTTCAAGAAACCCCAATAACTTTTATCAGGATGTTGAACATGATTGTACAGGCAGCTGCTTTGGAACAGTTTCCGGATACCCATGTTGCCTATGCAATATGCACCAGGGATGGCCGAAGTTTACTCAAAATTTATGGTATGCTACTGCTGATCATGGCCTTGCAGCCCTGGTCTATTCATCCAGTGAAGTTACCGCAAAGGTTAGCAATGGGGTAACCGTGAAGTTCTTAGAAGAGACTGGATATCCGTTCAGCGACACAATACGTTTTACTTTTAGTGCTGAGCAGGATATCTCCTTTCCTCTGCACTTGCGAATCCCTGCCTGGTGTGAGCAAGCAGCAGTGATAATTAATAAGCATGATTTTGTAGAAGAAAACGGTAACAATATTGTAATACTTGACAGGAAATGGTCCGATGGCGATGTTGTTGAATTAGTTCTACCAATGAAAATAAAAACAAACAGATGGCATGATTTCTCAGTGGCAGTTGAAAGAGGGCCATTGGTATATTCATTGAAAATAGAGGAATCCTGGAAATTTGTTAAGAACAACGATAAGTTTAAGGACTATTATGAAGTTTATCCCGTGAGTCAATGGAACTATTCTCTGATTGAGGAGGATCTGAAAGATTTGGAAAGAGCATTTGAATTTGTTTCTGTCAATAATAACTCAGATTATCCGTGGAATTTAGAAAACTCGCCTGTGGCAATTAAGGCAAGAGGCGTTGTTACCCCGGGATGGAAAAAAGTAGCAGGAATCCCCTTATCTCTGCCATGGAGTTCGAAAGATCTAAATAAAGATGATCTGAGAATCAACGAGATAGAACTTATACCATATGGCTGCACTACGCTTCGAATTACTGAATTTCCCACTATCAACATTGTAAAATGAAGTAATAGTAACTAGTTACCGGCCTGGGCATTGAATTTATATCCTGCTCCTCTGACGCTTACAATGTGTTTTGGATCTGAGGGGATTTCTTCGAGTTTTTTCCTTAAATCGAGAATGGAATTATCAACAGTCCGGGTATCTGGCATGATGTCGTATCCCCAGACGGCCTCCAGTAAATCTTCACGCTGAACAACCTCTCCTTCGTGTTCAATGAAGTATTTCATGATGGAGAATTCCTTGCTGCTTAGCTTGATTTCTGTATCATTAACTGTTGCTTGAAATTTTTTGAAGTCCAATTTGACATTTGCGAATGAAAATTCTGCCAGATGGTCATATTCCGGTTTTGATCTGCGCAGCACTGCACGGATCCTTGCGAGTAATTCAGGAATACTGAACGGTTTTGTGAGATAATCATCGGCTCCAATATCCAGCCCTGCAATTTTATCCATTTCCGAACCCCTGGCGGTAAGCATAATCACCGGTAGTCCCGGCTTCTCTTTTTTGATCCTGCGGCATATTTCGTATCCGTTCATCCCGGGTAACATGAGATCCAGTAACAGGAGGTCAAAATGGTGTTCAAGCGCCATCTTCAGACCCTCCAGTCCGTCCCCAATGGTTTGAACCTGGTATCCTTCAAAAGTCAGGTTATCTTTCAGTCCACGTAAAATACTGATGTCGTCTTCAATTATTAATAGGTCCATTATGCTGAATTTTCCTGAGTTGATTTTAATAGGATGGTGAACGTGCTACCTTTATCCAACTGGCTGTCTACCTGTATTGTACCTTGATGAGCCTTCACAATTTCTTTGACTACCGATAGCCCGAGGCCGGTTCCACTGATGTCTTCGGCTTTCTTTTGGCCAACCCGATAAAAGGGTTGAAAGATCATCTCTCTTTGATCTTCAGGTATCCCGATACCTTTATCCGCTACCTGGATCATCACCATTTCATTCTCTTTTTTTAGTCGTACGGTAATCTCCTTCCTGTTCATTGAGAATTTGATTGCATTGTTCAATAAGTTTATGATGACCTGTTTAATGGCCCCTCGATCTGCCATTGTTGTTACATGCTCCTCAATCTCTTTTACCAGTATAAACTTTTTTTCCACCAGCCAGTACTCCAGATCAAGAATTGCTTCATTTAACAGTAAAGTTACATTCACTTCTTCAAAGTTATACTGTTGTTTACCCTTTTCCTGTCTTGAAAAATCAAGTATGTTATTGATCATCCTTTTGAGGCTCTCGGTCTCTTTTAGGATAATCTGCAAATACTCTTTCCTGTGTGCTGCAGTTTTGATGCGATTGAGTACTATCGATTCGGCAAACAACTGAATGGATGTGAGTGGTGTTTTCAATTCATGGGTCACATTGGATATGAAGTCAGCTCTCAGTCGCGAGAGGTGTTCCTCCCTGGAAATATCCCTTAGTATCAAGAGAATACCAAGTACCATTCCCCCTAGCAATAGCGTAAGCGCAATCCCATAGATCCAGCTGCGTCTTTTGACAAACTCATCAATCAGTCTTTCATTTTTTAACTCGATCAACACTTGGTATCCGGGGAAATATGGAGAAATCTCCGAAGAAGTGGTGAGCGGACTTACAGAATTATTCATTCCATTGACCTCTTTCTGAGGTTTAAACTCATATTCAAATTCTGCATCTTCATTAAGCTCTTGCTCCAATATTCTACTCCAAAGCTTTTGAAAGGCAATAGAAAATCCTGAAGCACTGTCACCATCAAGCTTTATCAGTATCAATTCGTCACGATCCTGTGAATTTCCGTTCAAAGCATGGTAACTGTCATTAATAAGCGAAAGCTCATCTCTGTTCCCATCTTGCAAATACGCCCGGATCACATCTCTGTTCCTCGCAATGAAAGAGAGACGGTTCCCAATACGCTCGATGATTTGTGCTAATTCTGGTGATTTTTCATGGGGTGTCGGCTCCGTTTCAATCCAATGGGAAATCTGTTCCAAAATATCACGGGTAGTAAGGTTCAGAGGGATTTTTCCGGTATCTATGCTGATCAGACATCCCCAAATTTCCTGAAGAATACGATTCCAGTTGGCTTGATTGGATATCTTGATCAATTGAGGGATCGCATAATAGACATAGGGAAATCCATGCGAATCACATATACCAGGAAACTCCGAAATAATGGATGAATAGTATATGAATGCCTGTTTTCCATCCTCCTTTTTCACTGATAGTCTTGCCAGGGCATTCAGGCTTTGTACCGAATCCAGATTATTAGTAGATGCTCTTAAGGCTGAAAGGTATTTGCTATTTGCTTTGCTTAAGTCCTTTTCAATAAACTCAGCTCTTTCTCCCTGATCAAAATTAGTATGAAATCTTGCAGGTGACTTCCTTATATTGCGGTTTTCGAAGCCATCAATAAACCATGGCCAAATAAATTTTCCGTAGTCATCCAGGAGAAATACCTGCTCTATCAGAACAAAGGTATCCATCAGCATCATACCATTGGACAGACCTATATTATGTCTATCCCAATAGTCTGAGAACTTTTCAGCCAGATCGGTTATTTCCTCTTCAAAATGATCTGATAGAGTAAGTGCAAGGTTTTTCTGCTCCTCCTGAATTCTTTTTTCAGTTAACTCCTTGAGATTGGATATGTTATTGATGCTTAAGTAGGCAAGAATACTCCCCGATGCAATGACAACAGCTATAAAGAATAGAGTCAGCCTGAGAACCGGTTTTTTCTTGCGAGCCATTGCCTGTTTAGTCAGAGGGTAAAAAGTTTTCCATCACCCATACTGCAGGGGATAGGGGCAAGGTATAGAATGAGAATGCAATACTTCGGCCATCAGGAGCCATGCTAAGACTGGAAGCTCTTTCTCCTGGAATTGCTACGCCAATTTTCTCTATCTCTCCACCCGAGGCAGGTACCCTGCATATATACGCCTCATATCCATCCGCATGTTCATCTATTCTCTGGAATAGAATGTACTTTCCATCATTAGTCCAGGTACAAAAACCATGGAAACCAATGTAGAAATCTTTACCTTCTTTGGATGTAATAAGATTTTTGACCTCCCCTCCAGAAGTGGGTAGAAGAAACATTGCATCCCCTTGTTTTGATGGATCTCTTGAGTTTACAGCTAGCCAGAGACCATCAGGTGACAGTGTTATTTGCAGAAATTTTTTTGATTCATAGAGTGTTTTTTCAGCACCAGATTCCAGATCCCTCGACATCACTTTTCTCACCCTGGTTTTCATATCCATTTTACCATAATAGAGTGTAGCTCCATCAGGTGAATATTCATGCCTCCCAAAAAGGCTTAATCCTTCATCAGGAGAAAGAATGGTCTTCACCTGACCGCTCTGGATATCTATCTGGTGTAAGCCCATGGTATTATTTTCGGTAAAGTCCACTACCATGATTTGTTTGCTGTCTGGTGACCAATGGGGGTAGCCTATTTGATGGAGTTCAGGTATGATTCTTTGTTCCTGCTTCGTTTCAAGGGAACGAATGACCAACATATTTCCTCCCCCTCTGTTAAAGTTAACAATGGAGGGTTGCATCACACTTATATATGCAAGGTGGGTTCCATCAGGTGAGTAGGCTGGTAGTCTGTTGTTTCCCTGGAACCTTGTTTCCATCTTTTCCAATGGTGTATGAGCGTATCCCGAGGCATCCAGCTTTGCCATATATACATCACTGAGTTCTTTTGCAGTAGTATAGTAAAAAGCGCCTGAGGGCTTAAAGCCCAGGACCTCAATTTGTCCTATGTCAGATTTTAGGAGGTGAGGATCCCCACTGGGCAGACCATTTTCAATACGAGTTAGATATAATCCTGTACTGCCATCACGGTCACTGGAAAACAATATGCTTTCTCCATCTGGAGCAAGTCCCAGGAAAAGATCATTGGCAGGATGCTTTACCAGCGCTATCTCAGCACCTCCGTCCAGGGGAAGCATATAAATATCCCGTATGCTTGTCTTGCTTTCCTGCTGACGGTCGTAAATAATGGACTTACCATTTTTTGAAAAGCACATCATTCCCGACCCCTCTCCCGACCCCTCTTCAAGAGTTTTTAGTACCTGCATCGATCCATCAGATATATTAATCAATCCTGCTGTCTCGATCTTATTGTCCTTATAGTCCATACATGCAAGGATTTGCTTGCCATCGGGGGACCAATCGCAGGCGGCAATATATCTTGCCTCTTTATTGGTGTAGAGCACTTTAGGCTCAGAACCATCCAGTCCGATCGTGCGTAATTCATATTCCATACCATTCCGCCAGGTATAAACAATCTGCTTTCCATCGGCTGACCATCTTGAGTATTCCGCATATACCTGGCTTCTATCCGAGCTGTCATTATTGGTCAGACGGCGGGTCTTTCCGTTAGCCAGCTCATAAATTGCCAAATCACCAGTACTCCAGACACAATATGAAATGTATTTTCCATCAGGTGAAACTTCCCCAAGCAGATAATCCGGAACTTCCCAGACTTTTTGGATGTTTAACTCTCCTGACTTTTCAGTCTCGTTGATTTCAGTTTGTGAGAGCAGAGCTAGCTTTTCCCTGGCCACTTTTACGGTTTCTGGCTGGTCCGGGTAGTTCTGAATAATATATTGATAGGTCTTTCGGGCCTCCGTCCTTCCCAGCTTCTCATAGCAGAGCCCGATGTGAAGCAGGGCATTTGCTTGCAGGGGTCGTTCAACAGACTCATCAGAAGCAACTTTGATGTAAATATCAATGGCTTCCTGAAGGGATCCTTCGCCCTCCTCTTTGATTAAACCCTGTTGAAATAGTGCTTCAGGATTCTGGGCCAGTAAGGGGCATTGAATTCCTATTGCCAGTATTACCAGCATGGCGAGCAATTTACATACGGTTGGTGTTTTCATTTTCAGTTCCTCCAAAGTTTGATGAGTATCCGTCAACAAAATTACTATGGAACAGAAATCAGAAGGTCATGGTTATGTAAAAGTAAGGTAAAAGTAAGGTTATTTCTTCACCACGACTAAGGTTAGTGTAGGGCAGACTGATTTAATTTGTTATGACACGCCTTATGCAAAAAGGAGCGACTTTGGCAAACAATAGTATATCCGGACTGTTTTACATTATAAAATATGAGCAAGCAAATGATTTGGCACCAAGTCCTCACAAATAAAAATGAACTGGCTGAAAATCGTGTAATGACGGTTACCGCAGGTCACAAAGATCTCTGTCTTACCCATTGGAAAGGAGAGTGGACGGCAATGGAAAATAGATGTCCTCATCAGGGTGGTCCGTTGGGCGAAGGGTCCATTGAAAATGGTTTGTTAAGATGTCCATGGCATGGTTGGGATTTTTGCCCCCATGGTGGTAGTTCAGATGATTTTGATGACGGTTTAGAAACCTACCCCTTAAAAGTTGAAGGGGATGCTGTTTATGTTGGGTTGGAAGAAGAGCCATCCCATAAGCCCACTGTAACCGATGTTATGGCAGAGACCATGGTGAACTGGGGCGTGGATCGTGTGTTTGGGATGGTAGGGCACTCAAACTTAGGGCTTGCCGATGCTTTTCGCCGGCAAGAGGAGAAAGGAAAACTAAAATTCATTGGAATCCGACATGAAGGAGCTGCTTCTTTTGCCGCTTCTGCTTATGGTAAATTGACAGGTAAACCTGCAGCCTGTTTTGCTATTGCAGGCCCCGGAAGCACTAATATGTTCACGGGTCTGTGGGATGCCAAAGTAGACAGAGCTCCCATCCTGGCACTCACAGGTCAGGTAGCTACACAAGTAGTTGGAACGGGTAATTTTCAAGAAGTTGATTTAGTAAGAGCTTTTCAAACCGTTACTGAGTTTAATCAACGCGTGGAGCATCAAAGTAATCATGCAGAACTGATGTCTCTGGCCATTAAACATGCTATTTTAAGAAGAGATGTTTCTCATTTAACTTTTCCGGATCAGGTACAAGTTTTAGAAGCTGATGGGGCAGAAGCTCAGACACCCGAAGGAAGAATCACACCACTTACGATAGCACCACCGGAAGAGAGCATAAACCTGGCCATTGAAAGGATTAAATCTGCTCAAAGACCTGTAATCATTGTAGGGCACGGGGCTAGATTTCATATGAATGAAATCATCGGGTTTGCCGAAAAACTCAATTGCCCCGTCATGACAACCTTCAAAGGAAAAGGGCTAATATCAGACCATCACAGATTGGGTTGTGGAGTTCTGGGCAGAAGCGGTACACCTGTCGCGTCCTACTTTATGAACGAGGCTGATTTGCTACTTGTGATTGGAGCTTCTTTCTCTAACCATACAGGTATCACTCCTAAAAAACCAATCATTCAAATTGACTTTGACCCTCTTGCCATTGCGAAATTTCATAAGATAGATGTAGCTGTTTATGGAGAAATTTCAAGGACAATAAGCTTGATAAATAATTCAAACGAAGATTTGACTTTTAGTAAAGTCAATCAGGAAATTGAAATATCTGAAAGGTGGGCCATTTGGAGAAATGAAAAACTCAAGAGATTATCGGAAGAGAGAGGAAATGGAGTAAGCTCCATTGCTGTGTTTGAAGCCTTAACACGCCTGGCGCCTGAAAATGCCGTAATGTGTGTGGATGTGGGAAATAACGCTTATTCGTTTGGCAGGTATTTTGAATCAAAAAATCATAGCTTCTTAATGTCAGGTTATCTCGGTTCAATTGGATTTGCCTTACCTGCTTCAATGGGAGCCTGGGCAGCCGTAGGTGATAGCAGACCAATAGTAGTTGTTGCAGGAGATGGCGGTCTTTGCCAATATTTGGCCGAATTTACTACACTGGTGAAATATAAAATGCCCGTTAAAGTAATTGTGCTCAACAATAACGAACTTGGAAAGATCACTAAAGAACAGAGAGCGGGAGGTTGGGATAAATGGGCTACAGATCTGGTAAATCCTGACTTTGCCGCATATGCCGTCAGTTGCGGGGGTGTGGGTTTGAAAGTATCGAAGAAAGAAGAATTAGAAACTGCATTTATGCAACTGTTTGCGGCACAAGGACCTGCACTGCTGGAGGTGCAGGCAGATGTGAAACTGATCTAAGAATGATGAAGAATCTATGATGGTATTACTTATTAACGAGTTAGGGCGTATACATTCGTCGCACTGACAACAAAATTTGGTACTTTAACATATCCATCATTGATGCACTCATTGATGCCATTTTCCTGAAAATCTGTAATTACTTTTTCCAGCATATCCTTGGCTAAGCTGGGTTTAAACAAATTGTTCCAAGTTCCCTCACTACGGGTAAGGTGTCTGATCTGTCCGTTCATTACCGTCTCGTCGTAATGCTCCACCAAGTACGTTGTGATCCTCATGGTCTGTTCTTCACTGGTGATCCCTACTTCTACGGCGTAGGCACTTCCCCAAATATCTATTTGCTTGCAGTCGATATCAGCAGCCCAAAACATTCCATTGTCTTCGTTCCATAATTTATTAATACTTTGTCGAACGTATTCATATCTTCTTTTGTAGATCGCTGGGTTGCCACATTCATACTTTTTGCAGAGTTGGTACATATCAAGATTGGCCTTGTAGTAAAGCAATGATGAAAAAAGAAGGTTTCCGGTTTTTCTTACAATATCTGTAAACCCATAAACACACTGTGGATTTTCAGGACTGTTGTAAACTAATCCGCTTTCCTTTACAGTAGTATGATCAAGTCCTCTGCGCAGTTGCAGCTCAACTTCTCGAAAAAGTGCTTCGTCCTGATATTGATTAACATAGGTGCATACTAGCATGGCCATAAACGGGCCATTGTCCAATGCATTATCTGCGATAGGTTTGCCTGGAGGTCCTGGGCTGTAAACCGGTTGACCTGCAGCATTAACCCTGTCAGGTATACATCCATCATCACGTTGGCCCTTCAGCAAGTAGTAAATGGATGCTTTAATTT
The DNA here is from genome assembly GCA_029938715.1 of Bacteroidales bacterium. Lineage (GTDB taxonomy): Bacteria > Bacteroidota > Bacteroidia > Bacteroidales. Next base: position 49,473 of record JAOZUK010000011.1, on the reverse strand, counting down.
CATTCGGATCCATCAAGTCACCTGCATACTCAACCATATAGTAAGAATCCCTTGTCCAAAGAGACTTATAATTACCTACTCCGTCTGGAGTATGAATCCATGTATCACCAGCCCCTTTAACTCTACAACCTTTCAATTGTTTGAGAGTCGCTTCTTTCATCCATTGAATCTTTTCTGCCGATATCCCATATGGATTGCCGGATTTTCCTTTTTGTCCTTCAGTTTGAGCGAAAGCCAGGATTGCAATTAAACTGATTGCAGTAATTGCAATAGATTTTTGTATTAATGTTCTATTATTTTTCATTTCTCAGATCTCCTTGCTTGATGAAAACCGGTTTCTAAACCTTTGTGCGAATTGCCCGCGTATTGTCACATTTTTAACATACACTCAGTTTATCAGAATCACCACTTTTGTATTTCTGAGCTGACAAGCTAAAAGTATTAATCAATAACAATATCCAACAATTTTTTAAAAATTCGATATCCTGCTTCATTCACAGGTTTTCGGAAATTGCGCAATAAATGATTTAATATGTTTCATACAAGGTACAAAATCGGATTGCAGATTTGAATTTATTATCTTTATCCCCCCCCGATAAATAAAATGATACCATGATGAAATCTGCACTTACTCTGCTTATCCTGATGACTATGATTGCATGTACTCAAGATCCGGCTTCAAACGATGACCGTGCCGGGAATCCTTTCTTTGCAGGGCTCAATGACCCTGTTCAGTATGCTGATGTAACCCACGAGCATCTCACCGGGTACGCAAACATCACACGGACGGAGATAGACAAAGCACTGGAAGGAATCAGGAAAGAGAAATCGCCTGATTTTAACAATGTATTTGTTGCTTATGACAATATAATCAATGACTTATCCAAGGCAAGTAACAATTGCTTCATGTTCTACTGGGTTTCCACAGACTCTCTTGCCCGTGCCAGGGGGTTGGAAGGTTACCAGATGCTCGACTCACTGGCCACCAGCCTGACTTCTGACGCAGGCATCTTCAAGCAGATGATTGCATTTGCGAATATGGAAGCTTATAAGAAGCTGACCGGACACCGGAAGATCTTTGTGGATGATGTGATAAGGTCCTTCGAGCGTGCGGGGGTGAACCTTGATCCTGAGCCTCAGGCACGGTTCAAGACTCTGAAGGCGGAGATCAGTGAGCTCTCCTCCCAATATTCCATCAACATGAATACAGCCAATCAGGTGCTGGTGCTTGATGAGGAAGGGGCAGAAGGTTTGCCTGAGAATTTTAAAGAGAGTTACCGGGTGGATGGTACCAGGTATGAAATTCCGGTGATGCCAGCCACACGCAGGCCTGTGCTTAATAATGCCAGCCGGGAGGAGACCAGGAAATCCTTCCTGATGCTATACCAGAACCGGGCCTGGGAAAAGAACCTGGAGATCCTGGGTGAACTGGTTAGCAAACGCTATGAACTGGCTCGGCTGATGGACCATAAATCGTATGCGGAATACACCACTGCCGAGAAAATGTCAAAAAATCCCGAAGTTGTCTGGAGTTTCATCAATGACCTGATTGACCGTTCAGAGGAGAAAGCGCTGAAGGATAGTGAAACTCTGAAGAAGTTCAGGAACCGGCAATGGGGGGTTGCTAGTACCGAACCTTTGAATCCATGGGATGTGAGCTTCTTGCGAAATCAGTTGCTTAAATCGAAATACAAGGTCGATCATGAAGCAATCCGGGAGTATCTTCCCATGGAAAGTTGTCTGTCGGGGATGCTGGATATCTATTCGGAATTACTGGGATTGGAATACAGAAGGGTGGATAATCCTTCGGTCTGGCACGAAGATGTTCTGTTGTATGAGGTGCTGGAAGAGGGTTCAGTCATTGGCCGTTTCTATCTTGATTTATATCCCAGGCCACATAAGGAGTCGTGGTTTTACGGGGTGGGTATTAAGCCGGGAAAGCAAACGGAAACCGGATACGAGATTCCCGTGTGTATGCTCCTGGCCAATTTCCCCAGTCCCACAGAGACTCTTCCTTCCATGCTCAGTCATGGTGAGTTGAGTACCCTGTTCCATGAATTCGGACATATCATGGATAACATGTCTTACAACGGTGAGTTTGCCAGTCAGTCCGGCTCTAAGGAGGACTTTGCCGAAGCCATGTCCCAGATCTTTGAGAACTGGATCTGGGACTATGACATGCTCAGCACATTTGCAAAACATTACGAAACAGGAGAGGTCCTGCCCAGGGAAATGTTTGATAATATGCAGGATGCAAAAAATATAACATCCGGACTTGATGCTCAGGGTTCGCTCAGGAGTTGCGTGTATGACATGGTATTGTACGATTCCTTCGATCCCGGGGCCGGTTTAGACACAGATGAGCTGTGGAGGAAAATTGATAAGCAGATGGCTTTACCCATGTACATAGAGGGAACCCATCCGCAGGCAAACTGGATCCACATTAATACCCATCCCACTTACTATTACGGATACCTGTGGGCTGAAGTTTTTGCCCAGGATATGTTCACTGTTTTTGAAAAGAACGGGCTCACAGATACCCAGACCGGGAAAAGGTATCGCCAACTGATTCTGGCCAACGGAATACAGCGTGACATTACCGAGGTTGTGGAGGAGTTTCTGGGAAGGCCTTCAAACAATGAAGCCTATATTAAAAGTCTGGGATTGAAATAACTGTGTCGGCATTATCGAAAATGGTTTTTACCATTTCCTGCCATTTGATGGGAAAAAGTTTCTTGCTTTCTTCTGTAGCATCCGGACCCAGTACAGATTGCATAACCACCCCGGGATTAACCACCTTAGATGGCTGATAACTTACTTCTACACTCTTGAATGTATCGAGTCGAGTAAAGCGCACATTTGAAGTAATATCTGCACCATAAGACAAAAGTCCCCTGCGGTTAAATTTGCCATTAATACCGCGAAATCCGGAATCAGCAGTTGCGCCGGTAATATTTGACAACACTTGTGCGGAGGCACCCGTATTTCCGTCGTCAAAAGATTCTCGTAATTCTACCTTAATCTCCCCTCTCCTGGGCAGCTCTGTTCCATATAGCTTTTTAAGTCCTTTAAGGGCCATAAGATAAGTGCCGCTTACAAGTACACAGCTATGACCTGCCATTTTAACTATATCAAGGTATGAGATATCTATGATTCCTTCCTCGCTGGATCCTAGAAACCTGCTTAATTCATCCTTAAGAATAATATGCTCAACTTCATTGTAATAGTTCGGATATTCCATAGTAATACAGATAACACAGGAGATACAGTTTTGTTAGAACTGAGAGTAGCAAACTTTTGCAGCTGTAGAGCTGTAATTGTTATTTGATGTGAACATATTTGGTGTTCAGCGTGTTATGAATGCAGTGTTTCCGTTTTTCATCTAATGGTAGCTAAATAATCAGGCATTAGTCTGTTTCACAACGAACGAGATATTTATATATATTTACCTGACCGCCTCCAATGAAAACCGACTGAGATATCACATTGTACTATTAATATATGTTCCAAAGTTAATTAACAGACATTGAAATGAAGAACCTCATTCTAGCACTTCTGATCGCCGCTGGTTTCTCCTGGGCCTACGGACAATCTTCGAACCAGGCGTTGCCTCATGGACGCATGTTAAGTCCAGTCGGGAAGGTCATCTATTTTGGTGATTCCACTTTGGAAAACCATGCCCTGGATTGTGCGCTGTCGCCCGATGAAAAGTGGCTTGTAGTGGAGGAAAGGTACAGCCTCGTTTTTATCAATACCAGGAACAACAAAGTTACCTATACGCTTCCTTTTAAAAATACCGAAAGCATTCCAACTGCCATGAGTACCTATTCCGGTATCACCTGGTACACCATCATGGAAGAAGATTATGTATTTTGGAGTTGCGCAAATAGAACAGGGGGGTCTTTTGTTGTAAAGGCCAGTTGGAACGGTTCCGAGGCAAAAATTGTAAGGTTATTCTTTTATCCTGCCATCCAACCCGCTGTTGTGGCCCTCCCCAATGAACTTTTGATCAGAAAGGAATCTGGAAGAGATTATATGTATGTTGTGCTTAATGGCAACAACCAGCTGGTTAAACAGGACCTTGAAACGGATGAAAGGGTGTGGACCAAGAATACGGGAGTGGCTCCTTACGGAATTGCCTTCGCCAACGATAAGATTTATGTTACCAACTGGGGAGGTCGAATACCCCTGGAATCGGACCGTGATGTGGCGGGGGTTCCCTGGGGAATGATGCGGATAGATCCTTCCAATGCTGCCTCCCGTGAAGGAAGTGTCTCTGTTTTCGATCCAATGAGTGGCCAGGTGATAAAAGAAATTATTGTTGGCCTTCATCCCAATGAAATCATCGCTTCCCCTGAAGGGGATTATATCTACCTCACCAATTCAAACAGCGATGAAGTGAGCGTGATTGCTACGGCTTCGGATGAGGTTTCCGAATCCATTTCATTGAGAATGGATGAAACGCATAATTCTTATTTTGGCGATTCACCCAATGGGATCGGGCTTTCATGCGATGGTTCCCTGCTATTTGTAGCCAACGGCATGGACAATGCCGTTGCCCAGGTGCAACTGGGAAGCAACGCTTCTACTACAGGAACTGGAGAGAAAAGTCAGGTTCAGGGGTTCATTCCAACCGAAGCATACCCCTCCTCGGTGGTTATTTCAAGTAAGGAGAAGCTATATATCACAAACCTTGAAGCTTCGGCTGGTACCTTGCCGGTCAAAATAGAAGGATTGAATACCCCGATCTATAATGCTCATATCAAACTAGCCTCCGTTTCGGTGGTTAAAATGCCGGGTGAACGAAAGCTTAAATCTCATACCAATACTGTTTATGCAATTAATCAGCTGTCCAGACTGCAAACTACAGAACTTCCTCCAAGAGTGGAGCAAGCAGCTAAACCTGTTCCCGATCGAATTGGTGAACCTTCAGTTTTCAAACATGTTATCTATATCATAAGGGAAAACCGGACCTATGATCAGGTCCTGGGCGATATGCCGGAAGGAAAGGGGGATTCGAGCCTGTGCATATACGGCAGGCAGGTAACTCCAAATGCACATAAGCTGGCCAGGGAATTTCAGCTTATGGATAATTTCATGGTGTCGGGGAAAAGCTCTGCGGAAGGTCATCAGTGGACAGATGCTTCAATTGTAACGGATTATGTTGAAAAAAACGTAAAGGGATGGTTTCGAAGTTATCCTCATGTTCAGACAGATGCCCTGGTGTATGCACCCTCCGGATTCCTCTGGGATAATGCAAAACGCAATGGTAAAAAAGTGATGATCTATGGAGAGGCAGCCAAACCGGTAATGGAGGATCTATCTCTGACCTGGACCGATATCTATTCTGGCTTCCTTAGAGGTGAACAGCTTCAGTTTACCAATGTAACCACTTTAAATACCGTACAGGATATTCTATCACCCACTTTTCCGGCCTACGGGCACGGGCATAGAATACCGGATGTTTTAAGGGCTCAGACTTTTATTGAGGATCTGCATAGCTATGAATCCATGGAAGGAGATTCCCTGCCCGAACTCATCATCATGGCTCTGCCCAATGATCATACCGGAGGAACCCAACCTGGTCTGCCCACTCCAAGAGCAATGATTGCAGATAACGATCTTGCTTTAGGCAGAATTGTGGAAGCGGTCTCCAGCAGCAGATTCTGGAACAATACCGTCATATTTGTGGTGGAAGATGACTCTCAGGCTGGGTGGGATCATGTATCGGCATACCGCACTGTTGGAATTGTAATCAGTCCCTATTCCAGGTTGAAAACTACAATTAGTGCACCCTATAACCAACCAAGTATGGTGAGAACCATAGAACAAATACTTGGACTTCCCCCCATGAACATCCTGGATGCCATTGCCGAACCCATGGTCGCCTGTTTTAACCAATCTCCTGATATGACTCCTTACCAGGCTGTTCCAAACCAGGTCCCTCTGGATGAGATGAATCCACCCTTGTCGGCTCTTGAGGGCAACGCGCTTTATTATGCCAAGAAAAGTCTCGAACCACAATTTGAAGGCATTGATACCGGTGATGACGATCTGCTTAACAGGATCCTATGGCATGCGGCAAAGGGAGACAAACCCTATCCCCTCAGATATGCGGGTATCGATGAAGATTAGTTCTGAAAACTTTACTCTGTGTGGTGTTCTCTTTTGCGCTTCCAGCGTCGATGTGTCCACAACCATAATTCGGGTCCTCTGATAATGGTTTTTTCGAGAGCCTTAAGATAGTCCCTGGTGATGCCATATTCTTCTACCTGCTTGGGATTATCGGATATTATCTGGAAGGTTATTTCATAGAACCCCCGTTTTGTCCAGACGATATCCATATAGACCACTGCCTGGTTGGTTTTCTGTGCAATGCGGTCGAAGCCTGTAATTGCAGGTGTATCCTGGTTCAGGAAGGTTGTCCAGAATTTGATCTGCTCTGGAGGTGGGCTTTGATCACCCAGGATAAAAGTAGCGGTTAACTCATTCTTAGATTTGCTCTCCATGATCTCCCTGAATATCTCTCTCATGGGCACGGGGTTTATACCAAACCTGTTGGAAATGTAATGGTAGATTCTGCTGAATTCCGAAAATGAAGGAGGCTGATAGACAGCCAGAACCTTATATTTTGTTATTAACGGCATCCCCACCATCCATTCCCAGGTCCCATAGTGTCCGCAAAGCAACATGATGCTTCTTCCTGACTGGTAAAGCTCTTCAAGTAATTCTGGATTTACATATTTGAAACGCTTTGATATCTCCTTCTTTGATAAATGAAGAAGCTTGAATGATTCTATGATTTGATCGGCCAAGCGCCTGTAGAATTTTTTGGCTATCTGGTTTATTTCCTGGGTCGACTTCTCTGGAAAAGAATTTCTAAGATTGGCTTCTGTTATTTTTCTGCGATAAGAAACCAAGTGATAAAAAATTAGAAAGAGGAAATCCGACAGAATATGAAGCACGCTTAACGGGAGCAGGGTTAAGGTCCACATCAGCCCAAAAACAATGTAATACAGTATTCTCGATATCATACAGACGGAAGCAAGTTCTGCTATGGCTTTTAAATATACAATATATACGCTTTTATTTGCATAAAACATGTTCGAAAGTTTCCCATCAGCCTCTTGAGGTCTGGGAGCATGTGAAAACTGTTAATTATGGACTTAGCCGAACGCTCAGATAAAAAGGAGGTAGTTAAATATCAAACCAACGATCACAATCCCGATAGCTACCACTCCAATAAATATTCCTATCAATTGCCATTTGAGGACCTTCTTGAGGATAATAATTTCGGGAAGGGACAAGCCAATGACCGACATCATAAATGCCAGCGCCGTCCCCAGGGTCACCCCTTTTTCAATCAGCACACCCACTATTGGAATGATACCGGCTGCGTTTGAATAGAGGGGGATACCCACAAGTATAGCCAGTGGAACGGAATACCAGTTCTGGCTACCCAGTGCACCTGCCAGGTATTCATCGGGTACAAATCCGTGTGCTCCTGCACCCACTGCAATTCCAAGAAGAATATAGATCCATATTTTTCCAACAATTTCCTTCACTACTTCCCCACCTGCAGATATCCTCTGATGAAAGGTCATGGATTCCTCTTCCTCCAGAATTTGTTTTGCATGTGTTTTGTAAACCCAATCCGCTACATATCTTTTCAGGTTCAGTTTTTCAAGAATGTACCCTGCCAGAATTGCAATGGTCAAACCCGTAATTACATAAATTACAGCCACCTTCCATCCAAACAAACCCATAAGTAGAATCAGCGCAACCTCATTGATCATTGGAGCAGCAATCAGGAATGAGAAGGTAACGCCCAGTGGGATTCCGGCTTCTACAAATCCCAGGAAAAGCGGGATTGCAGAGCAGGAGCAGAAGCAGAAGGGAGTTACGATACCCAGCAGAGAAGCCATTACATTTCCTGCGAATAGTGATTTCCCCTCCAGTGCCTTTCGGGTCTTCTCAGGTGAAAAGTAGGTCCTGACCATCCCAACCACGAATATGATCAACACCAGCAGAAGCATAACCTTTGGAACTTCATAGATGAAGAAACGTATGGCCTCTGTCAAATGCTTTTCCGGTACCATCCGGAACAATCGGAAGACAATGAAATCTGATATCTCCTGAAGGTATTTATAGATTACAACCCAGATGGGGATCAGGAGGATGACAAGTTGTGCTTTGTTCTTAATTCGGCTCATTCTAAAACCAGACCGTTACAATGTAATAGATACCGATTCCAATGAATAGGATGGCCACCAACCTTCTGAACCAATATTCAAATGCTTTGATTTTTCTATAAAAGCCACCTACTCCGGAAATTGTATATGCAATTATCCATGCAAACAGAATGACTGGAATCCCTGTGGCAAGGGCAAAGATCACTCCAAGCATAAACACGTCCCAGTAATTGTAGGTGCTGCGATTCTGAAACCTCTCTGAAAACCTGTTGAAAGCAGGGAAATTAATTTTAATGATACCCAGCATGAAGATTCCGATGACCAGCAGAAGCGGACCTATGATCTTCCCCCCGTATTGCTGGAAAACATCAGATATCCTGAATTGATCTGCTCCCAGAAACAGGACAATAGCAAGTAAAGTATAGGATAAGGTTCTTCCCAGGGTATAGATCAATCCATTGTAAAAGACCCTGTTCTTGTTCCCGATGTCTTTGCTGATAAATCCGATGGCGGTGATGTTTGTGGCCATGGGACACGGGCTGATAGCTGTTAACAATCCAAGAATAAGTGCTGATACAATGGGCACTGAGGTATTTGAATACAGGTTATTGAGAAACTCCTCCATGCACTAGAGTAGTTTGTCAATTTGAGCCTTTAAAATTTCGTGAAATTTTGTGGGATTGGTACGGGCATTCATAAATCCTTCATTGGTCAGATTCACATGGGTATCGCCCTTTGTAATCAGCAGGGTCTGTCCTGAAACACGCAGCGACTTTGCCATCTCTTTTCCCTTATCTTCTTCCAGATTTAAAGAAGTGAATTCCATGGTGCCAACTGTCATCTGGTCTTCATAGTACATTTCAAGCGCCACCCTGGTTTCATTTTCAACTGCATTACAGGTGGCACACCTCTTGGTATTGTGAAAATAGTAGACCTGAACATCATTGGATGTAACACTTTCGTTGGCCTGATTCTCAGTTGTCTGTGATTTGCATGAGAAGAGGATCAGAGTTGCAGACAGAAGTAAAAGTGAGGAGTTTAGTAGTTTCATGGGCTTATAAATTATTGGTTAACAACTCTTTCACTGCTGAGATTTTGGGAACCTGTCCCGACACCACCACCTTCTCATTGATCACTAGCGCTGGAGTGCACATGACCGCGTATTCCATGATTTTCTGGATGTCTTCCACTTTTTCCACAGTAGCATCAAGATTCAGTTCGTTTACTGCTTTGGTGGTTACTTTTTCCAATGATTTACATCGGGCACAGCCTGTACCTAAAACTTTTATTTCCATTATTCCGGATTATTCGTTATTCGCAAAACTACGAACTATAATTATAAATTTTTTATGTGTTCAGAAATCCGTTAAACAGGTCCTGAACCAGCTTCCAGTTCTCTTGATTCAGACAATACTTAATCTTAGGAGCCTCTATTTCGCCCTGGATTAAACCAGCATCCTTTAACTCCTTTAAATGCTGGGAAAGGGTGGATTTTGCAATGGGCAATACTTCAGTAAGGTCCCCGCTGTAACAGCAGATCTGCTTCGATAATAGCTCAAGCACATACATTCGAATGGGGTGTCCCATCGCTTTCGCAAATCGCGCAATGGATTTTTGTTCCTCCGTAATAACTTCTGCCGGCTCCATATTGTTCGTAAAATACCGAACAAATATAAGCGATCATTATTTAAATTGCAAGTGGAGTGATTCAGAAGCTATACCCAGTTGTCTTACATAATCCAGATCCACTATCAGATTGACCGCATCATTCCGGCTTAGTTATGTAATTTAACACGAAATCACAGGGATTTAAAATATTATTGCCTCTCATTCGTCTACAGAAACAGGAGGCAGAACAGAAGCATGACCGCAGAAGATAAAATAAGGATTGAGAAGCTTGTAAAAGAGGAGCAGGGCAGACTGCTGGGTTTTATCCGTAAGAGGGTGGTCCATGAAGAGGATGCCAGGGATATTGCGCAGGATGTGTACTACCAGCTCACTGTTGGGTTTGATGATATACGGTCGGTGGCTTCCATCACCTCCTGGCTCTTTACCGTAGCGCGTAACCGGATTACAGACTATTTCAGGAAGAGCAGACCCGCACTTATTTCAGACAAGTTACTGACAGGTATGGACAGCGAGGAGGGTCCCCTGATGTTGGAGGATATCCTTCCCTCTCTGACCCGGTCCCCGGAGGATGAATTTATGCGGGGGGTGATCTGGGAGACTATTGAGGCCTGCCTGGAGCGTCTGCCCGAGGCTCAGCGTGAAGTGTTTGTAATGAACGAATTTGAAGATATGAGTTTTAAAGAGATCTCTGAACTCACCGGTGAAGGCAGAAGTATGAAGCCAGGATGAATGGCAAAGTGGAGCCGCATGATGGTGAAACAGAAGGGGAAGATATATCGGGAAGATCCGAATGACGGGATACTGTCAAGTGCAGTTTTTCCTATTTCCTTGATCGAACGGTGGTAGATGCATTGATGCATCCCTCCACCAGATAGGAATCCCCTTCCTTCATATCACGGAAGAAAATATCCTCGGAGTTGGGATACTGACCGGCGTAGTCGGTCAGTTTCTTATTGGATTCCTCTGCCACGGAGGGATCCGCAGAGGTGGCTTTCTTATACATATCAGCTGCTGCCCAAAAGGCTGTACGCTTATGGAAGTCATCCCCCAGGTTATCGCGCGATGCGATATAGAGATCTCCTAGCAGGACATAGGCTTTCCCATAATCGCTTTTCAGTTGGATGGCCTCACGGGCATATTCCATGGCTTCGCAGTAGTCTCCGTTGGCATTGCTCACCACAGCCAGTTCATAATACCATTCGGCCCTGGTTTCCGAGTTGGTGTCTTCTCCCTGCACGGCCTCTTTCAGATAGTCGGCAGCCTTTTCAAAATCATTCCTGGTAATAAACAGGATGGCCAGGTTGTGGGCGGATTCGGGGCCGGGTTCAATTCTGTACAGATTCTCCGATGCAGCCACATAGATATCCGAACGGCCACACCCAGCAGTTGTATAAAAGGTAATCACCTTCTCAAGGAAAATTTTATCGTTCTTGCTCTGATCAAACTGCGGTTCAAAATAACCGTTGAGCGCTTCACAGGAAAGAATATTTTCCTTTAGCATCATCCCATCGATGGTTGCCCTGGCCCTCTCCCAGCGGACGCTCTTTCCCTCCAGCTGATCCAGTAGTGCTATCACACTAAAGTAATCTTCAATAACTTGATTATCATCTATCTTGTCCTCATTGTTCAACACAATACCAGACGATATTAAGAGGACCATTACCCCCTCCCGGGACTTCTGCCCCTGAATTTCGATGCTCTTTTTCAGCATTTCGTAAGCTTTATGCACCTCATCAATATCCTCTCCACGGTAGGTGAGCAGATCTTTTCCCTTGCGGCCCAGAACATTTCCTTCTTCCCCAAAATATTCTATCCTTTGGTCATATATGAACGTCAGGGTATCGATCAGGCCTTCCCTGACCGGCCCCTCGGGAGCTGCTTCAATGAAACTGCGGTACATGGTGACCCCATCCACGTACATCCTCTTACTGGATGCCGGGCAATTGTTAAAAGTATACCACCAGGTATTGTAGGCATCTTCATAGAGCTTCAGCATAAAAAAGCTCCTGTAAGCTGAGAGGTACTTGCCGCATTGGATACTGTCTTCACTTGAGGCATATTTCGATCCGTTCCCGTTCTGCGAAACCGCAGGAATCACAAACAGAAATAAAAGTGCTGTCAGAATAATGGGTTTAAAGGTCTTTCCCTTCATCTCTTGATGCGTTATTTATGCAGGTGGAATCAAAAATTATGCCATTCTGACCCTTTCATGCTCTGCATGGTAAGAAGGAGAATCAGGACCGATTTGATGAGATTCATTTCTAGAAGAACCCGGAAGGAATGCATTTGTTCAAATCTGCACATGAAACTAAATACTCTTTTTGTTGTTCAAACTGATGGATCTGTATCATAATTATGCTGACTTTGAGTAGAAATAAATTGCGTGTTGTTGTGCTGGGGGGCGGTTTGGGGGGGTGGAGGTCACTTCTGTACTCTCAGAAACCATCACTGCCATCGACCCGGTAAAAAGGCGTGTGAATACGAAAAACGGAACCTATCATGCTGATGTTCTGGTGGTGGCACTTGGCGCCGGTTATGATTTCGCTGCTACACATGGTTTCCCATTTAAGTGCCCCACTGCACCAAGTGAGGCGGCCCTGTTGAAGTCATTTGATGAAAAGGATCGTTTTGTGGCCCCCCTTTTCGTATTTTAGTCTGAACAAAATAGCTCTCCGGTTATGGATCATAAAAATGTATTAAAAAATTCGAGGGTATATCTATCCGGACCGATGGATTTTGTGGCTTCAAGGGAAGACGAAAAAGAGTTTGGCTGGAGGAGTAGAATAAAAAGCTACCTGGAGTCGAAAGGAGTGGTTGTATTTGATCCCTGGGAGAAACCCGAAGTTGTGGGCATACATGAGTATGGAAAGGAAGACTCTGCAACACTTGAAATCAGGAAGGAATGGAGTTTTGGAAACGACGATCAGAGCAGTGAAGCAAGGGCAAACTGCGCCGATCAGTTTAACAGAACAGTTCATATTGATCTGAGAATGGTGGATATCAGTGACTTCATTATTGCCTACTGTCCCACAAATATATATAGTGTGGGGACTGTACATGAAATTGTGGTTGCCAGGCAACAGCGTAAACCTGTTTTATTTGTAAGTCCACCGGTGACATTTCCGGGTTACAATAAACTGAAGGAGAAAACAGCGAATAACGAAGAGCTGAAAGAGTTAGTTGCTGTATTGGAGAGTGAAATACCCATAAGACAAAATGAGATGGGTGTACCGAGCCTGTGGTATATGTCGGTGGTTGGAAGTGAAAATTTCTTTGATGGCTTTGGATTTCAAACATCGGCTTTCAGCGAACAGATGACAGTCAACCCACCCACCAGGTTGGATAAAATTGAATTGGAACATCCTCCAAAGCGACCTCTCATAGAATTTCTGGAAGCTTTATCAAATGGGGTAATGCCTAAAAAATGGAATAACCTTTCAAAGAGATACGAAATGGATGACGATTGGTTGATCATGGAGAAATTTTGATATTGGTGCAAGGTGGACACCCTATAAGGTTTAATGATGGTTTAATTTGACTATCTTTTGAAACGATTGATATACATGATTAAACTTTTAGCACCTCTGGTATTGTTTTTCATTTTCACTGTTTCGTGGTCTCAGGAGAATGCAGACAGCACTAAATCTAAACTGGAAGCTGCGGCAACCATTAGCGTGAATAGCAATGGCATTGCATATATACCAGCTTTTTCACTTGATAAACCGGCTATAATCGGCACATTTTCCTTAATTAAGGGCCGGTTTAGCTATGATCCTCAACTTTCTTATGGTCTGGATCTAAAGCCATGGATTATTGACAACTGGTTCCATTATAAAATTGTTGACAGACCTCGTTTTGAATTTAAAGCGGGGGCATTGATCAGTGCATTTTTTAGTGAGTATGAAGCAGAGGATGAGATGATCTTGCAAGCTCAGAAATATTTGGCTGTAGAATTTATTGGGAAATATAAATTTAGCCCCCAGGGCTCTTTATCATTCACCTACCTTCACGACAGGGGACAGGATCCAGGGACCTTGATAGGTCATTTCTTTAATCTACAAGCTGATAGATCTGATATCAGTTTGGGGAAGAAGGGATTGCTTTCTGCTCGCCTTCAACTTTTCTACCTAAATTATACTGGCAGCAATGACGGTTTATTTGTGGCTGGGAATATTTCAGCTTCAATTCGAAATATACCATTTGCCGTTTTCTTTCAGGCAATTCAAGCGCTGCATAGCAACATTACTCCTTTCCCCGAATTCAAATGGAATGTGGGATTGTCTTACACATTGTAAATTTAAAGGAAGTCAATGCGCGAGCGGGATTCAATATTGAATGACCTGGTTTACTCATTCTTCCGCAACAGGGTTACATCCCCGGAAAGAATTTCAGCTTTGCCATTTCCATAGGTAACTGTAGCTTTCCACACATAGACTCCCTGCGGACAGAGGTTTCCGTCGTAGTATCCATCCCAACCCTGGCTGATGTCAGAGGTTTCGAACAGGCGCTCTCCCCAGCGGTTATAAATGGTCAGCTCGTACTCCACCACACCTTCATAGACAGGGTAGAATATTTCATTCAGGTGCTGACTGGCATTATATGCCCCATAGGTCGGGCCTGAGGTGCTGGGTCGAAACACGTTGGGATACATGATGGATCCTTCTCCTATCACCGTAACGGCTTCGGGTATGATCATGTATGCCTCGCAGCCATGCTTAGTCCATGCAGTGAGTGATACATCATAGATCCCCACCTGGGTATACTGATGGATGGTATCTTTTGCTTCGTAAGTCGTCCCGTCTCCAAAATCCCACTGGTACCTGGTCCCATATTTAGAGAGGTTAAAGGTTTTTACCGGCTCGTCGGGAAGCATAACCAGGATAGGTTCCACAAAGAAGTCCAGCTCAGGAAGCTCATAGACCTCAAACTCATGGAAGGCATAATCTACTCCGCCTTCTCCGGTTACGGTCAGCTTGACCTGGAAGAAACCTGCTTCGTTAAAAGTATGGGTTGGTTCAAAATCAGTGGAGTTGCTTCCATCGTCGAATTCCCACAGATATGCTTCCCCGTAAATTGAATTATTGGTCATGGAGACCGTCAGGGATACGCATCCCGAATCTCGATCGGGTACGAAAGCAGCTATGGGCTGGGGAGGAAAGATCTTTATCCAGTGGACCATGGAATCGGAACACTGGTCGTTTGATGCGGTCAGGCTGATGTTGTACTCACCCCAATGTGTATAAGTATGTGTTCCGGGATCTCGCTCAGTTGAAGTCATTCCGTCGTCGAAACCCCATTCGTAACTGTAATCGCCCGCATTGGTTTCATTCACAAGCGTAACTGTCGCACTTGGGAAATACTGGTAGATGGGGGTATAATTGAACCTGGCCTCTGGTGAAGGATAGATGGTGACCTGCCTGGTCATGGAGTCGGGACAACCGTACTCGGAATAACCCTTCAGTTCCACATCCATGATAGCATTGGCTATTCCTGTATTTACAAAGGTATGGCCTGGATCTTTTATATAGCTGAATCCGCCGTCTCCAAAACGCCATTCAAAATTAATGGCTCTCTGTGAGGTGTTTACGAATTGCGAGGTATAGGGAGAACAACCTGCAGAGTCGCGTTCAAAATCGACCTCAACGCTTGGGTAAACGGAGATGTTTTGTGTGATGTAATCGTTACAGCCCCTACTGGTAGTTACATCCAACCGCAACTCATGGTACCCTACATCGGGCTGATCGTTAAAATAGCTATGTGTTACCTCTTGTGTATCTGTCATATTAACAGGGTCGGTGCCATCGCCAAAGCTCCAGCTATAGTTGTCTCCTGCTTCGGAGAGGTTCTGAACGGTTATATTCAATGGCGAACAACCGTTGGTAAGGTCCACATCAAACTTGGCCCTGGGCCCCGGATATACTGTGATCTGAGTAAAGGCTGAGTCCGTGCAAAAGTTCTCGGAAATTGCAGTTAGTTTCGCAGTGTACACCGTATTGGAGTTTCCCTCATTTGTATAGGTGATCGTAGGATCCTTCAGTATAGATGAAGTGCTGTTTCCGAATTCCCATTTATAATCCAACCCTCCCAATGAAATGTTGTTAAAACTTACTTCCAGGGGATGGCATCCCTCACTGATGTTCGTAAAAGCAGCTTCGACGCGATGGAATACAGTGACCTCTTTAGTAATGAATGAGGTGCATCCCTGGGGACTTAGCACTGAAAGATCGATGGGGAAGATGGCTGTGGTGTCAAAACTACTATTGAAAAATTGCCGTTCGATGGGATCAGTGCTGTTGGTGAGCAGTGGCTCTCCGTTAAAGGTCCAGGAAAACTCCTGACCGTTTACCGAGGAGTTGCTGAAGCTTACGGTGGCAGGTGTACACTGATCGAGGTATTCGATAGCAAAATCTGCATTTACATAAGGATGTACCACAATGGGGACCGTTATTGAGTCATGGCAGGTGTGAACACTGGAGGCAATCAGTTGAACATTAAAAGTAATATCATCCAATCCATAGTTTTCCAAAGTCATGGTTGGAATGGAATCATCAGAAGATTGACCGTTGTCGAAATCCCAGGTATAGCCAGAGGCCCCGATGCTATTATTTGTAAACGTTAATTCCACCGGACTGCAGCCCTCAACTATACCAGTCGTAAACGCAGCCTCTACGAAAGGCATGACGGTAACATCCTTGGTTTGAACAGAGATACAATTTTGGGCATTTGTTACCGTGAGTACGATCTGGTAAGTAACCGGATTGGTTGAGGAGGGATTGTTGAATTGGTGTACAACCGGAGCAGTGGTCAATACCGTTGTATCGGTTTCGTCCCCGAAGTCCCAATGAAAACTTACCCCACCAATGGAGGTGTTATTTAGTGTCAGGTCCTGTGGTGAACAGAGGGTTGGCTGACTGAATGTAAATTCTGCCTTTACATAGGAGTAGACTGTAATATTCACCTGGGAGGTGTCGGTGCAATTCTCATTTGTGAAGGCAATAAGCCTGGTGGTATAGATGGAATCTGCCAATCCGGGATTCTGGAACAGATGAGGTGGATTTAGCAGGTCAGAGGATCCGCCGTCTCCAAATTCCCACAGGAAAGAGGTGGCCGATCCACTGGACTGATTGGTGTAATTTACCTGCAGTTCATTGCAGCCGGCTGTTACATCCGGACTAAACTGTGAACTTACCTCCGGAAATACTGTAATGGTTCTGATCATGGAATCGGTACATCCATCAGCATTCTGTACCGTGAGCTGAAGGCTGTTGGTCATGACGGTCGAACCACTGTTGTTATAGAGGTGTGTCTGTATTGAATCGTCCGAAGTGGAAGGAGAGGATTTGTCTCCCCAGTCCCATTCATAGCCTGAGATGGCACCTTCAGAATCATTATGCAGACTAAGCGTAAAGGGTGCACAACCCTGGAAGTCATCCACCGAATACCCTGCGTTAATATAGGGATGTGTCTGGATGGTGTGATAGGATGTGTCGCTGCACAGATAGGGTGTGGTACTCACCAGCCTCACTGCATAATCGGCATTTAGATCGGTCATGTTCTCAAAAGTGTGGGCCGGATGCCTGGTGGAAGTAGATCCACCGTCTCCAAAGTCCCATTCAAATATGGAGGCAGTGGCTGTGGAAAGGTTGGTGAACTTTACCTCGGATCCGTGGCATACGCTGCTCTGATCCATTAGAAAGTCAGAGCTGACCTCAGGAAAGACTGAGATGACCCTCACAAGGGTGTCGGTACACCCCCTGGCAATGTTTCTTACCACCAGCCGGAGGTTATGGATGATAGGTAAACCGGTGGTATTTGTATAGGTATGACTTAGGGTGGGGGCCGAAGAGGAAGATCCATCCCCATCTCCAAAAATCCATTCATACTCTTCGATGTAGCCGGCCGAATTATTGTCGATGCTGATCACAAGCGGTGAACACCCCTGAAAGGTATCTATGGCAAAGGCAGCTTCAAGGTAGGGGTAGACGGCAATATCCGTTTTCACCGTATCTGTGCAGAAATACGGGGAGATGGCAACCATCTCTACATGGTAGATGCTGTCGGCCATACCCATGTTCAGATAGGTATGGGAAACATCTGAGGTATTGGCAGAAGTCCCGTCTCCCAGGTCCCATTTGTACCTGTCGGTGTTGCCTGTGGAAGTATTTGAAAAATTAACAGTTACCGGCTGGCAACCTTCCGATATATCGTTGGTGAGACCTGCTTGAATCTCTGGCCTGATTATAATGTCACGACGAAATTCACTGACACAACTCTGTTCGTTCCATACAACAAGCTGTACAGTCTTTGTTTCAACGGAATCCGTGGTATTGGTGTAGCTGTGCTGCATTACCGGACTGGTGTCATAGACGTATGGATTGGTAGGATCCTGCAGATCAAAGTCCCACTGCACATTGGAGGCACTTGAGAGGTCCACTCCAAATGACTGGTTATCAAAGGTAACCGTATCCGGTGCACAGATATACCATTTGTCCTGTTCAAAGAATGATTCCACCTCGGGTGCAATTCCCACAATCACAGTAATGGTGGTATCGGGGAAACATCCCCTGGTGAAGGTGACATCATAATTATGTACGCCCGGAGGGGGTGTGGCTATGGGTGTGGGAATGAAAGGATCATCCAGGTAGGAGGAAGGAGACCAGGAGTAGGAGATCCCCCCGTTTGCCCGCAATTGTATGGTATCGTTGAAGCACCGGAATATAGATTTTGATCCCGATTCAACCACCAATACATCGCCCCTTGAGGCACTGTAATCTGAAAAGTATCCATATTTACAACCACTGGTTTCTCCCCCTTCAATCAATCCCAGGTGAAAAACAGTGACCGAATTGGTGATTTTAACCACTTCACCCTGGGGTACCCCGCCGCCTCTGTTGTTATCAAATTTCTTGTTGAGATTCTTAAGGCAAACGAAGTCTGTGGTTCCCACGGCTTCAAACCAGAAATCCGGAATGGAAAAGGTACTGCCATCCTCATAATGCATGGTAAAACCGTTCTTAGCTGCATCAATGGTCATGATATTCAGATAAAAATTCCTGGTGGTGGACCTGGTAAAACTTACTTCCACCGAACCTGTACAACCATCCACGGTGGGAAGAACAGCGCCTCCAAATTCGCAGCCAAAGCCAGCCACATGGAGAACCATAATGGGCTTATCGCCCTTCACATGTGTGGAGTTGTTCCGAATCTGGTAATCTATCTGTTCACCTGGATTGGTCAGGGTCGCAATTGGCCACCCATCTATAGACACCTGGGTATTTGGCTCTGTGGCCATGATAAAGATCCTCTCTCCTGTGGCGACACCTTCCGGGTCCGGGGGATTGGCAAAGGGATTATTCAGGTTGATTTTACCCCGCATTACAATGTATTCAAAACCCACAATTCTCTCACCCTCCGCATTTATAATGGGAACGGTCTGGTCCCCGATGAGATCTTTGCAACCTTGAGGTTCTGCCCATACAGAGTCATCCTTTAAGGTTACCGCAATGGGCTTGGTGGATACGATATGGCTACCGCCCAGGTGGCCGGCAGCGGCCTGACTGCTGGCAAGACAGGAGTAGGTCTCCCCTTTGTTAAGAGTGATTGAGAAGGTTGCCCCTGCAGAATGGCCTCCCACAAGATCTGAGGTGGGTGTAATATCGATCACGGTATTATCCTCGGTGGCCACAATATCGATAGAGCTGTAGGGAAGGGGGTTGTAATTACCATTCCTCCAGACACTGTTGAATGGCGTATAAAATTCCAGTCCCAACGCATTCCCGCCTTTCAGGGCAAAAATATCCTGGTTCCAGTATTCATCCTCATCATAGTAAACGGTGATCAGGTTTGTGGAGGTGATATGAATCCCCTTGTAGAGTACGATTCCACCCGGTCTGTTTTCCAGATCATCTATCCATGGAGAGGCATCAATGGAAATGGTGGTTCTGGCTGATACGGTGAAGGTGGTATCCATGCCGGCATTATTGGCTGGCTGATAAATTCTTACGGTGGCATCCAGTTCCAGGGCCGATACCCTGAAATAGACAGGCTCACCACCTGGATAGTTCCCATGACCGATGGTTATTTCAGGAGCCACAAACCAGAATTCAGTATCTGTCTGTGAATGGCTGTTAAGGACCTGAGTCAGCAACAGCATGGCCAGAAGAAAACTTTTGATATATATATATCGCAGTTGGGTATGCATTAAAAGCTCATTAATATCGTAAGCACTTTTTTTGTGGACCAATCAAAACGGGGAATGGTTGTATGTAGTATGAAAAAATATTGAATTTGAAATTTGCAACCATTTCTAATCATTCACCGTAATAGATTTAGATGAGAAAGCATTTATTCAATTCCCCACATCCAATGAAGGCGTTAAGATTTGTATATACGATGCTGTTTGTAATAGGTTTCATTAATCCACTGGCCGGACAGGATACTCTTTTCTATGAGAATTTTGACAGTTCACCGGGCTCAAAACCCTTTGGGTGGACCACCGAACTGGAGGCTGGTGACAGCAAATGGGAATTTGTCGATGGAGGGGGTACAAAGAATCCAGAGATACCGGGAAGCCGGAGACCATCGTCCGCCTATAGCGGTACGGTAAATGCTCTCTATTTTTTTGAAAGCCTGGAGGGTGAAGAGGTGATACTGGTTACTCCGCCTGTTAACCTTGAGTTTGCCATTAGACCAGAGCTTAGATTTATGCACGTACAGCGGGAGGGGAACCTGGGATTTGGTGCTGCCCATGATGAGCTCAGAATCTACTATAAAACCCATTTTGACAGTGCCTGGACCGAGATCAGAAAGATCGCGGAGTTTACAGATGAGGTTTATGACTGGACCGAGCAGATTGTTCAGTTGCCAGGAGAGGCCTTTGTTCCTGAATGCTATTTTGCATTTAGGGCAAAGACCAATTATGGCTGGGGCGTGGGTATAGACGATGTGAAGGTGATAGAGACCGAAATCCAACTCAGAGAAGTTGAGGCGGTGGATATATTCCAGGAGGATACAGGTATTCTTCCCACCGGATCAAAGAACAATCCCATTCTTAGAATTAATGTATCGGTAAAGGGCAATTCTGGAACAGTTTCCCTGAATTCACTGGATTTAACCTCACTGAATACATCCGATGACGATATTGAAACCAATGGGGTGAAGTTATATTACAATTACATCAACCGGAACTTCTTTGCTGCCACTCTGCTTGATTCGATCACTTTTGTATCCGGTGAAGCTGTATTCAGTGCTCTGGATCTGGATCTTTCCAGCGGTCACACTTCCCTGTGGGTCACCTATGACATTAAAGCAGATGCTTCTCATTACAATCTGGCCGATGCCATGTTGGCTGCGGGAAGCATAAGTATAAACGGAGGTCCCTTTCCAGGGAGTAGTGTTTCGCCAGCCGGTAACAGGGTGATTCAGGAAGCCATATTTTACGATGATTTTTCTACCGACAAAAACTGGGTACTGGAAGGTGATTTTGAACGGGACAGGCCTCGCGGACTGGGAGGGAATTTCCTGGGTAACCCAGATCCGATATTTGCTTCCGGCGACACCATGGTGCTGGGGAATGACCTCACAGGTCTGGGTTCAAACATGGGTGATTATGAAGCCAGCATTAACAAATATACCAACCTGGCTGAAACTCCAGTATCCAACCTGTTCTATTACAATGAAATCCAGATGAATTTCCTGAGGTGGTTGAATGTGGCCAACAACGATACAGCCTCCATAGAGATGAGTTTGGATAATGGAAATAGCTGGAGCGAAGTATGGTCCAATGATAACAATGTTTTCACAGACGGCGAATGGAAGCCCTTTTCACTGAACTTGTCTGGTGCGAGTAGGAATTCCCAGGTGCAGGTCCGTTTTAATCTGGGACCCACTACGGCTACAGACCATCTATCTGGCTGGAACATTGAAAACTTCTCCATTACCGGGAACTATGTGGAATACGATGTGGGGCCTGTTGCTCTGCTTTCGCCTGTGACGGGTTGTGGACACTCATCGGCAGAAACGGTCAGAATCAGGGTTAAAAATTTTGGACCCGGGGCCACACCTGACAAAATACCGGTGAGGTACTCCGTTGACGGGGGATCAACTTTTACCGATGATATCCTAAACGGAGTTATTGCTCTTGAGGGCCAGGTGGATTTTGATTTTACCGATGTGGTGGACTTAACCACACCTGGTGTTTATAATGTAGTTCTTGAAACCGCTCTTGGTGTGGACGAGGATTCCACAAACAACAGATTTGATACTGTGATATATGTGGATCCTACTTACTCCCTGCCTTATATTCAGGACTTTGAGACAGGAAGCGATTTCTGGCGGGTGGAGGGGGTCAATCCTACATTTGAGTTTGGCGCTCCCATGGGATCCATTATCCATACCACGGCCTCAGGCGTAAATGCCTGGGTTA
This sequence comes from Bacteroidales bacterium, assembly GCA_029938715.1. Taxonomy (GTDB): domain Bacteria; phylum Bacteroidota; class Bacteroidia; order Bacteroidales. The sequence goes on along the minus strand of JAOZUK010000011.1, from coordinate 27,228 downwards.
CCAATCTGGATGGAGAGTATGCCAACAATGAGGATAGTTACCTGATAGGGCCCTGCTTTGATTTTACAGGGGTAGACTATCCGGTATTTGAATGCAAACTATACCTCAGTTCTGAAAGTGCTAACGATGGAACTCAGATAGAATATTCATTAAACAATGGGCAGACCTGGTCTCGATTGGGTAATCTTGGAGATGGGGATTCCTATGATTGGAACTGGTACAATTCGCAAACCATATCCTCTCTGACTGGTGGGCATGGATGGACCGGAAATACAGATGATTGGCAGACCTCCAGAATAGAGCTGGATACGATGGTTTTCAGGAACCAGCCCAGTGTGAAATTCCGATTCCATTTCGCCAGTGACGCTTCAGGAAGATTAGAGGGAATTGGAATTGATGATATACGCATCTATGAGGTCCCGAGGGATGTGGGAGTTTTATCCATAGAGTCTCCCATAAATGGCTGTGTACAGGAGATAGGGGACCATGTATCAGTGACTATCATGAATTATGGCATTGATACACTGATGGTGGGCGATACGCTGATTGCAGGTTATCAAATTGAGTCTGAGCCGGTAGTCATAGATACCTTTGTACTGGAGAGCAATCTGTTGAGTGGAAGTTCTGCACCCTTTGTTTTTTCAAAACCTCTGGAGGTCCTGACAGTAGGTTGGTTGGACATCGAAGCCTATACACTGCTGGTTGATGACATTGATTTCTACAATACGAAAACTGCAAATGACACAGCAAGCAAATCATTTGAAGTGGCACAGACCCCCATTGTGTTGCTGCCCACACATATTTATTCGGTGAGGCCCGATACCATTGTGCTGGACGCAAATACGGGTTATGCCGGGGATACCTACCTCTGGCAGGACGGATCCACCGATCCGCTCTATCAGGTGACGGCAATGGCAGATGGAATATACCATGTGACTGCCAGCAATACATACTGTAGCTTCAGTGATACTGCTTATGTGTATCGCCTTATTGCTGATGTGGGTGTAACGGATATTCTGGAGCCTGTCACCGGCTGTGAGTTGGGTGCAACGGTTATGCCCAGGATCGAACTGAAGAATTTTGGTACTGATACCCTGCAGATTGGAGATGAAATTCCGGTTCGATACCAGATCGACGCAGATGCAGTCATAGAGGAAACCGCTGTTGTAACTGTGGAGGTTCTTCCCGACAGTGTTTTCGAGTATTTGTTCTCTACTGCCTCCGACATGAGTGAGATAAAAACATACTCCATATCTTCTTTTACTGATCTGGACTTTGATGATGCAAGGACCAACGATACAACCAATGTGAGCATCGAGGTCTATGGATATACCCCCATTTATCTTGGGTCCGACACAGTGGTCAGGGCATTTGAATATACCATTGATGCAGGGGTAGGATATGACACCTACCAGTGGCAGGATGGTTCGAATCAGCAGACCCTGGTGATCGATACAACCGGACTCTACAGGGTGATGGTGCAGACAGGAAGTATGTGTGCGAACTCCGATTCAGTACTTGTGACCATGCTGATACCTGACATCGGTGTAACAAGTCTGTCCAATCCTACTGATGGTTGCAGTTTTTCTGATTCAGAACATGTGGAATTTTATATTTTGAATTCTGGTACTGATACCCTCCAGTCAAATGATACGCTCTTTATTACCTATCAGTTTGATGGGGGTAGCCTGGTATATGATTCACTTATTGTGGACAAGCAGGTAGTACCTGGTGATTCAATTCTATTCTCCTCGTCGGGAACGGTTGACGTGGAGAGCACCACCAGCTATCAGTTCTCTGTGGATGTTGCTTACAGTAAGGATCTGATTCCTGGAAATAACCTTTTTGACCAGACCATTGAAGTATTTATTCCACCCACAGTTTCACTTGGAGATGATCTCGTAGTGAATACGGCAAGATACACACTGGATGCCGGCGTTGGGTTTATCTACTATTTGTGGCAGGATGGATCTTCCGGTCAGCAATTTGTAGCAGAACATGCAAATCAAACAACCGACTCAATTTATATGGTTGTAGTGACAGATGAACATGGCTGCGAAGCCTCAGATGATATCAAGATCGGATTTGATTTGTGGGATGTGGGCGTCTCTTCCATCCAGAGTCCGGTCTCTGGTTGCATACTTACTGACCAGGAAGAGCTAAGTCTTCATGTGAAGAATTTTGGGATGCATGCCATAGATAATGAGCCCATCAGCGTCACTGTCTCGGTTGACCATAAAACTCCGGTTACGGTACTTCGAACTCTAACCCAGGTTCTTAATCCCGGGGATTCCGTTCAATTTATTGTCGGTTTTACTTTTGACTTATCGGCGAAAGGAGATCATAGCGTAACAGCCTATTCCATCTATGGGCAGGATGCGGATCCATATACCGATACGTTGGATGTGATTATTACACACCTGGGTCTTCCTGCACCTGAACTTGGTGGAGTTAACGATACGCTTGGAACCCAGCTGCCTTATACCCTGGATGCAGGAGCAGGTTTTGCAGCCTACCTGTGGAACGGAGACGCTGGTGAGCAGACCTATGATGCCGCCCGGTTTGGTTGGTACAACCTTGAGGTTATTGATCCGGACGGTTGTTTTGGAAAAGATTCTATCTACCTCACAAGCATGACAGCTATTGAGGATCTCCTCCTGCCTGGCGATCTAAAGGTCTATCCTGTACCTGCATCCCGGTATCTACATGTAGAATACAGCTATGCGAAAACTGAAAACCTTATCCTTGATCTCTTTGACTCGAACGGCCGTATAGTCTTTAACAGACAGTTCACCAATGTGAAGGAGTTTACCGAGACCATTGATGTAGGCGACATAGCCAGAGGTATGTATTACCTAAGGCTTCGATCAGATGAACAGGAGCTTACAAAGCTGATTACTTTGTTTTAATTTTCGGGGATACATCAAATCTTTTCCCGATTATAACTCTGAACTGTTCGGTCCCCAGGTCGACCTTATAATCTTTGTAAGTGAAACTTCTTAAGATGGTGGAACCCGTAGCCCCAAGGTAAAAGTGCTTAAATTCATAAAGAAGTTTTGTCCTATTCAAAAGTAGTCAATTATTCTTGCGTCTCCTTTTTACTTTCGCCAAGCCCTATGGGTATTTTGACAAAGACGTTTATGTAGGAGTTTTTAATGGTGACATCGGGGACTTTACTTACGTTCACCAGACCATAATAATAGTTAATCCCGACACTCATGCTCTTAAGCTCCTTCTTAAACTTGTATCCGACTCCGGCAAATAGTCCCGCATCTAAACGGGCGTATTGATCTCCTACGTCCATTTTATAATCCAGTTCACCTTCGTAATAGTCTTTATCAAAGTAATCCCTGGCTTTACTTCGCAAGCCTGCCTGGAGCCCCCCTTCTAAATACCAACTGTTGTTGAAACGCTGGTGGAAGAGTATGGGAACATAGAAGTAACTAATTTTGGTGGTCAGTGTTCCATCCTTGAAAACATCGTCTAAGTCATCATCTCCAATTGGGTAAACAGGCATTCCCGTAGCACCCACGTTTGATTTTACAAGAACACCGGTACTCAGGAAAGAGCTCTCTTTGAGATTGATGTGGAAATAGAAACCCAGGTTGAGGTTGTTTAATCCTTCTGAAGTTTCCACATCCAGGAAATAGGACCGATTGATTCCTCCCATCAGTCCAAATTCAATTTTGGGCGAATTTAGCTCGTCGCCCAATAGGAGGGATATCAACACCTGGCCATCTACAACAGGTGTAAAGAGCGAAAAGAACAGGAGAAAGGCCATAGAACGAATCCCTTTTCGGTATTCAGGCCTTTTGTTATTCTTAGTATCCATATTTAATAAATTTAATAATGTCTGAAGGTAAGAACTCTATTAACTTATTAACTCAAAAACAACCTCTTAGTGTCCTTTTCTTAGTAAAAGGGAGAGCTTTCCCGTATTTAAATTCTTTTGCACGTAGCGCATCGAATCGAAGGGCATCTCTTTCTCAATGATGACTGCGGAATGATTGTATGGATTCAAAGTGTCCAGGCTGATGGAATGACATCGCATGAAGTAGGCATATAGCGACAGTTCAGTCTCTTTGGTAATACAACCCATAGTGGTTCCTGGCTCCAGGAACTCATCCAGTTGTTCCATATCGGCGAGCAGGGTCATGTCCCGCCTGTTTACCGTGTTGATGTTGAACAGGGAGTAAACCCGTTAATCCAAGTACAGCGAAAAACAGGATCTCCTTTTTATACCTGAAAAGATTCCTGGTTCCAAATTTGAAATAGGAGATGAGCGTTACCCCGGTGACCAGCATAATGGGTGCTACACTTGCCTGGATGTTTTCGGTTCTTTCACCCTTGAGTGCCGAGATCACCTGAATATCCAGATAGTCCTTGATGGATGTTGATGCATTTTCATTAAGAAAATATAACAGCAGGATAAGAGAGAAACTGCCCCATAAAATAGTGATTGGATTCCAAATACCAGCGGTGGATGCTCATGAAATACCGGGTTCATGGTTCTGGTAAACAGGGATTCCAAAAGGATCCCAACCCGTCGGATAAGTTTTTTGAAATGGTGGCGTACCACAAGCCGTCCACAAACATACCCTTCTGCAAAAGATTAGGCACAAAAGAGATGATAACCAGAGCGAGTAAGAGAAGAATAAATATCCTGTTTGATTTCATCAGAGGAGGGCGCTTACCATCTTGTCCATGTTATGGGAATCGAAGTTGATATGTAAATATATCAGAGTTAACCATACAATGAAACCACAGGAATCACAATTCCCTTTTCTTATTGTATCATTTTGCAATATATTGCAGTGATTTAGGATTGGCAATGAAACGGTGGTGCATTTCATGCCATTGAGAAGCGGTTAAAAAATCAAGAAAATGTACAGGAAAGATGTAAAGGTATTGGATTGCACAGTACGTGACGGGGGATTAATGAACAACTGGCAATTCAGTGACGATTTTGTGCGTGCAGTTTATGAAGCCTGTGTAGAAGCGGGTATCGATTACATGGAGATCGGCTATAAAAGTAGCGAATTTGCATTTTCACGCGAGGAGGTGGGGCCATGGAAGTTTTGCGATGAAGAGGATCTTCGCAGGGTGGTTGGTGATAATCAGACTCCCGTGAAATTATCTGCCATGGCAGATATTGGAAGGATCGATCCGGTAGACATCCTCCCTGCCAATGAGTCTGTACTTGATATGATCAGGGTAGCCTGCTATGTACACCAGATAGATAAAGCCATTGTACTTGCACAGGATTGTATGGATAAGGGATATGAGACAAGTATCAATCTGATGGCGGTTTCAAAGGTGAATGAAATGGACCTGGATGAGGCCCTTCAGGACATTGGCAAATCCCCGGTGCCCATCATCTATATCGTGGACAGTTTTGGAAGCATGTACAGCCAGAACATTCAGTATCTTGTGGAGAAGTATAAAAAAGCACTCCCCGGCAAAATCCTTGGAATTCATGCCCATAACAACATGCAGCTGGCCATGTCCAATACCATCACTGCACTGTCCTCCAATTGCAATATGCTGGATGCCACACTGCTGGGTATGGGCAGAGGAGCGGGGAATTGCCCTATGGAGATTTTGATCGCATTCTTAAAAAATCCCAAGTACAGACTTTTGCCTCTTCTGGATGTGATCCAGAATCACATACACCCCTTGCAGCAGGATATACCCTGGGGATACCATGTTCCCTACCTGATTACAGGTGCACTCAATGAGCATCCCAGGTCTGCCCTCAAATGGATGGCCTCAGAAAACAGAGACGATTTTGTGGCTTTTATGAAGGAGATGCACGACTATGAGTAGCCTGAATCGGTGAGCATGTGGAAGATTGAGAAACACAGATCTCTGTTCATCATTGTTTTTTCCATTTTTCTGGGAACAGTTGCTCCGAATCTGTTTTCTGACGGGATGTTTACGGATGGGTTAACCTATGCAGCCATATCAAGGAACATGTCAGCTGGTCTGGGTAGTTTCTGGAAACCCCACTTTTCCTATGGATTATTCCCTGAGTTTTATGAACATCCTCCGCTGGCATTAGGACTGCAGAGTATCTGTTATAAGCTATTTGGAGACTCGATTTACATTGAAAGGTTCTACTCCCTCTTTACATTTCTGCTGGTTGGATTAATTACCATCCATATATGGAAATATTTTACAAAGTCCCATAAATACGTGTGGCTTCCTTTACTCCTCTGGATAACCGTATCCAAGGTTTCATGGGCCTGTGCCAATAATCTGCTTGAAAACACCATGACCGTCTTTGTGAGCCTGTCGGTATTACTCTTTCTGAAAAGCAGAGAGAAAAACGGGCATATAATGCTGGTATTAAGTGGTTTGGTCTTGTCGCTGGCTTTTTTAACCAAGGGATTTACAGGTCTCTATGTCTGGAGCATGCCCCTCTTCGCCTGGTTGATCTACAGGAAGGAGAGTTTTGTGCAGATGTTCTTGAGATCACTGGTTATGGCCTCCGCCACAGCCTTACCCATTGTTTCACTCTACCTATTTTCTGAGAGTGCTTCCATCCATCTAAATAATTATTTAAACCATCAGGTCATTGGAAGCATTCAAAATGTAGCAACAGTCGATTCCCGATTTGCCATAACACGAGAGTTCCTTCAAAATTCCATCATTCCCCTGGTTATTACCCTGTTGCTTCTGGCTCTGGGTATTAGGAAAAACAGAGAGAAAGCTATAGGCGCAATAAAGGAGAACACAAATCACTCTCTTTTCCTGTTTCTGGTGGTTCTTTCCGGAATCCTGCCTATCATGATCAGCCTGAAGCAACGAGGCTTTTATATCCTGACCGTTTACCCGCTTTTCGCAGTTTCGTTAGGCATGCTGGTTCAATTCAAGGTAGAGACTTTTATAAGCAGAATATCGGAGAAGCAAACCAGGGCGTTGAGGATAATTGCCCTCTCGCTTCTTATTATTTCCATCTCAATTTCAGTTGCTCAGGTGGGGAGGACGGGTAGAGATAAAGAGAAAATAGCTGACTGCCATGCGATCATTCAGGTGGTTGAAGAGAACTCATTAATTAGCCTCTCGACCGATTTATATACTGATTGGAGCCTTCATGGGTATATGGCAAGGTACGGCAATGTGAGTCTGATGGTGAATGACAGCGTACAAAAATACTATCTGACAAGTACCATGAATGAAAAGCTGCCAGACTATTTTAAAGTGGATGTTGAGCTAAACAATTTTGTTCTGTTTCAGAAGAGGTAGATATCTGCTCACTTTATTTAAACTTGCTTATCATTCTTATCAAACGCCTGGAGTGTATGGTGTTTCAGCTTCCTGTCCTTTACAATAAGAGGAGTAACCGGTGCTTTGGACTTGGAATTAAAGATGATATCATGTCCAAGACACAGACCCATCATGATATTTAGTTCGGTCTCCTTTTCCCTGAGGTATTCAGCCTGTCCTGCCGGATTGCAGGAAGTGCCTCTATATCCTGGAAGCAGGTCATTGAATGGAACTTTGCCGTATTTGCAATGGACTTTTTCAACTTCAAATCCGGCATTCGTCAGGATGCCTTCCAGTTGATCGGCCTCTTTGTTGAAACTTATGCAGTTGGCAATTCCCAGCTTACTGATCTCAGCTTCTTTTGCATACTCAATAATCTCATCCACCCTGTCGATCCTTGGGTTCAAAGAATCTTCTGCAACTTTAAGAATTTGCTTATCCTGCTCATCATATAAATGAGCGAACTCTGTTTTTTCCATCTTCTGCGATTCTTAATTTTTCGCAAAGGTAGCCTGGTAGACTTTTTGAGAGTGCCGGAGGAGCATTAAATATTGCTGTTTTTTTTATGAAATATTACAGTTTTTCCTCTTCGGCTTCATAATAAAACACCTCCTCCAGTGGAGTTTTGAAAATACGCGCCAGCTTGAATGCCAATTCGAGGGAAGGGGAGTAGTTCCCCTTTTCGATGGCCACAATGGTCTGTCGGGATACATGCACCTTATCTGCCAGCTGTTGCTGGGTCATCTCGCCTGCATTAAACCGCAGCCTGCGGATGTTATTTTGTATTTTACTTGTAGCCATCTCAGACTCCTTTCCTGTAATAATAAATTTGTGAACCATTGTCTATGATTTCGGCAATCAGACCGAAGCCTACAAAGGCAATAAAGACTCCGTAAACGGGCATACCCACTGCCAGTCCCATAACAGCGAGTACAAAACCACTGGTGAACGCGTAGTAGGAGTTCCTGGTGGCTTTTAATTTGATCAGGTTGTCCCGTTCATCTTCAACCGGCGTTTTCTCTTCTCTGGTGGCGATGGCATTGATGATGTGAAAAATAATCTGGATGATGATGCGCGCCACAATGGAGACTCCAATAAATATCAGGAATATAACTCCCCATTTATCAAAATCAGTTGTTAGATCAAATCTTCCCTGAATGTGTCTTTGATAGACGATTATAGCATAGATGGTTGTGATTAGCAATCCGCTAAAGATGTTTACAATGTTTTGTCTCTCTTGATATGACATGATTTCCAGCTTATATGTATGATAAATTATACTAATTGTAAATAAATATATACACAAAGATAAGTAAAGCATACATAATGACAAGTAAACACGACATTATTTTGAAGAATATTTTAATTCCCGTGTATTCCAGGGATTAATCCAGGCAGATTTAGAAGGAGCTATTGAGCAATACCGGTCATTTGTACCGGATTTTTCGGGCCAAAGGATGCTTTGTTCTCCGTATCCCAAATGAGTTTGTTCTCCTTAAATTTAAAGGTAAAACTGGTGCTTTGAGGTGTTTCATAATAGATGAAACGCGCTGTATAGGTGTTGGTGTCTTCCCAGGCGCCACTAACAGCGACTTTATCGGAAACCAGTGGTGGAGTTGGTAATTCACTCAACTCGCTCTCATGGTATCCCACCGTGAGTGAGTACTCATCCTTATGAGTGGTAATTTTGATTTGGACTGGAGAGGTGTCAAAATTGAATGAGATGGTCTTGATGGAGCGATCGTTGGCCTCCATGGTGAAGGTTTTCCCCGACACTTCTGAAGCCATTGGAGAGCTTTGATCTCCTTTTACAGTACCCATAGCCAGACTTTTTAGTTTTTGATCCATTTGCTTCACCCCCTCTTCATCGGGTGGGAGAGGGGCCTCCTCCAGGGCGGGTAGCAAGTGATCCCAAACCACATTCAAAATCCCCTGCATATCGTCTGAGCCGGAGGTGATGGCAATCACAGCATCCCGTTCTGGCATCACAATGCAAAACTGTCCAAAGGCACCATCTCCCCGGTAAGCGTCGTGCCGACATTGCCAGAATTGGTATCCATACCCTTGTTCCCAATCGCTCTCCGGACTGCTGCCATTGGAGGTTTGATACCCGGTGGCTTCTTCTACCCATACTTGGGAGAGCAGCTGTTTTCCCTCCCAGGAACCCTTCTGGAGATAAAGTTGTCCCAATTTTGAGATATCTTCGGTGGTCATACTTAACCCCCATCCTCCGACATTGATGCCGTTGGGATCCGATTCCCAGGTATGTTTTTCTATGCCCAGTGGATCAAATAGCCTGGGGGTGAGAAAATCCAGTACGGTCATTCCGGTTACCTTCTGAAGGATGGCCGAAAGCATATAGGTCGCGCCGCTGTTGTAGACGAAATGGGTACCCGGTTTGTGCTGTACCTCCTGTGCCAAAAATCCCTTCACCCAATTTTCGCCCTGCATCATTCCGCCACTGGTACCCCACTGATGCCCCGAATTCATTTTCAGCAGATCGCGAATTCGCATGGCTTTGAGGTTTTCAGTGGGCTCCTCCGGAGTATCATCAGGGAAGAAAGCTATCACCTGGTCGTTGATGTTTATTAATCCCTCGTCCTGAGCCATTCCTATGGCGGTGGAGGTAAAGCTTTTGGACAGGGACCATAACAGGTGTGGAGTATCAGGGTTATAGGGAGACCACCATCCCTCTGCCACGATCTTTCCATGCCTTCGTACCATCACACTGTGAATGGCGTCTGGTTGAGAGGCTTCCAGTGCTTCCACAAATTCCAGAATGGCTTTGGAGGAGATACCTTCTTCTTCAGGAGTACTGTAGCCAGAGTTGTCGGTAATATCACCTTTCCGGGCTGAAGTGCATGCAACCAGTCCCATGAGCGGGACCAGGATCAGGATGGAAAGAAATCTTTTCATTATTCAATGACCTTGACTTCCAGGTTTCTCCACATCACTTTAATTCCACCACCGGAATGGATCTGAAGGGCAATACTTCCTGTTGCCCCGCCTATCTTTTCATCCTCAAATGTGATCATTTTTTTACCGTTTAACCAGGTTTCCACCAGGTTTCCCACCACACGTATTTTCATGTGGTTCCACTCCCCGAATTTAAGGTGTTTGTCAAGTTCAATATCAGGTTTGATCAACCAGCCCCTTCCGTAGGATTCATAAATCCCCCCGGTATTGCTTCCCGGAGGTGCAACTTCGACCTGCCATCCGGTAATCTTGGTTCCTTCAATTGAGGAACGGAAAAATACTCCGCTGTTTCCATCGGCACCCTGTTTAAACTCTACAGTCAGCTCAAAATCTTTGTATTGCTTATCTGTTCCCAGGTATCCATATTCCTTGTCGGGCCCGCTCTCACATATCAGCACCCCGTCTTCCACATACCATTTTTCAGTACCGTAGATGGTCCAACCTGTAAGGTCTTTTCCATTGAAAATCGATTCAGATTGTGCAAGGATTAGTCCCTGGAATAAGACAAGCAGAGTAATTGAGATTACTGATAATTTTTTCATGGGAAGTAGTTCTATTTGTGAAATGACAAGATACAATTTTCCTGCTTTCATCTGACCACAGGGATTATACTCCATTTAGTCATGAAGTGAAGGAGGCTTTGGAAGAATTCTATTCTTTAATGCGATATGCCATCAATCCATCGCCGCGCCTGATATACAATATTCCATTAGCCACCACGGGGTGTGAGAAATGTTGTCCGGACCCATCTCTTACTTTTAGTTGTCCCGCATGTTCAAGTTTTTCCTGGCTGTAGTTAACCAGGTTAATGGTTCCGTTGTTGCCGTAGCATATGAATTTGTTATCGGCAAAGATCAGGCTTCCTGTGGCCACCTTGAGGGTATCAACCACCTCTCCGTTCCCGGGATCCAGGGATACGAGCTTGTTTCCTTTAATGGTGGTAAACAAGTGATCGTTGACCGTTACAAGTCCCCCGAAATTATTCATAATCTCCTGGTTCCTCCACACCTCTTTGATGCTCTTCCCATCCGGAGAGAGCTGAAGTCTGATGGCTCCCTGTCCGGGTATATCATTGGCCACGAAGTAGATGTATCCATTGGAGTAAACCGCTGTATTGCAGTGTTCGCCATCGTATTCATAGCCCTCCAGTACATAGGAGCTAAGCAGCTCTCCATTGCTTCGGTCCACCACAGACAGATGGTGCCGTGAAGTGGTAATCAGGATATCACCGGAGGGAAGATCCACCAAAACCGGTGAACCATAGGCAAATGTATCCTGGAGGGCCGATTGAGTCCAGGTGACCTTTCCTGTGAATCTGTTGAGTGCTGCCAGGTTGGATCCTGAACCACCCGGAAAACAGTAGACGCGGTCCTTATCCACTGCCACTGATTCTGAATATCCAAATTCGCCTACTTCACCATCCAGGTATTCCACGATATTCACCACCCATTTTTCCTTTCCACCTGAGGTTTCAAAACAGGCGATCTGACCCTGGCCAGAGGTAGCGTAGACCAATTTTCCATGAACCGTGGGGGTGGAACGGGAGCCTGGATAGGTACTTGAGAAACCCTCTCCCAGGAACTCATCTCCATTTGGTGATTTCCAGAGCAGGTTACCCTCCAGGTCCATGGCAAACAGGTAACTTTTGCCCTCCTGCTCCCCATTAATAAAGATTTTATCATCAGTTACGGCAGGTGCAGCATAGCCCCGTCCCAATCCTTCATATTTCCAGAGCAATTCGGGACCATCATCCGGCCATTGATCCATCAGGTTGCTTTCGGGGAAGATGCCGTTTCGGTCGGGCCCCCGCCACTGTGCCAAGGGCTGTTCGCAGCTATGGATGAATGCAAATAAGATTAAGATTGTGAAAGATAGAGATGCCTTTATCATTGGAAGGTTGTTTAACGTTCAGATGTAAATGTATAAAGTTTTTTTTCATTGCTGTGAAGAGTGTAATGAGTGAGGAGTAGAGGTATCTAGAATGGATATCCCACGGCGATATAGAATAGTGTATTTTTCAGAATTCCTTGCCCAATTAGCCAGTTGCTGTCATCTGTAACATAAGGAGTTCTGAGAGGGAATCCCAGGTCCGTTCTGAGTACAAAGAAGTTGAAATCGAACCTTAAACCAACTCCGGATCCAATGGCCAGCTGATCGTAAAAGGTGTTGAAATCGAACTTGGACCCTGGTCTGGCCTCATCTTCATTGATCAGCCAGATATTACCTGTCTCAACAAAGAAAGCACCGTTCATGATCCTGGTGATTACAAACCTGTATTCCAGGTTTGCTTCCAGTTTAACATCTCCCGACTGATCGATGTAGGAGTTATCCTGTTCATAATAGGATCCCGGGCCCAGGGTACGGGCAGTAAAACCTCTAATGCTGTAAGCGCCGCCGCTGAAAAATTGTTCCACATATGGGAGTACCTGCGAGTTGCTGTAGGGCAGACCGATTCCAGCATAAACCCTCATGGCCAGGGTTTTATTATGTCTGTTGATATAGTATCTGAAATCGGTGGTAAGCTTGATATACTGGGAGTAAATGTTATTTAAAAAGGAGAAGGGCCTTTCGGATTCATCTTTACCCACTCTCTCAAACAGGTCTATTAAGTTACCTGAGGTGCTGATGCCAGCCTGGAAGAAGAGATTGTGGGGTCTGGTTTTAAAAGTGTTGTCGTATTCAAATACGTACTTCATTCCAAAGATAAACTGCTCCTCAAAACTCTTCCGGATATAGATATTCTCGTCTACCACCGAGTCAAATGCGGCGGTAGTGGCAAGCAGGTTTACTGAGTTTATGTAGATGGGAGAAACGGCATGTTGAATCTCCTGTCGCTGCTTCCATTTGTACTCTAAATTGGTCATGGCAGAAAACATGGTGTAGTAAGCAGGCCTGTTTAACATATTTAATTCGAAATTCATCGTGGTTCGCTGATTCAATATCTGATTGATCTTCTCCTTCTGGCCAGGAAGAATGAATCTGGGGTAGGTAATGCTATATGTAATACCATAATTGTAGGAGTGAGCTCCCAACTGAGCTTGTGTGGCAGGTCCCCACTGCCATTCAAACCCACCGTTTAAGGAGAGTAGCATATTTTCAGCACCTTTGAATATGTTGCCGTGTGAGATCCCGGCACCAAGATCCGGTCCAATATATCCGGTTGATTTCATGACCATATCGGCCTCCAGGGTTACACTGATGTTATCCGACATATCTAAATCTATCCTCACATTGAGAATTGGAGAGACGCTATCGGACTCAGGATGCTCAAAAGTGATCTTAACATATCGAAATATGCCCAGGCTATTAAGGCGGGTAAGAGTACTTTGATGAGCTTTGTATGAATACAGATCGCCGCTGTGGAAAAAGACCGCTTTATCAAGGACATCCATTTTCAGGAAATTGCCGGCTGAGAAAACCGTCAGATCCTCATATTGGATGGTATCGATCCGGACATAACCCGTATCCGAGGATCGGTACATATGGACAAAGAGCCGGCCTATTTCATAGGTGGAGAGAAGTTCAGAAGGAAGCTCTCGGTCTCTCCCAAGGGTCAGATTTATTTGATGATCTCCAATGGTGGTATCCGCATTCAGCTGGATAATATCTGAGTTAAAATAGAAGTAGCCCTGATCCTGAATCTGCGTGGTTAGTCCATTTCTTGCGGATTTTAATTTCTCCAGGTTGTACTGGTCGCCGGGTTTTACCTGCCTACTGAAATACTCCAGATTGATTATGGTGTCGATGGGCCCGGATAATGTATCCAGTTGGATCTGATTATAATGGAAGGGAGGAGGAAGTTCGACTGTGTATTTTATTCTTGCCTTTTTTGGATTTCGTTTACTTGTATCCACTGTGGCCCACACCCTGGATTGAAAGTACCCCAGATCGAAAAGATCATTCTGGATTTTCTGAGCCCTCAGGTCGGGATTCACATCTGAGATGAGTACAGGTGGAGCTGAAAGTGATTTGTAAAGCCACTTCTTAAACTTTGTTGCCTCCTCAATATTCCAGTAGTTGTGCGTCCATAAGCCAATGGGCGGAAGAATGCGTCGCTCAAACAGGCTGTTGTTTACTTTTTGATGGGTGATGGAACCCACATGGGTTTTTACAGAATTAACATCCCGTTTGGGTTGACTGGTAACGTATTCCACTTTCTCCTTGCCGTTGTAAAGTACCTGGTCATCGGTCAGAAAGCGGGTATTGGAACACCCCCCAATGATCAGTGATAAAAGGGGCAGGAATATGGAATGCTTAATTTTCATCTGCCTCGATCTTTTTGGGATCTTTTTTATTCTTCTTCTGACGCTTAAAGATATCCCCCAGGGTTCGGTACGGTTTTCTGTATGAGAAGCCCACTCCTGTTTTCGTTACCTGGCCCTCGAAAACATCTTCATAGGTTTGTTCATTATATACTTTAAGATACTTGGTTTCGGCTGAGTCCAGCTGGTATTCAAATGAAACATTGTTGAGTGATTGGTCCATTGTTCCTGGTTGTTCATTTTGATTATAGAGTCGCCCCGAAACCTCGATAACTGCCCTGTCGTTAAGAAGCGACTTCTTCACCTCATAGGAGAGGCTGGTGGTTGTCTGATTGCCACCCCCCTGGTTTTGTTGAGAATATGAGTCTATGCCAAAGGAAATATCAACTCCCTTAATGGCTGATTTGGTAAGTTGGTTCAGTTGACTTGATATAATCTGGTTTACCTGCTGGGTCATATAGTTGGTAGAACTTGAGATCCCGGGCAAGTCGATAATTTCGAATAAGAGAATGGTGATGGCCTGCCGCATTTGTTCTTCGGGACTCAGGGTATTGATGATGCTCATCAGGTATTGATCCGCAGTATTAATCGTGAACAAAATGTCCAGATCCGACAGATGACTGGAGAGTCGCAGTACCACATTAATGTCTACAGTGCGGGCCTTGCCATCCACAGGATTGGCATAAGTGGTGGAAACCCTGTTAACGGCTTCAAACATTAATTCGGGGTCTTCCACGTTTCCATCCCAGTTTACATAACCTCCCCGGGTAATATTAAAATACTTGTTTGGCCAGCCCACAATGTTGAGATCAGCTGAACCTTCACTTATTTCATATCTTCCGGATAACGAAACCTGGTTGTTGTTCAGCATGTTGTAATTAAGTAACCCTCCCCCCTGGATCTGTAAATTAATGTTGAATATCCTTTTGGACAGATTGAAATTTATTTGAGTTGTTGGCTCAATCTCTATACTGGTTTCCACTGTGGAGAGGTTATATCTGCTTCGGGTTGAAATGGGAGACACTTTCAATGGGGCCTCCTCTTCAGCGACCGATATAAAGTTTACAATTTCTGAACTTTCCGACAGATCCACATTATCGGTGGAGTTAAAATGCAATTTGGTACCACTCGAAAGAAGGATCTTAGCATCAATATCTGGATTGGTTAAAGGTCCATTCAATGATATCTTTGAATCAACAAACAGGTTGCCATAAAATGCTTCGTTATCTTTCTCTGTGGTATTCATTAAATGAAGTCTTGAGGAAGAGATATCCAGGTCGGTGATGATCCGCTGGCCTCTGAAGTCAACAAATCCATCCACAACCAGGGCTTTGTTAGAGGAATCCAGGATGCTGAAATTGCTAAATACCATTCTGTCATCTTCGAATTGAATGCCCTGATCCGGTATTTTGAAGTTAGAATTCAGAGGTATTATCCTAAGTTGTGCTCCATTGAATTTTAGTTCTCCATTGAATTTCTCAGATCCTGTCTTGCTGGCCACATTGAAATTCCCTGATATATTTCCTTTCATATCAGATAAATAGTCCCGTGTAAAGGATTGTAAGGTATTCAATGGGATTTTAGAAAAATCAGCATTAATGGTTCGGTTATTGTCAAACATGTTTTCAGTTGCGAATTCAATTCTTGCTGAATCCAGCCTGGCAGATAGTTCTGTGGAGAAACCACCTGAGTCGCTGCTTGTAGCAAAGCCATCCAGATGGATCTCGTTGAATTTAAGATCTGAATAGTTTACTTCTCTTATCCACAGATCTGTGCTGATCCTCTTTTCAGCGCGATCATTTGTAGTAAAATCGACTGATCCGGAAAGGGAGCCAGCCGGCTTGTTGGCCATCAAGTCATCCCAGAGGAGGGATGCGATTCTCACCTGGTCCATTTCAATCTGAAAGGTATGTTCCCCGTCGACAGTACTGCTCACAATATGCAGGGAGGAAGAATCCGTATTTATCTTAAACTCCGGAGACCATCGGCTGCTCTCCAGGTCGATGGTTAGAAAATCGGGTCTATCCAGTTGCCACAGGTCACGGTTGATGGTGATCTGATTTGGGGGAATTTTGAAGAACATCATGTTGCTATCAATCTCGGCTGCAATTTCTATGTTGTAAATGGTGTCCAGCTCCTGATCAAGAATAGATAATTGGGTGTTATTCTTCAAATTGGCAAACTGAGCATTTAGCTGAAATGAACTGAGCGGACCCGAATACAAGGAGCTGCTATTGGAAATGACCTCAAAACTAAGGTTCCCGGCCGAGTCGGTTACCTCCACATCCAAATCTCCGGCATGCACCATTTTATAGTCGATCTCAGATCCCTCGATATTGTATTCTACCCGGTGTTTTGAAGGATCATTTACAATTGAAAAATAGAAGTTTGATATGTGAAAACCGGTATCCTGAAAAAGCAGGTCCAGGGCTTCATGATTGGTGATATTGCTTGTGGCATAGATTCCAGGAAGCTCGGCCACCCGCTGTTCCGCATTTGACCTTGAAGAATCTACAAATGTCTTCAGATAGTTGCTATAGCTCTCCCCAATGGTTCCCAGTTTATGGATGGACTTATCCACCTGGATGTCAAAGTTGAAGAAGTCCCCTTCACCAATAAGCGAGGTACTGCTGGTGTCTGTCCTGAAAGCTGCACTCATATGCTGAAGTGTAGCACTCTTCTCCGGGCTGGTCAGTTCGATTCCATCGAAGAGTATATGGGATTCAAATGCATTCGGTTCATTCACCAAAGTGGCAGTTATACCGGTGTTAACAGAGAGTGTATCGTTGAAAAATTGAAGGTGATCCAATTGAGCAAATAGTGAGCCGGTAACCTTTGCACTGAACAGGGTGTCGGTTTGAAACAGATCTACAGTCAGGTTGCTATTAAAAGAGGGATCGCTGGATTGAAGGATGAATTCATATTTACCAGGCTGGAGCATGCCGTCCAGCATTATCTGCGTGTAAGCATAGCCATTGTACCCCACAGAATCGATGCGGACTTCAATGTTCGATTCAATGTTTTTGGCCGTAAGCCCCGATCCTTCAATCACAGCCCATCCGGTTAAGGAACCCAATTCCTCAATACCCATTATTTTACCCAGGTGAATTTGTCCAAATTTGGAATTAAGACGATACTCTTTCTCTTTAAGATTCAGGTGGCCCGATAGATCAATGTTGCCCATGTTGCTTTGGAGTTGCAGGCCTATTTCAGGAGACTTCAATACTTCAGAAATACGGGCTTCAAGAAGAATTTCGGTGGAATCGGGCAGACTGTGGTCAAGTCCTGAAGCAAGCAACAGGTCGTTCAACCATCGTATGTTAATTTCTGATAGTTTCAGATCCATCTTTCCAAAGGTGTTCTTTGGTTCGGCAGAAAGATCAAAAGATCCAATAAGGGACAGTTTAAAGTTTTTATTCTGTAATAAACTCAACTCCGAAAGTGATATTGTATTTTTTTCTTTATCCATTCGGACTTCAAGTCTGGTGGGTGAACTGGCAAGCATTTCGTATGCGGGGATCTCCTTCAAAGAAGGGGCAAATGTGGATATATCATTGAGAGAGATTAAAGACTGGTCTATGACCAGATGTCCATTTCCGGTTCCAGATGGATCCTTAAGCAGGTCAAAAAAGCTTCCCCTGGCTTCTGCCTCCATACTAAACTGGCTGTTACTGGTTTCAATGGCCAGGTTTAACCTGGTGGTTTCAGAATCAGAATCAAAGTCGGCCTTCATCTGCTCCAATGTAAATCCATTGTTAAGATCGAAGCTTAACTTCTTTAAATCCATACCCGTATGTGCGAGACTAATTTGAAAATCACGAAGTTTCATATCCAGGTTTTCCAGTCCAATCCCATGAACCGATGAATCTGCACGGGGGTGGGAATAGTTGCCCTTTGAAAAATCTATCCTTTCCAGGTTAACCTTGCGGGCTTTTAGATCCCACGGAAAATCGTTGTTCTTAACTTTATTTGAATCATCCGGATTACCGTGTTTTAGACCCGTAAATATGGCGGCGCTGGCACCTTCAATTGAGATTTCATTTAAATCAATTATTTTCCGGGGAATATCCATCTCTTTGGTTCCGATCACGCCTTTCTCCAGAACCAGGTTCAGAAATAAACTATCACTTGTTTGTTCAAAGGTGAAGCCAAGATCTTCCATTGCCAGGTCCGTTACCCCAAAATTCCAGGGTGATCGTGCTCTATTCTTCAGCTCTCTCTTTTCCACAAGCTTAGGTGAAATTTTTACACTTCCGTTTGCGCTATTAAGTTCAATGGCGCGGGCCCGTAATTCCCGTTCAAGCAAACCCAGCCTGAATTTTTCAATTCTTAAATTATCCACCTCCTGTTCTATGCGAATCCCTGATAATGAGTCTTCCATAAAGAAATGGATCGAATTGATTTCACCTTTTTGAATCTTGACTTCCCACTTTGATCTCTTTTTGTCAGGGTCAGCCGGTTTTTTCTTTGTTTTCTTTTTAAAGGCCTCGGCAATCGTATAGTTGTGCGTATCGTAATTCATCAGCAAATAGACCCCAATTCCGCTCAGTTCTGCTTCATCCAATACTACTTTACTTTTCATCAGGGCCAAAAGCTTAATATGGGCCTTCACGTTTCCGGCATAGACTATGGTGTCCCCTCTGGGGTCGATGATGCTAAAACCTTCAACATGTACCTTTGTCAGGCGTACCGTTTTAATGGTCTGGATGTTTAAGGGGAGTTCCAGCTTCTGGAACAGCGCATTGACCCGTCCGGTAACGAAGTTTCTTGAAAATGGAAGGTTGATAAAGACAATGAGCAGAATCACAAATCCAGTGATTAACAACAGGGACTTTATCGCAATGCGAAAGATTTTGCTCACTGTTAAGATCTATTTATCAACTTTGACCGTAAAACCAGCTAACTTCAGGGGCTGTATCTAAGGACAAACTTACTGATTTTCGATATACTTGTAGAATCGTTGTTTTTTGTAAATTTGTTTTTTATGAGGCAATTAGTCCATCTCATTTTTTTGCTTTTGCTTATTTCAGTACCAGGGCAGGCACAGATAGAGAGCCATTTGCTTGACACCACCACGCATAAGGAGCGGACTCTCGGACTCTTTTTCACCAACAGACCCCTCAAGAAGACAGACGATGGAAGCGTTGCGTTTCGTAACCGCTGGACACGTCAGACCGGGCGCCTCTATTTTTCACTGTACAATTTTGAGACCGACTCGATCATTTTAAAATACATGGCCACTAAAACCTGTGATAAAAAAGTATATCCCATCGGGCCTGTGGAGAACAATGTTTTCTATACCATATATGACAATCTCAGGATAAAAAAAGGTATTAAAAATTTTGTGTTCGTTATACCAGGATATGGTAAAACATTTGAGAAGCAGCTGAATGATTTTATGTTTCGTCTTCAGAAAGTCTATGCGGATACTTTAAGTGCGAACACGGCCATCATTACCTTTGCCTGGGGGGATCAGGCAGTCTCTCCATTTTACTACAAAGGAAAGCGATCGGCCAACCGGGCGGCCAATGATTTTTCCATATTTCAACAGATGCTGGAGGACTTTCTGTCCGATTCTGCATTCTTTGCCAACAATCCCAACGATATATCCTTAAACCTGATGTGTACTTCCATGGGAAACCAATTGTTGAAAAGGTATCTGATAAAGAGAGAAAAACAGGGCATTGACCTGGTTCCGGTATACGACAAAACCGCTTTCATTGGTAGTGATGCTGGCCACGATTCCTTTGAAGAGGGGAAGGGATTTCATAACCTTACACAGATGTCCGATTCTGTATTTGTCTATGTGAACAGGAAGGACTGGCCCCTGACCATGTCACAGTATATGAATATGAAGCTGCGAATGGGTCGCGCCGGAGTCACAAACCTTGATGAATTGCCCGGGAGTGTTCTGGTATTAGATGTGACAGATGTGATTTCCTGGGATGATCTTCCTGCCCTGGGGCACGATTATCTGCTTCGAAATAAAGAGATAAAAAGCAAATCTATTGAGTCATCTCTAAAAGAGGAATAACAATCCCGGTGAAGAGGCTTTGATCAGGTTGTTTAGCATGTTTATGTAAAAAAAGAAACCAAAAAGCTAAAAAAGCGTAGAAACGTGTAAAATAAAGAACAATGAAAACAACTCTACATCTCAACAAATTATTTATCCTTTTGCTTTTTGTCTCCATCTCAGCCATGGGGCAATATACCGGCGGTCTTCCAAATGTTGCGGCGTTTAAAACGGCCACAGCCAGTGCTTCAGAGGTTGGTTTTGAACCTGAGAAAGCTGTGGATACACTTCTTACAACCTGGTGTTCAGTAACCGGAGCTGCTCCCGGATGGCTCCAGGTGGACCTGGGATCCTTTCATTACATCCATGGATTTGGAATGATCCTGTCGAATGCCACTGAATTACCCCGCGCAGTTACGTTCCAGACCAGTGAAGATGGAGTTACATGGATCGATATCAGGGATATTTCAGCGGATACAGCAGGTACGTATAATTACGATATTATTGGTCTGGATGCCATACGCTATATAAGGTATTACATCACATCTAAAGATGCCCGTGCCTCTTTCACCGAAGTGATGGCCTATGGTTATTTGATTGATCCTCCGGGGAATCCCCTGACACTTCCTGCCACCAACATTGAGACGACCAGCTTTACAGCTAACTGGACCGAGAAGATGCGGGCGGACGGGTACAGGATTACTGTAGCTACCGATATGGACTTCAACGACAGGGTAACCGGCTATAACAACATTGATGTGGGCAATGTGCTCTCGCTGGATGTTTCAGGGCTCACCCCTGCAACTACCTACTACTACCGTGTAAATGCCTATAATTTGAATGGCATGAGCAATGCTTCAAATGTTACTGAAGCTTCCACTCTGAAATTTGCTCAGACCATTACTTTTGAAGCACTGACAGAGAAAATCTACGGAGATGCTGATTTTGAGTTAACGGCTACTTCCAGTTCCGGCTTACCGGTAAGTTTTCTTAGTTCGGATGAGGCTATTGCGACCATCAGTGGAACCACCCTCACCATCGTCGGTGCAGGAACTGCAATGATAACAGCCATACAGAACGGAGATGCCACGTACGATACCGCTGCACCTGTGGATCAGGACCTGGTCGTAAACGTCAAGGAACTTACGCTAACAGGAACTGTTGCTGAGAACAAACCCTATGATGGTACAGCAGATGCGGTGATCAGTGGAGCAGTACTTACAGGAGTTGTGGGTACCGACGATGTAATTCTGGTTGATGAAGATCAAGGACTCTTTTCACAGTCAGAAGTAGGATCGGACCTTGCGGTGACCACATCCATGTCGCTGACCGGAAACAGCAGTACCAACTACTCGCTGACACAGCCAGACGGACTGACTGCTGATATAGAAGCAAAGGAACTTATGGTTACCGCGGAAGATAAGAGCAGAGAGGCCTGTTCACCCAATCCCCTGTTTACAGTTGCCTATACCGGATTTGCCGAGGGTGAAGATAAAAGTGATCTGACTGAACAGGCGGCAGCCACCTGCGAGGCCGACCAGGCGAGTGCACCCGGAACCTATGACATCATCGCATCTGGTGGAAGTGCACCCAACTATACGCTTACCTATCTAAATGGAACATTCACCATTACTGAGGATGTTACCTCTCCGACCCTGACCGTTCAGGCCATCAGCATTGAGTTGGATGATACTGGAAATGCCACGATTTCACCTGCTGATCTGGTAACAAGTGCTGACGACAATTGTGGAGTCACCGATACTACGTTAAGCAAGTATGCATTTACCACAGAGGATATCGGAAATGTGAATGTGAATGTTGAGGTAAGTGATGCTGCAGGTAATTCGACTTCTGCCTTTGCTACAGTTACAGTAACCGGATCAACTGGATATGATGCGTTTTCTAAAATTGATGCCAAAGCCTACCCAAATCCAACAAATGGAAAGCTGGAAGTGGTTATCAATTCGCCAGTTGACGGATTGAAGGTAATGGATATGACCGGTAAGACCATCTTACGAAGGACCAATCTGACCTCCCTGGAGACCTTAGACCTGACTGGTTTTAGTAATGGAGTTTACATCATCCAGCTTCAGTCCGGAGTTGAGATGAAACACATCAAAGTGATTAAGAAATAGGTACTTTAAATAAAATAAGCGTTCACTCTTTTGTGAACGCTTATTTTATTTGTTTTGGGTATCCCAATTAGAAATTGAGTCCAAGACCCAACTGGAAATACTGGGATTTATACCCGTCGGTAACTTCCATCATACCCCAGTGGTAGCGTGCTTCAAGGGAGAGCATCCAGATCTTTACTCCGGCTCCCACAAAGAAAGGTATATCAAACCATTCAGCCTTCATATCATCCGATGGTTTCTCTGAGGATCCATCTGTCACATACCGCTCAGCCACTTTAAAGCTGGGTGCGAAACCAGTTAAGGCAAATGCCGGCCCCAGTTTCAGTTTTACATTGAGCGGGATGCTCACATAATGAAAATCTCGTTGGATCCCATCGGTGAGTTTTACCCCATTCTTAAAGTATTCTAGTCCGGTTCCCAAATGTAACAGGGGCATGACCTGATTGTCTCTGGCAAAACCCACATAAAAGGATTGCACCGGGTCCCCCCATTTATTCCCGTCCTTTGATAACTGAGATGCGTGAAAGCCAAAACGGAGTCCGCCAACACGGTCGCCCTTTTTTTCCTGGGCCTGCAGGTCGGCAATGATTAGACTAAAAGCCGCTGCAAATACAAATAATAAATAACGTTTTTTCATGACATTCATGTTAATTAAATTTTTTGTGTTTTTAGTTCGTACTTCCAAAAACCCATCTTACGTTTAATCCAAAACCATCCGCTCCAAATTTGGTTTCGTCAATGATCTTTAAATAGGGTCTCCAGTCTAGCCCCAGTGCAATAGGAACCGCTTTAAATCGATATTCCAGTCCGATCTCTCCGATTATTCCAAGATCAAAATTGTCACCAATAAAGGTGAATACTCCAGCTCCTGCGTACCAGTTAAAGGCTTCATCACCAAGTGGGCGATAGAGAAAATCCCAGAGGGCATCGATTCCTACTCCCCCACCTCCAAAAGAGACATCGGCGTGAATCCTGCTGAATTGTCCGGTGGAAAATATTCCGTCAATGGCCACGTTACCTGCCGATATGTTGCCAAACCGAACACCAAGTTCCTGCGCATTTGTAAAAGAGATTGTGCCCGCAATCAGGGCAAGTGCGATTAATACTTTTTTCATGGTGATTTTTTTTAAGGGCTTTGTTTTAGTGGTTTTACAAGTCATTAAACAGGAAAGGCGAATTTTTGTTCATTTCGTGAACAGGCTTAAGTCTGGTGTGTTATTAGAGTCATGAGCGTCAAATTCGAAAAGATCAAGTCCTTACTTGGTAAACCATACCAGGACCTGGAATTCTTGCTCCAGTGTCTTTCAGAGGTATTGCAGGAGAATAATGAAGAAGGGCTGGCCAAACAGATCCCCTGGCTTACCGAAGCCGGTCCCGATTTTGGAAATCACGACCAGAAAAAGCTATTCCATCTCTACTCCATTGCATTCCAGTTGCTAAACCTTTCAGAAGTGAATGGGGAGGTACAAAACCGCCGGCAAAAGCAGGAGAAGGGGGGGCTGGACAGCGTCAATGGCCTATGGGGGAGTGTATTAAGGGATCTCAAAGAGAGAGGAGTTAAGGGTGATAAAATCCTGGAGCAATTCAGACTGATTGAAGTGGAACCCGTGCTGACAGCCCATCCTACCGAGGCCAAACGTCCCGTTGTTCTGAGTCTTTACCGTCAGCTCTATCTTTTGCTGGTCAAGCTGGAAAATTCAATGTATAACTCATATGAGCGTGACGAGGTAAAACATGATATAAAACGCATCCTTCACAAACTCTGGTTTATTGGTGAAATATTTATTGAGAAGCCAGCGGTTGAGTCTGAGCTTGAAAATGTTTTGCACTACTATTACAAAGTGTTCCCCGAGGTATTGCCTTTTCTCGATTTCAGGTTGAAACAGGCCTGGAAAGAGGTGGGTTTTGAACCCGGAACACTTGAAGATACGTCTGATTTTCCGTCCATTACCTATGGGAATTGGGTTGGTGGGGATCGGGACGGCCATCCCCTGGTCACATCGGAGGTGACTGCATATACGTTAGAAGCATTCAGGCTTCACGCTTTTAAACTGGTCATCTCCAAACTTGATGAACTATCCGATAAACTGAGTATTTATTGCGAAAGGGAGGAATTGCCAACAGAATTTGTTGAGCGGCTTGAGAAGCTTGAACATGAAATAAGCCAACCTTTTGTACAGGTCAGCAATGAACCATTCAGGTATTTTATTAAACTGCTGAAACTTAACCTGCCGGTAAAAGAGGGAGTAGGGGGTGGTCTCGAACTCTATGATACAACTTTCTCGTACAGAAATTCCGGTGAACTGGCCGAAGATCTGACTCTGCTGAAAAATGCCCTCATTCACCTGGGTGCGTGGTCCATTGCAGAATATGATGTTCAACAGGTGTTGCGTCACCTGCATATTTTTGGATTCCACCTGGCCAGTCTGGATATCAGACAGAACAGTCAGTATTATGAAGAGGCCTTGCTGGATATTATTAGGAGTAGTATGCCGGCCAGCCATGAGCAACTCCAGGGCAACAAAGAGAAACTCAAAGCTTTTATACTCAAAGAGCTGAAGCAAAACAGGCCGTTTATCAGTCGACCCGATATGCTTAAGTCTGAATCAGCAAGGGAGGCAGTTGAAACATTTCTTACCCTTACCCGGCACCTCAATACCTATTCTGAAAGATCGCTGGGCTCACTGATAGTCAGCATGACAAGAAATGCCACGGACCTGCTCACGGTTTACCTGTTCGTACGGGAAGCCGGATTATCGGGTTACTCCGAGGATGGAATGTACTGTCCCATGCCAGTTGTTCCACTTTTTGAGACCATAGAAGACCTCCGAATGAGTCCGGGAATTATGGATGAGTTTCTCTCACATCCTTTGACCAAAAACAGCCTCGAGTATATGAAGAGAAGCAGGAACCGAACTCAATTGGTGCAGGATGTGATGATAGGATACAGCGATAGCAACAAGGATGGAGGAATTCTTGCCAGCACCTGGTTCCTTTACGATGCCCAGGCAAAACTCTCTGAGGTGGGAAAGAAGCATGGGGTCAATATCAGGTTTTTTCATGGAAAGGGGGGGACCATCAGTCGGGGAGCCGGACCTACCCACTGGTTTCTGAAGTCACTGCCAGATTCGACACTGAACGGATTAATCAGAGTGACTGAACAGGGTGAAACCATCGAGAGAAAATATGCCAATAAGGGTAATGCAGCTTATAACCTGGAGTTGCTGCTTGCGGGAACTGCCCATCGAACCATCCTTAATACCCTGGAAAAACCTGGCAGTGAAGCCTCCTTTCAGGAACTGTTCTCATACATGGCAGAAGAGAGCTACAAGGCCTTTAAAGGTCTTACCGGTCATCCCTCTTTTATTCGCTTTTATGAACAGGCCACTCCCATCGATGTGATTGAATCCAGCAAGATTGGATCCCGACCCTCACGTCGGAGGGGAAAACGGACCCTGGAAGACTTAAGAGCCATCCCCTGGGTATTCAGCTGGACCCAATCGAGGATGCATATTTCAAGTTGGTATGGAGTGGGCAGTACGCTTTCAAAGATGAAAAAAGAGGAAGCAGATAAGTACGCCCTTTTAAAAGATCTGGAAAAGCGTGACGATTTCGTCAGGTATGTATTGACCAATGTGGATACAAGCCTGGCAGCCACCGATGAAAATATTATGACCCTCTACGCTCAACTGGTAGAGGATCCCAAAGTAAAGGCCGACATCCTCGGAATGCTTTTGAATGAACTTAAGCTCACACGGGAGATGATGCTGGATCTGCTTCAGAGCCCCATCTCAGAGCGAAGGGTAAGTCATCACAATTCCACCCAGTTGCGTGCCGAAGCGCTTAATCCCCTTCACAGAGAGCAGGTAAAGTTGTTGAGAGCCTGGCGAATGGCGCAAAATGAAAGAGACACAGAAAGAGCGGCAGAGGTCTTACAGGGTCTGCTTCGAAGCGTGAATGCCATTGCCAATGCCATGGGGACGACAGGGTGAAAGTCGAAAGTCTTAAAGTCGAAAGTCGAAAGTCTTAAAGTCGAAAGGGTCTCAGATATGCAATAAGACCTATCTTTATTTCAAATTGATGGGATTCATGGAGAAATTTAATACACCTGTAACACTTGGAAAAACCGGTTTAAAGGTGGGCAGATTGGGTATTTCATCCAGTTATGGAGCATCTGAGGAAGCCTATGAGGAAGCCTTCGAGAGAGGTTGTAACTATTTTGTGGTGGGCAGTTTTATGAAAGGACGGTCCAAAGAGATGATCCAGGTCATTCAAAACATTACCAGGAGAGGGGACCGGGATAAACTGGTAGTTTGTTTGATGGAATACACACACTCAAAACTGATTGGAAAGAGTCATTTTCAAAAGGGATTGAAAAAGTTGGGGCTTGAGTATGTGGATGTGTTGATGCTGGGATACCATCCACGAAATCCAAGAAAACAGGTGATGGAGCTGGCTCTGAATCTGAAGGAAAAAGGGGAGGTCCACCATCTGGCCCTTTCGGGGCATAACCGTAAACTGTTTCCAAAGCTTATGGAGCAGAAGGAGATTGGTGTTTTCCAGGTAAGGTACA
>JAOZUK010000562.1 GCA_029938715.1 Bacteroidales bacterium | reverse complement strand
TCAAACCTAGCGATTTTTGTTGAGACACAGAAATCTCGACAAAATGAAGACATCACTTCACCACTATTTCAGTCAACTTCCTGACCCTCGCATCCAGCGCAACAAGAAACACCTGCTGATAGATATTGTAGTACTAAGCGTAATTGCGGTCATATGTGGGGCGGAGTCATGGAATTCAATCGAAATATTTGGCAACGCGAAAAAGGATTTCCTGGCAACAATTCTAAAACTGCCCAACGGGATACCATCTCATGATACGATTAACAGGGTTTTTGCACGGATCAATCCGAATAAATTTGAACAACTGTTTGCCCAATGGGTACAATCATTGATTGATAAGAAAATGTCAGGTGAGGTTATCGCCATTGATGGTAAGACCATGCGGGGATCGAAAGATAGTTTTCATGAAAAATCTCCGGTCCATATTGTGAGTGCATGGGCAAATAACAATCAACTGGTATTAGGCCAGGTCAGAACCAGCGAAAAGTCCAATGAGATTACTGCTATTCCTGAGTTATTGGACATCCTGGACATCAGGGATTGTATCATTACCATTGATGCCATGGGCACCCAAAAGAAAATAGCCGAAACGATCATCAACAAAGAAGCTGATTACATCCTTGCCTTAAAAGGTAACCAGGGATATTTGAAAGAAGATGTACAAAACACCTTTATCAGACAACAACCTGATTCTACAGATGAAACCGTTGAAAAAGGCCATGGCAGAATAGAGACACGCCAATGTGAGGTGATCAATAAACTGGATTTCCTTGATGAGAAAGAACAATGGGCAGGACTGAAAACCATTGCCCGTGTCATTGCTACAAGAGAGATCAATGGTAAGCAGTCATCTGAGCAGCGCTTATATATCAGCAGTGTTGAAGCGGACGCCAAAAGCTTCAACCTGTTCATCCGCCAGCACTGGGGAGTAGAAAACTCGTTGCATTGGACACTGGATGTTACTTTCAGGGAAGATGCTCAAAGGAAAAGAAATGGACATGCCGCCAGTAACTACGCCCTGGTGGAAAAGATCGCTCTCAATCTGCTGAAAACAGAAGGGTCTAAGAATATAAGCATTAAAAAAAAACGATTGACGGCATCTTGGGATCATAAGTTCTTGCTAAAGGTCCTTAGAATTTATACTTGTACATCGAAATTTTAGCCAAATCAAAAACTGAGTTGGATTTTCCATACTGTTAGTGGGGAGATGTACTCGCCTCATATTCAAAAAACGGGGTAGTGTATATTGGCGATTTCTAAATGTCACGGTCCTGTGATATTTCACCTATGTTGTGACTTTCTCTATATCAGCCTCTTTTAAGAATATGCTCTATATATTATTGAATATATGCTAGTTATAACGCTATTTGCTGAAAGAATAAAAAAGATAAAATGTTACATAATTGCGAATATGTCACCACAGTGTGACATGCTGTTATCGCGAAACAGAACATCGGAAAAAATCAATATTCAATAGCTGTGTTGTTTTGTCTATAGCCAGCGGAAGTATCCCCATTCTACTATACTTATCACTTGTTGAACTCCGGGATCCTCAGTCCAGCTGACACCACAGAGAAATCAACAGAAATTTTTGGGTCCAGATTTATATGCGTTGTCCCTGGTCTTAAAGACCTGTTATGCCTTTTAGAAATGAAAATTTCTATCTTGCCACGAAATTTCCGCTATGAATACATTATCGATTATAGGTGCAACAATTGTTACCCTCGCCCTGATCTCCTACAGCATAGGCATCATTACTGAACAGGTAAAGAAGAAGATAATTCCCCGTGTTTTGATATTCATTACCCTGGGTGTGGTTCTGGATATCACAGCAACTGCTTTCATGATCCTGGGATCCAAGAATTCGCCCTTTACTCCCCATGGATTTATCGGTTATTCAGCACTATTCCTTATGTTGATCGAGCTGGTAAGAATCTGGCGGGCCTACAATAAATTGGGAATGAATGCTGTAGTCCCAAAGGGCGTGCACCTCTATTCGAGATA
>JAOZUK010000561.1 GCA_029938715.1 Bacteroidales bacterium | reverse complement strand
CTCACACGCTGTCTTTTGTGTTGTATCCTATCCTCAGGGGTGGTATCACGTAAAACCGATTTTGATACCACAATCCGGCCCACTCGTTTACGGGAGATATGAAGCTCACGCGCTATGCGGCGGATGCTCCATCCCATTCCGTGCAGGGTGACAACCATATTCTCCACCTGTTCATCTTTCATCTTGCTGCTGTTTTAGTTGGTTTGTTTATTATGGATGTGTAATGGACGGGTTACTTTGGATAATCGCTCCGTATAACCGGATACCTTCCTCAAAAACGGGTCGATAATCATCCGCTCGGCTTCCTTTAACCCTTCAATTTTGGGATCACCTAACTGTACAAGCAAGGAGCGAACCGGACGCAGAAAATTCACAAGCGATAGCATCAGATCATTCCCATAGCAGGAGAGTCTATCATCATAGAGTGGCTCGAATAATTCTGTTTGATCCCATAGTACCGGCTCAGGATGATCAAGAATTTGCTGCTGCTGATCGGCATCTTCTGCCTCCATATAAGCATCAATCAGTTTGTTACTCAAACGACTGCTCAGACCAAAATTGGTTATTACATGGGCAATATCAATCTGATTGCCCCGGGGCAACCGCATCAATGCCCGCGCATGTCTGCTGGTTATTGAACCCATCCGGATCTCTAAGGAAACTTCTTCATCCAGCTTACTGATCAGAGACAAGCGCCGGCTCACCCAAGAAGGGCTGTGACCAGTTAGTTTGGCCAGCTGCCGCTGACTCACATCATGGCTCTCCAACAGATCCTTTAATATCATCGCCTCTTCCCATACCTCCAATGACAGGCCGGGACGGTTATAACTCAGTATTAAAAGCTTGGCCTGCTGCAAATCAATATCCAACACCTGACACTGAAGGGTTTTAATCATCAGTTCCATAGCGGAATACACCCTTTTGAACCCATCTATTACCTGGTATCTTCCTTCATGCTCGCGGGCAACAACCGGTTGCAACTGACCATGTAACCACATTGAGTCATGTACCCGAGTGACCATCTCCGGGTTCATGATCCGCATCCCGGCCAGGGAAAGATCAAATTCTTCTATCCGTATCTCTTCGATTCTTGGGTTCACCGATACTTACTTTTTGCACCGGTAAAAGTAGAAGGCTATTATGCCCTGTACAAGCGAGGTCCCATTTACAATCAAACGCTATTTTGGGTCAAAATCGCCTCTTTCCCTGATATTATCTGCATTTGAGCCATGAATGAGGTCCCATTTACAATCATCTTGTCTTGTTTTACCTTAAGTATTGCATAGACCACGTCATCACTGGGCTGCGTAAGTAGCGAGGTCCCATTTACAATCATTGGGACCTGATCTTTCTGACGGTTCTTATTCCGCTCTTTTTGTAATTCACAGTTACGCCTTACATACTCGGGATGACTCTCTCTGTACTTTTGCATGTATTGATCCGATCGTAGCCGCTTACGCCTTGCTTTTTGACTCTCAAGGTTCTTTTTGCGATAGACCGGATCTTTTATATAACGCTCCTTTTTCCTGGTGCTCCTTCTTGCTTGTTGGCATTGTTTTGCTGAACAATACTTCTGCGGCTTCTTTAAACAGGGATTACAGCGAAAACTGCCTCCACAATGAAGGCAGATAAAAGTGTGTCTCATTTTATTAATCTTTCAGAGAATGAAAAATTAACGTTTTATTCGGGAAAAGAAGACGGTGGTAGCGTTTTTCGCCGGTGGATGGTATCAGTCTACTCCGACGTTAAAAACAAGACCCTTGAATTGGCATCGAACAATAGTAAAAGCTATTTATACGATTACTTCGTTAGAAATGGATTGAACATTAACAAGCCAATTTACCGGATTGAAATCAGCATGAGCTGGAAATCTGACAAAAGGCCTTTCGTTGATCTGGACAATACTAATTTCACTTACAACTACCGCCTGAAAAGAATATTGAATGAATATATCCGTATGTATCTGGATTTTAGGATAATTAATCACAACCAGAACAAGTCAAGA
>JAOZUK010000062.1 GCA_029938715.1 Bacteroidales bacterium | reverse complement strand
AGCCATCCCCCCGATAATCGATTTTATTTTCGATTGTTCCTGTCATGGGATCGACAATATAGACGGGACCTTTCTCTGCGGCGCAACCTTCATGATCGTAGATCAATTCGACCTTCCCGTCGGCATCCACATCGGCACATACCAGGTAATCGCTGTGATGTGCCTGGGTTTGATCTTCCCACAGTACCGTTCCATCACCTTTCAGCGCCATGGTCAGCTTCTGCCAGTTGGCAAATATCTCATCCAGACCGTCGCCATCGGCATCATAACGATAGGCCTCATGGGAATAGGCATCGTCTCCTTTCAGTCCTGTTTCATGCCTCCATTCCAGTTTTCCTTTTTCATTGTAACAGCGAAGGGTCCCCTCGCTGCGCACCAAAACCGCCTGCTTCTTTTTATCCAGGAAATGCCCGACGATGATATCGCCCCTGGCCTCTTTGACCGACCACTCTGTTTTGCCTGTTTGGGCATTTATACACCAGGTACCGCCTTTGGTGGCGTGCAGTACAGAATACACCCCGTCGCCATCCAGGTCGAATACCGGCAGACGGCTCTCATCACCGTGAAGTGCCGCCATGGGCTCGCTCTCCCAGACCACACTTCCGTCATCGTAGTTTAGCCGCTCAATTCTTGCACCCTCATGCTCGGACCGACAGCGAAAGACATCCAGTATTCCATCGCCGTCCACATCTTTAACTTCTGAAATAATGGGATGCCAGGCCATGCCTTCTTCGCCTTCAAATCCTTTCATGATCCAGGCCTTTTTAACCCCGGGCACGTTGGGCATGTCCTTGATTTTAAGCATATTTACACGGACAATATCCCCCCATTGGTCTCTCCCGACTTCAAACTCACCCTCAGGCAATAGGTGCATGTTGACCGTGGAGTTCGTATTGCTTTTTACTCCGTACTCTCCGAATGGGTCGTATTCCTGCGCATCCAGGGATTGTAGGCCGAGTATCAACAGGGAAACAATAGCTAATATGAAGTTACTTTTTCTCAATATTTTCTGTACTATCATAATTCCTTGATTACTTGTAACTGCCATATTCCTGCAGGGTATCCCACATGGCCCAGAAATTTTCAGGGCTTACATCGTCCTGTATGTTATGCACCGGGGCAAATACAAAACCTCCGCCAGGGGCCAGAATATCCAGAATACGCTTGACCTCGTCTGAGACCGCCTCCGGTGTTCCATTATTCAGCGTGGATTGGGTATCCACTCCCCCGCCCCAGAAAGTCAGGTCCCTGCCAAACTCCTTCTTCAGACTAACAAGGTCCATGTTTGCTGCGGTGAACTGCACCGGATTCAGAATATCCAGTCCGGCATCAATCAGGTCGGGCAGCAGCTCCCATATGGATCCACAGGAGTGCAAAAAGGTCTTCACATGAGGCAAACGACGCTTCACATGGGAAAAGAGGATCTTTAATTTTGGGATAACCAGTTCCCGCAAGGCCTGGGGATCGATAATGGTGGAGGTCTGGGTACCCAGATCGTCGCACTCCGATATCACCTGGATTTTCTTTTCATGGCCTTTTTCAATGGCCCAGTTTATCACTTCATCCCAGTATTTTAGTTTATCCTCCAGGATGGTCTGAATGAGCCGATCCACCCCCTGGTAATCCATTACCGTATCCATGTACCAGTTCTCATAGCCCCTGATGCGGACCGAATTCTCGGTAAAACCTGCCGTATTGCGGTCTGCCAGACCACAAAAGTCACCCACCTTTTGAATTTGAATATCCAGATCTTTTCTTAAGATCCGGGTATAGTCCTGCCAGTCGGGACGCGGAAGATGGGGTAATCCTTCAGACATGCTTGCATACCCCTCAAGGGGATAACTTTTCTGGTTAAAGTAAAGATCATGCCCCCCCACCAGTTCCCAGTCGCAACCGTAGTAATCGGTTACCATGGTGCTTTTCCCATCCACCCGTTTCCTGGAATGATACTCCGGTATACGCATGGACCCGATGCGGCGGGTATCTGATCTCAGTGCCACCAGGTTTTCTTCTACCGGGGTGATTATCTGAGAGATGGGATCCACCTCCTCGTACTCATACTCTGTGCTCAATCCACGAGCCTGCATCGCACCTACATAAGCATTTTTAGTAATCGCGGTAACAGTGGTACCTGCCAGGTCATAAGGGATCCGGTCAGCTTCTTCGAAATTCAAAGCTTTTGTTACTCTCTCTTTTCCAGTCATTTCTATAATTTCAATGGTTCAATTTTTGGTATAATCAGGTGGATAAGCAATAAAGCTATCAGGTATCCACACCCGGCCACCAGGAAGGGAATAGCATATCCATCCACACCTACATTCTGCAGAATTTTCCCCACTCCAAAGGCTGTAATGGCACCACCAACAGCTCCACAGAAGCCTCCGAATCCAGCTACGGAGGCGGTTGCCTTTTTAGGGAAAATATCTGACATCAGGCTAAATACATTGGCCGACCATCCACAATGTCCTCCTGCAGCCAGAGAGATTAAGGCTATGGCCAGCCACAAGGAATCGGTATGGGGTACAAATACAACCGGGATGGCGCAAATACCACAGGCCAGCATGCCCAGCTTCCTCCCCCTGTTAATGCTCGATCCTCTCTTTAACAACCTGGAGGAAAATCCTCCCAGTAAAATGCCCATTCCCCATGAAACGAGGTAGATAGTAAAAAAGGGAAGACCGATCTCCTTCAGGTTTACCCCGAATTTCTCATTGAGAAATTTGGCCCCCCAGAACAGGTAGAACCACCAGATGGGATCGGCCATAAACTTGGCCACAGCGATGGCCCATGCGCCCTTGTGGGGAAGGATGGCTTTCCAAGGTAGTCGTTCAGAGGACTCTGTGCTTTCCGAGTCGCTGTTAATATGGGAAAGTTCCTCCTTTGAAACCCGTTTGTGTTGTCCGGGCCGGTTATAGTTAAAAAACCACAGCACCATCCAGATGAGACTGATGGGAATGGTCCACAGAAAAGCTACTCGCCAGGTGCCGGCCATTAGCACCAGTCCGGGAATAATCAGGGGTGCCAGGATGGTTCCCATGTTAGCACCCCCATTAAAAATACCCACTGCCAGCGCCCTTTCCTTTTTTGGGAACCACTCGGCAACCGCTTTAATGGCCGATGGAAAATTGCCCGATTGGCCAACAGCCAGGCTGAATCGGGCTATGGCAAATCCGATCCACCTTCCTGCAAGCGCATGTGCTGCAGTTGCCACGCTCCATATTCCAATGGAGAGCAGGTAACCCTTCTTGGTACCTATACGGTCTATGATAGATCCCATCAAAAGGAAACAGATGGCATATGCGATCATAAAGGCCGTATTGATATAGCCATACTGCTCTTCGCTCCAGCCAATGGATTTCTGAAGATCGGGAGCCAGTATTCCCAGTGCAGCACGATCGATATACAAGATGGTGGTGGCAAGGAACAGTAGTACAAGGATAAACCACCGGAATTGAATTGATCTCTTAGTAGGATTCATGTTATAAAGATTTACGTAGTATTATTTTTGTCTCGATGACCTCTTGGATGGGCCTGCGGTTCAATGCAAAGTCAGCAGCTTTTCTTCCCATAAGCTGAAAATCTGTACTGAGTACGGTAATGCCTTGGCGGATGATCTCTTTGGTTGGCGTATCGTTGTAAGATAAAATACCGATATCCCTGCCCAGGATAAAACCTGAGTGTTCAGCACTCTTAATGAGCTTGATCAGGTGACTGTCCTCAATCACAAAATAGGCTGTGTTTTTTCTAATGGAATTCAAGAGGGGTTTCTCTTCAATGGAATGGCTGATCCTGTTCTCGTCACAGAACCTGTTGAAGGCCTTTTTAATATCCGCGGAGTGAAAGCTTCCTTCTGGATAAATCAGGATAAATTCGTCATAAGATTTGATCCTCTCGCTGATCCCGTTTAAAGCAGTCACCACCTCCTCATAGAAATCCTGACTGAGAAATGAGATTTCCTTTTTGCTGCATACAGGTCGCATAATCTGCAGCAATTTATCACCGGGAATCTTGTCCAGTAATCCCAATACCTTCTGGTCCTGGATCGGTGTGATGATATAGAGCCCGTATTTGCCCATATGCTCCTTAAGCACAGTTCTGAGCACATCTGGATTGCCATGGTGAAAAAAAAGATCGACAGATACATTTTTGTCCTTGATCTTATCCAAAAAGGTGTTGTACAGGATCTCGTGATACTGATTAAAGGCCGTAAGAAATAATAAAACTTTCAGCTGTTGTTTGATATTTTCACTCTTCACAAAGTACCCTATCCTGTTACGGGATTCAATGATACCCCGGTCCTTTAGTTCGTTAAGAGCCTTTAGAACCGTCATCCTGGATATAGACAGCTCCTGCATAAAAGAGCTGACTGGAGGTAGCGTCTGCCCACTTCTGATTTCCTTTGAAGATATAGCTCTGATCACGCCACTCACCAACTGTTCGTGCTTGGTATGCCCGGGTTCGACTATCTTAAAGTTCTTGAAAAAAACACTCATTGCTCTGGTCTAGTCTGGTCTACTATGCAAGTATACAAAATTTCATTGATCCTCTACCGTATGAAAACCGAAACTTATATAATTAGCTGTATTTCATCTTTATTTCCGAGAAGCTGAAAGAGGAAAACCTGTAAGCTTTATATAATAAGATCATTCATCCTTCAACCCTACAACTGGATTCTGGGTGGCTTGTCAGCTTACTGAAACTAAATGTATCACCAAATATTTTATGTCAAACCATATATTTTCGCGCTAATTTACACGGTCTACCAGAAATATTCACGATATTTGATCTATGTGGATAAAGAGATATTTGAGACAGAGTATTCAGGATGAATTGATAAAGGGACAGAAACTTGTTGTTTTGTACGGTGCCAGACAAACAGGAAAAACCTCTTTATTGACCAGCATCACAAATGAGTTGCCCTATAAAACAATTCGAGTCAATGCTGATCAGGCTCGGTACCAGGAGGTATTTAGTGGCCAGAATCTTAAAAAAATGCAGGATCTGGTCGATGGATATGAACTACTCTTTATCGATGAAGGTCAGAAAATTCCGGATTTGGGAATTCATTTAAAGATACTTCATGATGAGTTGCCCTCATTACGCATAATTGTTACTGGTTCATCATCCTTTGACCTGGCGACAAAACTTGGGGAGCCAATGACAGGTCGCAAAAGGGTCTACACTCTTTTCCCCTTGAGTCAGGAAGAGATGGGCTCCTTGTACAATCCTTTTGAACTAAAGAATCTCCTTGATGATTTTTTGATTTTTGGCTCATATCCAGAGGTTTTAACACAAACGAATCGTGATGAAAGGTTTGAAGCCCTGAGAGAGATCAGCGAATCATATCTGATGAAAGATATCATTGAAATTAGTCAGATCAGGCATATTCAAAAAGCCTATCAATTGTTGAAGTTACTGGCATTTCAAATTGGATCTGAGGTTTCAATACACGAACTGAGTCAATCCCTGAAATTAAACCATGAAACAGTAGAATCTTACATTGGTTTATTTGAAAAGGCATTTGTTCTTTTCCGATTAGGTGGATTTAGTCGTAATCTGAGAAATGAAATTAAGAAATCCAGTAAAATCTACTTTTGGGATACTGGTATTCGGAATTATTTGATTGGCAATGTGAATCGCCCTGATCAAAGAAATGATAAAGGAGCCCTATTCGAAAATTTCCTCATTGCTGAACGTCTAAAATGGTTACACAATCACAGATCGTTGTCGAATTCATATTTCTGGCGACTTTACACTGGAGCTGAAATAAACTATGTAGAAGAAAATCAAGGAGTATTAACCGGGTATGAGATCAAATGGGGAAAAGGGAAAATTCGTGCCCCAAAATCCTGGACCGAGACCTACAAGGCAGATGTGGAATTGCTAAACCGTGAAAATTACCTGGATTTTATCATATAAATCAAGCCAAAGGGCTAAAGAAAGGCTTGTTCCCCTTCTTTCCGACTAAGCTCCATATATTCTCTATTGCACAAGAGATTCCCGTACGATTTTCTGTTGAATTCTGAACAATATTCCAAGGTAGAACCTGGAGTTAAGACCTATATTTGAACTAACCTGAAAACTAAATCTTTGATGAAGTATTTCCTTACAGCCATCATAGCCATTATGGCATTACATGCAAGAAGTATTGATAAACCCCTCGATTTCTGGGATGAGGAGATACGTTTATTTTGTGTAGCTGATGCAGGCAAGCATGTGGATTCTGATTTATCTGAAAGAATTGCGATTTCATATGTATCACAATCCTTTGCCATGGACCATTCCACAAAAAAGGAGGGCGATTTCAGTGTACTCTATGTTCCCGGCAAATCAGGCCACCCTCCGGTTTTTGGATTTGTATCTAACCTGTGGCTTGATGTTGGGTGGAACCTAAGTCCTTCCCACCAACTGAATTTCTGGCTGAAAGTGGATGATGACCAGGCCCCTTCGAAATGGAAGATGCGTCTAATTGACTCCAACGGAGCTGAGGCTGTAGGAACCATTACAAAAACGAATACTTCAGGTGAATGGGAAGCATTTTCCATCAGACTGAAATCACTTAAGGCTCCAAAAGAGTTTAACTGGTCATCGGTCAAGATGTGCGAATTTGATGCAGTATTTGGCAAGGAGGCAACAATATGGCTGGATGGAATCAGATTTGAGGGCCAAAATAGAGTGATAGGTGTTACCGATAAGTCACTTGTCCAGCGCATGGAAGAGGCTGAGGCCAGTCGGAATACGCGAATCGGAATCGCATTTAAACAGTCCACCAAAACAGATAAAGATTTCCCTGCTCTAAGTGCATTTGCCAAAATGTTCTTAAACGAAGATCTTGAGACAGCCAATCAGTTATTGGTGGATGAACTCAAGAAAAGCTCGGATGCCAATGCCTGGAGCCTGTTCCACACGCCCATCTATTGCCGTTTCTATTATTTCTTCTCAAATCGCAATGGGAAATACCCCGGTCGCATGACTCCCGAAACAGAAAAACTTCTGCTTGAAACCCTCTGGGACCGCACCGCAGCCAAGAATGATATTGCCTGGGCCAGGCAAAGTACCTGGTACCTGGATGGAAGCGAAAACCATGATCTTAATGCAAAAGCCTGTAACCTGGTTACCTCACGCATATTTATGGACGAGCCGAACTACAAAGACCGCATTTATCCCGATTATGGGTTTGGTGGCAGCTACCACTATGGGCATGCGGGGTACTACGGACCCGGAATTGATCCGGAAAGCCGTCATGGTGGAGGTCGTGCAAACCTGGCTGATGGTAAGGAATATAAGGCCAGGGATCACTACGAAGCATGGCTTGTATTCCTTAAAACATACTTCCGCGAACGCGCTGAACGGGGTTTCTTCCTTGAATATGCTTCCAATACCTATACCAAGCACTCGCTGAATATGGTGGATTTAGCCTACCAGTATTGTGGGGATGAAGAACTGCATCAGATAGTTGGCAACTTCCTTACTCTCTTTTGGGCTGAATGGGCACAGGTTTCCATCTCGGGCGAACGTGGCGGACCAAAAACCAGGCACCACCATACCGTCTTTGGTAAAGGCGACTCCACCTACCGGCTCATCAGCTACCACATGGGCGGACCGGCCACTGCCGGGGTTTGGTGGTACTGGAACATCATAAATGATTATAATCTACCTCCCGTTGTCTGGAAAATGGCAATGGATCGTGAAGGGATGGGATGCTATACCTATAAGGCCAGGGGCATTGGTGAAGAAGAAAACGTTTTGCCGCGACCACCTGGTACGGAACGCTCCCTGGTGGTTGACACAGATGCCCGCTTTCTTAAGAATACCTATGTTACTCCAGACTATACCCTTGGCACGCAAATGGATCATCCCTCTGCGGTTCACTCCCACCTGAGCAACGTTGGCCGGTGGCACGGTATGACCTTTGCTCAGTCGGCAAAAGCCCGCATCGTTCCTGTCTGCCTTCCGGGAAAAGCAAATAAAAAGGGGCAGACAAATCCCTACGAACTGGAAGCCATGTATCAGACCGTGCAGCATGAACAGACTTTGATTGTTCAGCAGTCCAGGCGCTGGTACGCGGTTCACCCCGAATGGTATCTGATCAATGCCGATTACAATCAACCCATAGGTATCTGGTTTGGGTTGGAATGGGATCAGCGCATTGAAACCCTGGGCTGGATCTTTGTTCAGCGAGGTAATGCCTACGCTGCAGTCCGTCCGGTCATGTGGGACGAACAATATGAGAAAGAAAAGAAAATCAAGACATCAGGTACCCAGGCGATTTTCAATGCACCGGATGATGCCCCCACTGTCAAACTTCGTGAAGATTGTTACCGGTGGAATTCCGATAGCACCATCATACTTCTGGAAGACAATCACCTGCCTGTCATCATCCAGGCCGGACGTGTTGCCGACTATCCTACACTGGATGATTTTATGCACGATGTACTTGATAATCCGGTGGCTCTGTACAAAACCGTTGTGCCGGGAAATCACATTCTGGTCTATTCCGAAAGCGGAGCAGATGCTAAAGAGATTGTCTTTAATGCCAGTGTCCCGGAGATTCCAACCATCGGAAACGAACCTGTGAACTACAGCCATCCGATGACCTTCGATAGCCCTTATATTAAATCTGAATATAAGAGCGGAAAAATACATATCGAATATGACAATGAAATACTCGACCTGGATTTTAATTAGCATTCCCAATGAAAATTTTCAACTATCTCGTATGATTTGCAAGCCGAACCTGAGAAAAAATGAGAAAAACATGAAAACGATATTTATACTGGCAGCCCTGATATTGCTTGTGTCAAACCTTCAGGCACAGAAGAACAGGCAGAAAGAACTGGCCGAATTTGAAAGTTTTGTGATTAAAGCCAAAGAACTAGGCGCTACGCATGTGAACATTACATTTAATGTTCCGCCTGCACTCTGGCAGTACGATGTTCCCAATGATCCATATCCAGAGTGGTACGTGATCCAGCCCAGCCTGATGAAGATTTTTCCAAATTCCGAGATACAGCCCTACGTGGATATGGAGTATGCGGAAAGGGTCGCTTCCCTATTTGAAGCGAGATGTGCTGTTTTGCGAAAGCACGGTCTAAAAGGGGCCTATTCAGCCAATGAGCCATATGTCTTGCCGGAGAAGTTCTTTACGGATCATCCTGAACTCAGGGGAGCACGTGTCGATCATCCCAACCGTTCAAGGACTGCAAGGTTTGCTCCTTGCGTGGATGAGCCAGCAGTACTGGCCATGTACCACGAAAGCATGAAGATATTACTTAAGCGCTGTCCGGAGATTGAGAAATTTGATTTCCTGACCTCCGATTCGGGATCCGGTTTTTGCTGGTCGCCTGCCCTTTATTCCGATCAGAATGGGAATGCCAACTGCCAGCATCGCCCCATGTCCGACAGGGTGGTTGGATTTATGGAGAATTTGAAATCTGCGGCTGAAGAAATGGATAAACAGATCCAGGTCAATATCAGCCCCATTGAACCCAGGCAGTGGATGATTAATACATTTGATCACCCTGAATTGATCACCTCCAGACTTTCGGACGGCCTGACCATCGGGGGTGCTCCAAATGCTTACGGTCCGGAAGCTGCAGGATGGGGTGTGGAAAGTTTCAGACCCATTCTGGGATTGTATAACCCGGTTTTCAGGGCCAGGAGCATGGTTGGTGTGTTTGATGAAAAGAAGCCTGCCGGAAGCATGGTTGTTTCCTTTGACAATCCCGCAAGCGCAGAGTTCTATATGGATCTGTACGGATTCTTTAAAGAAGCAAAACCCGGGAATACGGCTGAAATGATGCAGCTTATGCGTGATTTTGCAGCGACCCTGGCCGGAGAGGAAGGAGCCGATGATCTCCTGGAGGTATGGCTTGCCCTGGAGGGTATATCAAATGACCTGCAGGTACTGCACTTTGGTCCTATTCTGAATTTCGGGCCGGTAATCGCCAGATGGATCAATCGCCCCCTGGTACCCTTTCCTGAAGATTTACTTCCAGAGGAAAAGGAATACTATCGTCCCTATTTGTTCCAGGCCAAAGGAGAAGAACAGGCCAATAATCTTATCGATATCCAGGCCATGCGGCCCTTCGAAGGTTATGGTGCAAGGCTCCTGGTACAACGGGTCTATGAAATGGTTGACGCAAAACTTAAGAAAGCAGAAAGTCATGTAGACAAATTAATAGAGATGCAGACAGATGCCCATGCTGCCAAAGAATGGGAAGACCTCAGAACCCGGCTGGCTGTCCTTCGCAGTTTCATCAGGACAATTAACAACGTGGTGGCCTACCAGGCACTGCTGGATCTTGTACACAGCAGGAGTTATAAA
This sequence comes from Bacteroidales bacterium, assembly GCA_029938715.1. GTDB lineage: Bacteria > Bacteroidota > Bacteroidia > Bacteroidales. Next base: position 13,738 of record JAOZUK010000062.1, on the reverse strand, counting down.
CCGGAAGTTAATCCAGTACTGGGCACCAGGTCCATGTGGGACCGCACTGAGATTATGCGCATTGCCCGGAATGAGATAGACAACGCGGTTCTTCTGAAAAAGATCCTTGAATCCTCGGATGTTCCCTTAATAACAACTGCTGAAACACCCGAAGAAGAAACCATCAGGATGCTGGGGCCTGATATCACCTCGCAGCTGAAACTGAAAGTGGATATTATGAATGCCCACTGGGAGGATTATAAAGAGTTGTATACTTCGCCTAATTTCTAGAGACCTGGTATGAAGAGAACATATATCATTGTGTGCCTGTTGCTGCTTGCCCCGGTCCTGTCGTGGGCTCAAGGGCACACAAATATCCTTCTTATCATTGTTGACGACCTGCGTCCGGAGCTTGGCTGTTACGGACACGAACCGATCATTACACCTCATATTGATCAGTTGGCCTCAGGGGGCATGGTCTTTGACCGCGCCTATTGCAATGTGCCGGTCTGCATGCCTTCCAGGGTGAGCATGCTCACCAGCCTGCGCGTCGACCGTACCATGGGGCGTACCACTGCCGTAAGGCGTGAGTTTGTCACACTTCCGGAATTTCTGAAGGATCATGGTTATACTACCATATCCAATGGAAAGGTATTTCATCATTTGGATGATCGCGCGGAAAACTGGTCGGAAGCTCCATGGCGCTCTGTACCCATTTACCACGGTGAAGTGCCATGGGCAACTTACAACACCTACGGACTCTGGCAAAATGAGGAGTCGGGGAAATTAATCAATTCGGAAACGGGATTCGGCCCCTTTTTTGACTCAGCAGATGTTCCCGATGATGCTTGCGACAATCGATCACCTGAGTCACCGGATAGACGTTTTTATGGAATCATCTTCTTTCAGGAGGCGTGAGAAAAATAATTAATGATAAAGCAAGCCCTATGAAAGGAATAAACTCCATCCTATTAACAATCCTTGGTCTGGCATCTGTATTTTCTCTGTCTGCTCAGTTTGAAAATCCACTGGAAAATCTGGATTTTGCCTTTTCTGAAAAATCCGTAGAGAAGTCCATCCAAAAGGCAGCCGATAGCAGGCAAATCCGCATAGAACAAGCCTTTTCAAATGCCACGGGTGAGGGATTAAGAGAAGGAATGGTCCCCTATTTTGCCAATTTATGGCTGGGTAAGGATCTTAAGAAGACAAATGAAATTCTGCTTGATATTCTTACTACCGAGGATACCGGGATCCAGGAGAAGTACAGACTGAATGATCCCTGGTGCCTGGCTACCAATCAGCTGCTTTATCACATGTATTATTCCTTTGGTAGTAAAGGGAAGGTTTCCCCCGGCCGGGTATATCCCAACACAGAGAAAGCGATGCTGGAATTCCTCTGGGAACATCTGGAGTACAAAAATGACATACATCTCGCCCGAAAAAGTACCTGGTGGATGATCGGCAGTGAAAATCACGATTTGGTGTCTAAAGTCAGCAGCCTGATCTCTTCACAAATCTTTATGAACGAGCCGGAATTCAAAGATCGCATCTATCCGGATTTGGGCGCCGGCGGTGGCCATGCCTACTGGTTCCACCACATGTACGGTAATGAAGAAATCGTGGGGCCCGAGGGACGTGCAAATTATAGGGATGGAAAAACTTACACAGCAGCCGATCATTATCGGGAATGGCTCAACTACTTCGATGTCTATTTTTCTGAAAGAGTAAAAAAAGGATTTTTCCTTGAAAATGCCTCACCTGGATATATGGCAGTGAGCGTTTCCTATTTGACGGATATATTTGATCTCTGCCATAATCCTGCTCTTTCTCAGAAGGCGGAAAATTTTCTGGATGTGGTCTGGGCAGACTGGGCGCAGGATCAGCTTAACGGTGTACGGGGAGGTGCAAAGACAAGGGTCAGTGATGGCAGCCGATGGGCCGATGCCATGTATCAATTTGCCCGGTTTTACTTTGGCGGAAAGGGAAATGCGCAGACTCATTTTTTCGCACAATTGCTGAGCAGTTATAAATTAAAACCTATCATCTGGCACATGGCCCTGGACCGACAGGGGCTGGGCGAATTTACCTACATATCACGTAAACCAGGTGAAGAGGAGAACATCTGGCCCAGGCCTCTGGGAGCAGAACGTACCCTATTATGCGATACCGAGTCTCGTTTTGTAAAATACAGCTGGGTTACACCCGATTATATTCTTGGTTGCCAGATGGATCACCCCGGTGCCGTCCACAGCCATCTGAGCATTCAGAAACGTTGGCAGGGAATCACCTTCAAGGGAGAAAACGGACCCAGAGTATATCCTGCTGGTGCAGTCAAAGAGTCAAAGGGAACCATTAAAGATGAAGTCCCCTTTTACAGGTGTGTGCAGAATGAAAATGTGATGTTGGTTCAACAGAGCCGTGGTTTTTCACTTATTGATCCAGACTGGTTTCCAACAAAAAACAGGGCAAACCAGGAGTGCGCTGTTCATTTTGGAGACAATCTGGACAGGATCGTTGAAAAAGAGGGTTGGATCTTTGTGGAACATGGAGATGCCTTTTTTGCTGTGAAAGTAGTGATTGGTGAATATGCCCAGGGCTGGACAATCCTTAAGGATCAGGCAAGTCCGGGGCAGACCAGTGAATTGGTAAACGACAGTTATGAATGGAGTGCAGATAAGAAATGGATCCGCCTCAAAGACAATTATGCAGGAATGATATTTGAAGCGTCGCGGCGCGTTCACCATCATACGCTTGAAGATTTCATCACGGATATATTGGACAATTCCCTCGCTCTTGATAAAACCGTGGTTCCCGGATTTCATGTATTGCGATATAAAGGGTGTGGAGAAAATGCAAAAGAGATCTATCTAAACCTTGCAAACAATGAGATGTCCATGGTTGGCGGGAAAAGAGTCGACTATTCACCCCAGACCGTATTTGACAGCCCCTTCCTCAAATCCAAATACAATAGTGGAATCGTTAATATAAAAAAAGGAGATCAGGAAATGGTTCTGGATTTTAATTAAATCAACAGGTGCAGAATTTTAAATTGAAACTGAATATTTTATGAAAAAAATTATCTGTGTATTGGTTTCTTTATTGACTTTTGGGCCATTCCTTTGTTTGGGTCAGGAATTTAAAAGCCCTCTTGATAACCCGGATTATGTCTATACCGAAAAGAGCCTTCAGAAATATATGCAAAAGGCTGCAGATACCAAGCCAATGCGTGTCCAGCAAGCATTTGATAAAGAATTTGAGCAAGTTGGTCGCAATGGAAAGAGATCGCATAACTCCTATTTCGCAGCATTGTGGCTGAGCAAAGACCTTGATCAGGTAAATAATGCTTTGTTTGATATCTTCACAAGTGACGATCCAAAGGTAAATGGACTAAATGACTATTGGAGTCTAACCGATAATCAGTGGCTTTATCGTCTGTATTATACTTTTAGCTCCAAGGGTACTATTTACCCTGGACGCTTGTATCCCAAAACAGAAAAAGCACTTTTGAAACTTCTATGGCAGCGTATGAAGTATAAGGATGATATCCTTATGACCCGATGGAGTACCTGGTGGATGACTGGCAGTGAAAACCATGATATAGTCGCTAAGGTCAGCAGCCTGATTAGTTCTCAAATATTTATGAATGAGCCTGATTTTAAAGATCGCATTTATCCTGACCTTGGCAATGGGGGTGGCTATGAGTACTGGTTTCATAGCATGTATGGTACCGAATCAGAGCATGGGCCGAAGCCTCGTGGGAACTATAAAGATGGAAAAGCTTACATGGCAGCCGACCATTATAATGAATGGCTTAATTTTTTTCATGAGTATTTTGCTGAAAGAGCGAAGAAGGGATTTTTCCTTGAAGTCGCCTCACCGGGTTACATGGCTATAAGTGTACCCTATCTTACGGATCTATTCGATCTCTGTAAAGACAGCTCGCTAACACAAAGGGCAGAAAAATTTCTGGATGCCGTCTGGGCAGATTGGGCAGTGGACCAGATTAACGGTGTCCGGGGTGGAGCTAAAACGCGCGTTAAAAACGGGAATATCTGGGAGGATGCAATGTATATCCAAAGCCGCTATTATTTTGGAGGCGATGGCAGCGCCAAATCCACTAGTTTTATACAATTACTAACGAACTACAAACTAAAACCGATAATTTGGAGTATAGCCTTAGATCGCAAAGGGCTTGGCGAATTTGCCTATGTGGCGCGTAAGCCCGGAGAAGAGGAAAACATATGGCCCAGGCCTTTGGGCACTGAACGCACCATGTTGTGCGACACGGAAGCACGCTTTGTGCGATATAGCTGGATAACTCCGGATTATATTTTAGGTTGTCAAATGGATCACCCCGCCGCTGTTCATAGTCATTTGAGCGTACAGGCCCGTTGGTTGGGAATTACCTTTAAAGGCGAAAATGGACCCCGAATTTATCCAACTGATGCTGCAGTGAATACCAAAGGCTGGACAAACGAACATGCACTTTGCAGGGCCGTACAATCTGAAAATGTGATGCTGGCTCAGCAAGCCCGCCGTTTTTTTCAGGTTAATCCTGACTGGTATCCATCAAAGCTCATGATAGGGAATGATTATGGTATTTTTATTGGAGACACCCATGATCGTGTGCTTGAAAAGGAGGGCTGGATATTTGTAGAACATGGAGATGCATTTGCGGCTGTGCGTGTTGTGAATGGCAATGACAAAGTCCCGGGTATGCAAAGTGAATTGGTGAAAGATAACTATACCTGGAGTCCGGATAAAAAGAAGATCTACCTAAACGACAAATATGCAGGAATGATATTTGAAACATCGCGACGTGTTCATCATAAAACCCTGGAAACCTTTATGGATGATATTTTGGACAATCCTTTGGTGCTGGACAAAACCGTGGTCGCAGGTTTTAATATTTTACGCTATCGTGGATGTGGCGAAAATGCCGGAGAAATGTATTTCAATCTTACAAACGAAGAAATATCGATGCTTGACGGCGAGCGGATCGATTACTCACCCGACATGTTATTTGAGAGCCCTTATATAAAATCAAAATATAAAAGTGGCATTATAAAAATAAGCAAAGATGATCAGGAAATAGTTCTGGATTTCAACTCATTGGGGAATGCAGAACTTGAAGAATCCGCAGCACTGAAGGTATACAATGTGTTGGATTTCGGAGCAGTCGGTGATGGAAAAACACTTGATTCGCCGTCCATTCAAAAAGCCATTGATGCAGCTGCAGTAGAAAGTGGAGGCGCCAGGGTGCTTATCCCGGGTGGATACCGTTACCTGGTTGGCACCCTGACCTTGAAGAGTGATATTGATTTTCATATGGAAAGGGGAGCGGAGCTTTATGTCAGTACAAATCCTGAGGATTATATTGAACGTGCTGTGATCAGTGCTCAAGGTGCAAGGAATCTTACCATTTCAGGGGAAGGCAATATTAACGGAAGGGCCCATGAATTCATGACTCATTTCGATGAGAAGAATGAATGGTGGAGACCGAAAGACTGGAGGCCCAGGATCTTTGTGCTTACTTCATGCAAAAACCTTACAGTTAAAGATTTAAGCTTCAGTGAAGCGCCCAGCTGGGGACTACATATGCTGGGATGTGAGGATGTGCTGGTGGACAATATCAAAATCAGAAACCACCTGGATGTGCCCAACTGCGACGGGATAGATCCCGATCATTGCCGGAATGTACTGATCAAAAACTGTCACATCATTTGTGGAGATGATGCAATTGTGATTAAAGCCACAAGGCAGGAGAAAGATTATGGACCGTCAGCGCATATCACAGTCAAAGACTGCATCCTGGAGACCCAGGATTCGGGGGTGAAAATAGGAACCGAGACCACCCAGGATATCCATGATATTATTTTTGAGCGATGTGAAATCATTACCAGTTGCAGGGGACTGAACATCCAGCTCAGGGATGAGGGTGATGTGTACAATGTGGTATTCCGTGACATAAATTTTGTATCCAGATATTATTCAGATCCATGGTGGGGGCGCGGAGAAGCCATATCACTAACGGCGATACCCCGTACACCTGAAACCAAAATCGGGACAATTCACGATGTGGAGTTCCTGAATATCTCTGGAAAATCAGAAAACAGCGTACGCATCAGTGGTACCCCGGAAAGTCGCATCCGGAATGTGAGGATGGAAAATGTGAATGTGAGAATGGATCGGTGGACCGGGTATGAGGGAGGGCTTTTCGATAACAGGCCCACAACCACATATCCTGATATTGAAATCCATGGAAATCCAGGATTCAGTATCCGTTATGCAGATAATGTGGTACTGGATAAATGCACAGTGAGCTGGGGCGAAAATCTTCCGGACTATTTTACCCATGCCCTCGAGGCTCATGACATAACGAAACTTGACTATTCCGGATTCAGGGGAGAAGCAGCCCATCCCGGACAGGATAAGGCAATTCTGGTAAAATAATAATATGCAACTCACACCATAGAGAAAATGTATACTTCTGCAGTTCTGAACAAAATTTTCATACTGGCGGCCCTGATCATATGCAGCACCGGGCTTACCTGCAATGCTCAGCGTTCCAATGTGGTTCTGGATGACCGGGCAATTGAAATATCAGAATCTGAAAAAGAGAAGAAGGTCGTAAGCGGCCTGAAAGCTTCTGTACGTTCAGGACAGGTATTTCTCACCTGGAATGAATCAACGGTTCCCAAGGGTGTTACTTTCAATGTATATATGGATCCCAGTCCCATTACAGCCAGCACATTCTCAAAAGCAACATTGGTGGGGCATCACATTGAATCTGGCAGTGCCTGCGACTGGTGGCAGGATCCTGCCTCCTTTGACCCGGATGCGGAACCGGACCGTTCGCATGGATTCATGATTGAGGGGAAAGAGCTGGATCCTCAAAGTGGCTTATTTGTTCATACTGCAAGTGATAAGGAACCTGTCTATTTTGCCGTGCTGCCCTCTTCGGTAGATGCTTCTGATATTCTTCCCGGTGTCAATTCCTTAAAAGAGGCGGTACGGACAGAACCAATGCTTCCGCAAGCGATCCGTCTAAAGGAGGGTCCCGTTAAAGGTAGTGCAGTTGGGAAAAGTCTGACCCTTGTATTGCACGGACGTGGTGGTGGCTGGGACAAGGACAACAGAGCCAATTTCCTCGTTTTCGGAGATGCCCGGCAAGGTTGGCGGGAGGGCCTGGCTCGTAAATTTGTTGCTGAGAGTGATCCTGATGGAATTGTAATCTATCCGCTCGACCGAATCTGGATTGGAAGGCCTCTACTGTACTCCTGGGACAAGCGCGATCATGTGCCGGCCATCAACACCTGGTGGTATGGCTGCAACAATGGAATTTATGACGCTGAGAAAGTGAATAACGGTGAGGTGGTCAACTGTACCGAAGAGCACCTGCTCTATCTCGTACGCTGGGCACAGGACTATTTCGGAACAGATCCTGATCATACGTTTATCCGCGGGAAATCCATGGGTGGTAGTGGGGCCATTTCCACAGCCTTCCACCACCCTGAAGTATTTGCCACGGTGTACAGCTATGTTCCCATTGTCTCCTACACGAAACGAGCAGGTAAAGATGGCATCAGCAATCTCAAACGGCTGGACGGACTTTGCGGACGTACCTGTGATGAAACCATTATGAGTTCTGATGGCATTCCGGTAATGGAACGAATGAATAGTGAGCGCATCGTACTGGAATCCAGGGAGGAATTACCCTTTCTTGTGCTCTGCAACGGACGCACAGACGGCTCAATTCCCTGGGTAAACAATCCCTCCTTTTACCGGGCCCTTAATAAGGCAAAGCGCGGATTTGCTTGCTACTGGAACAATGGAAAACACAATATGAGTATAGACGTGCCAGAAGATATGAATGATTTTTATTCCCTCCAGCCAGGGATGCCCCATGGCACAAGCTTTCCAGCATTCAGTAATTTCTCCGGAAACTACAATCCGGGAAATGGAGAAAAAGACAATGGGGATATCACAGGATGGATGAACCGGGGACTCTATTGGACTGATATTAAAGAAAACGAAAACAGCTGGAGCATCCGGATTAATGCAAAAGGAGGCTTCCTCCCTGCTAAACTTGAAGTTGATGTGACACCCAGGCGGTTGACCAGGTTTCAGATTGCACCGGGCGAAACATTGATCGTCAATGGTAAAAAGACAAAGGCAGATGAGAATGGTTTGCTTACCATGCGGAAAGTCAGGCTTAAATCAGGAGAAACTGTTTCTCTGGAAATAAAAAGGATCCATTAGAATGCTCAGGTTTAACTACATAAATATAAAAGGGCTTTGCATAGCACTTTGCTTGTTTCTCATCGCAAGCAGCAGTATCTCTGCCCAGACTTACCAGGCGGGCAACGTGAAAAGGGTTGACTTCTATGATGAGGTTTTAAGGCTCTTTGGGACAGCCTCCACTGGCAGTAGCATTACTGAAAACCGGGCGCTTCAGGGGAACAGGATTATTTACCATAAAAATGGCAATCTCTATCCGGATGAAAGCGCTGTGAACTATTTCTCGTTGGATTATGGTGACAAACAGGCGGGCGATTTCAGTGTGTGTTTTGATGCAGCCACAGCTGATATGGTCGACGAACTTGGTTTCATGCCAGGTCCATACCAGCAAACCTGGGATTTGTCTGAGGAGTGGGCCCTGCAGCTCTGGATGAAAGGAGCCGGCATGATCGCCGGAGACCCATGGCCACTCACCTTTTTTGATGAGGAAGGAGAAAGGGCCGAGGGCTTCCTGAGGGATTTCAGGACAGACGGAAAATGGCATCTGCTCACCCTGCCCCTGTCCGAACTTAAGAAAAATCACGATTTTGATTTCACAAAGGTCACAGCCTGTCAGCTTCATAAGCCCCAGGATTCGAAGGGGAAACTCTGGTTTGATGGGATCCTCTTTACGCACAAAAAAAGTGACCGGGTAATGGGCGTAACAGACAAGTCAGTCCGTCAGCGCCGTAATGAGGCAGCAGCCAGTCGATCTGAGCGTATAGATGAAGCCTTCAGGGATATTTCGACATATACTCCCGAAACCCTTAAGCTCCACAATCGCCATGTATACTGGCGCGACCTGCTTAATATTCATTTCGGGAAACTGTGGCTGGGACAAGATATTGAAAAGACCAATGCTGAACTACGAGAGATCTTCACATCTCAGGATCCTGAGATTCGCCGTGAGTATGAACTGGACAGGCACTGGTCGCTATACCTTACTCCAACACTGATTCAGATGTATTATACATTTGGGAGCAAAGCAACGCGTTTACCCGGACGACTAGAGAAGGAGACGGAAAAAGCACTGTTAGAACTCCTTTGGGAACGGACAAAAGTGAAGAACGACATCGTAATCGCCAGTCAGAGCACCTGGTGGATGGCCGGCAGCGAGAACCACGACATCAATGCCAAGGTTGCGAATCTTCTCTCGTCACAGATCTTCATGCACGAGCCGGCTTATGCTGACAGGATCTATCCAGACCTGGGATACGGGAGCGGATACGGCTACGGTCATGCCAGCCTTGAGCGCCAGACAGGTGGCAGGGCCAACTTAAAGGACGGGAATGAATACCGTGCCAGGGAACATTATGAAGCCTGGGTGAAATTTTGGGACAAGTGGTTCACGCAAAGAGCTCGCCGGGGACCGTTTATTGAAATTAACTCCCCCACCTATATGCTTTACTCGCTGGGCTTCCTACAGTCTATTTACGATCTTTGTGAGGATCAGGCATTGCGGACAAAGACTGGTCAATTCTTTGATATGGTCTGGGCCGACTGGGCACAGGATCAGATTGGCGGCATGAGGGGTGGTGCAAAAACAAGGAGCTACGGGCCGAAGTCTGGTTATGGAAGCATGACTCAGTTTGCCAAATATCTCCTTGGGGGACCGGGCAATGCCTGTCATGGCTTTTTCGAACTCCTGCTCTCTGATTACCGTCTGCCTCCCCTTATCTGGGAGTTGGCACTGGACCGCGAAGGACTGGGCTGCTTTGCCTACCTGTCGCGGCGCCCGGGTGAGGAAGAAAATGTCTGGCCGCGGCCACTGGGAAATGAACGCACGCTCTTGTGTGACACACCTGGACGATTCCTGCGCTACAGCTGGGTCACTCCGGATTACGTGCTTGGAACGCAGATGGATCATCCTGGTGCTGTACACAGTCACCTCAGTGTTTCACGGCGACAGCATTCTATGATTTTTGCCGGGGATCCTTACTGCCGCATTATTCCCGGACCTCTTTATTCAGGAGAAAAACCGGGACTGATCGGATCCGCTGAGATAGACGAGACAGACCCGGATTCCTGGAAACTTGGGACCGATCACTATTATCGCAGTGTACAGCACCACAGAGTTATGATCACCCAGCAGTCCCGCAATCTCACCCGCATCTCCCCTGAATGGTTCCCTGACTATGACCTGGGCTCCAAGCCCTATGGCATCTTATTTGATGGGGATCTTGACCGGCTGGAAGAAAAAAACGGATGGATCTTTTTGGCCAAAGGAAATGCCTACCTTGCGGTAAGGGTAATTGTCGGTAGGGATAGCAGACCTGACGATAGCTCCGAAACAATCCGTGGACATAAAGGTGAAACAGCACTGGGCGAAAAAGGATATGAGTGGAATGAAGATCTCAGCATCCTCCGCCTGAAGAACAAATACAGCCCAATCATTTTTGAAGCCGGCCGCAAAGCCGATTACCCAAGCCTGGAGAATTTCCAGGAGGATGTCCTGGATAATTCCCTCAATCTTTACTCTACGGTGATGGCTCCGAATCTTGGCTTCGATATCCTCAAATACACAGGTTGCGGAGAGGATGCAGAAGAAATAATCTTTAACTCTGCCAACAGTGAGATCCCCACTGTGGGCGGGAACTATATCGACTACTCTTACCCTGAACTATTCGACAGCCCATACCTTATATCCGAATACGAAAGCGGTCTTGTCAAAATCAAAAAGAAGGATCAGGAACTGATACTGGATTTTAACGGGGGAGGTTCCGGTAATGAGGGTCATAAATGAAAAATAGATTGCATGATTTCCGAAATATTCAAATATTTAAACCCTGATAATAGCATGAAAAAATCAATTGTTTTATGTGTTGTCTGCTGTTTGGCAATGGTCTCCAATACTATTTACGCTCAATATGTGGACACCAAGAAAGTAGATGCATCCACCAAGCTGTACCTGGCAAAACCAGGCTACAACACTCCATACGGTGAAACCAGCCCCGAGGAAGTAAAAGCAGCGATCGATCGTGTGCTCTATTACCTGGAGGAAGCAACCCCCACAGGGGTCATTGACAAATACACGAAAGAGGAGATCACCAATTACAAAAAGATCGACAAAAATTCCATTATCCGGCAGGGAACCTTCAGCATTACCAACTACATGTGGGGGGTCACCTACTCTTCCATGCTCAGTGCCGCAAAAATCACCGGCGATGAGCGCTACCAAAAATATGTGGAAGATCGGTTTCAATTTTTATCCGAAGTAGCTCCCCATTTCGCACCTTTCCTCCCGGAGGACAATAAAAAGGCTGATCCCCAGATGCGCCAGCTACTGCGCCCCGAAGCACTGGATGATGCAGGAGCCATGTGCTCTGCAATGATTAAGGCAAAGATGGAGGATATGGAATTTGATGGGGCTGAGATCATGGACCGTTACTTCGATTTCATCATGAACAAGGAATACCGGCTTTCGGACGGAACCTTTGCACGAATACGGCCACAGAGGAACACGGTCTGGCTGGACGATATGTTCATGGGGGTTCCGGTCATCGCCTACATGGGAAAATGGACCGGGGAAAGCAGCTACTACGATGAGGCCATCAAGCAGGTCCTGCAGTTTGCCGACCGCATGTTCCTTCCCGAAAAAGGACTCTACCGCCATGGCTGGGTGGAGGCCATGGATCCTCATCCTTCCTTTCACTGGGGCAGGGCTAACGGTTGGGCCCTTCTGGCCAAAGTGGAAGTGCTGGACGCTATTCCGGAAGGCTATCCGGGACGCGAAAAGGTCCTTGGATTATTGCGCGCACATATACAGGGCCTGTGCGCCCTGCAGTCCGGTGAAGGACTCTGGCACCAGCTTCTGGACAGAAACGATTCTTACCTGGAGACATCAGCCAGTGCGATCTATGTGTATTGCATGGCAAAAGCCATAAACGAAGGCTGGATCGATATGCTGGCCTATGGACCTCAAATGATGCTTGGCTGGCATGGGGTGACCACCAGGGTGAATGAGCTTGGACAAATCGACGGGACCTGTGTGGGTACCGGCATGGCATTTGATCCTGCATTTTATTACTACCGTCCGGTAAATAAAGCAGCCGGTCATGGCTATGGACCATACATCTTTGCAGGAGCAGAGGTGTATCGCCTGCTTAAGGCTCACACCGTAAAGATGAACGACAGTGCGCTGCTATTTTATAAAGAGAAAGTGGAGACTGATGCTGCTATTTTTTATGTGGAAGAAGATGGTATCCGGGACCATCATTAAATTTTTCTATTTTACGTTAAAATGAAAAAAATGAGAAGATCCGATCTGGTATGCACCCTGTTTTTACTGGCTCTATTTCTTGGGTGTAAAGCACAGCAGACAAATACTCGGGAAAAAGAAGCATTTGAAAAAGCCCGGCAGAATAACTGGCTGGAAGTCTTTTCCGATTCCTGTACCTGGGACTGGACGGAGCAATGGTTTCTGGATGGCCAGGTGGCTTCGGTCAGCAACAGTGAAATGGGTATGCAGCTTTCAGCAGGGCCCCAGTTCAAGAATGATGCACATCACATGGTTTTGTGGACAAAGGAATCATTCGAAGGTGATGTGAAGATTGAATTTGATTTTACCCGCCTGGATTTTGAGACCCGATGTGTAAATATCCTCTACATTCAGGCCACCGGTAGCGGTAAGGAGCCTTATAATAAGGATATTGCAGAATGGAATACGCTTCGGGAGGTGCCGGCAATGCGCATGTATTACGATCATATGAATGCTTATCATATCAGTTATGCCGCTTTCCCAAATAAGGGAGATGAGCGCGAACAATACATCCGGGCACGTCGGTATATGCCTGATAAAACAGGATTGAAAGGCACTGATCTGAAACCTGACTATTATCCCGATGGTTTGTTTGCCCCGGGTGTTCCTCACAAAATTACTGTAATAAAAAAGGAGAGAGACATCTTTATGCGGGTAGTGAATTCAGAGCAAAGCTATTACTGCCATTTTACTAATCCGGATTTACCGGTAATCGAAGAGGGAAGAATTGGATTGCGTTTGATGTATACGCGTTCATCGCGCTTTGCAAATTTTAAAATATCAGAATTGAATAATTAAACCGGACTAATATGAAAACCATAATGATTAAAATACTTTTATGCCAGCTTGTATGTCTACTGACTTTCTTGACTTGTGAGGGGCAGATTGGAACTCGTTTCCCATCGGAAAAAAAGATAGTAGAAGATCCGGTAACGGGTGTGGATCTTGTTTTTTTGACGAGTACACCGGCAGGAGACACAAAAATATATCCAACACATAATCAATGGACTTCTGACGGAGAATGGCTCATCTTTCGTTCGGACAGAGTGAAAGGCGAGGCTATGGCTGTAAATGAAAAAACCGGAGATATAGTGCAGGTTACCGAAGGAGCGTATACAGGGGTACTCGGCGTTGCAAGAAAATCGATGCGATTGTTTTACTGGAATAAACCGACTGAAGAAAGTGAAACCGGAGCGCAGCAACTTATTGAAGTAGACTTGC